>NZ_BAAADV010000008.1:0-164821 GCF_039522665.1 Natronoarchaeum mannanilyticum
GCAATGGCCTCCGGCAGGATCAACCGGAATGTGCCCCCAGAGTGGGGGCGGTGGGCGGGATGTCTCCCAAAGGGAGACAACACCATAATGTGTGGTCCCCGTCAGGGACCACGATCGTCTATTGCATGGGTCCGTAGATCGGTGAACACACAATCCGTCGATCGGATGGGTGTCACCGAACTACCAAGGCTAACGTCAGATCCCATCTGTACGGCGGACCGCAGGGGTGGAATCCTCATCTCTTGTCACCGGCCTTTCGTAGCCGGCGACGCGTTCACATCAATATCGAATGCACCGGGGATATAAAACGCCGTTGCATTAGATGCCGTTCGTGATATCTACGCAAGGGTACGGACCACACACATCTCCATCCTCACGACTCGTTCTGGTGCGCTACGTTCGACCGGAACTCCATCGGCGAGCTCAGCCAAGCGCTCGAAAAGATCGCGCGTGCGTGCGCGACCGCTCGCAAGAGGGTACTAACCGCACATGAGCAACGCGCTCAACAAGGAGAGGACGCGCGGCGGCGCTAGCATCGGAAAGACGACCGATCACCTCGATAGCTAATCGTCCGACACTTACCGAGCACTGTAAAATAGCTTTAACCCCAGAACCGTGGCGTCTATATCCGTATGAGCGCATCAGACCGACAGGAGCTCGACGGCGTGAAAGTGGGGGTGTTCGTCGCACAGGAGAGCACCAAGGAGGTCGAGTTCACTGAGCCGAAGGCGGCCATGTCGGACGCCGGAGCCGACGTCGACGTTCTCGGCGGCGACGCCGACGACGCCCGGACCGTGAACAACGATCTCGACGAATCCGACGCGTACGGCGTCGACAAAACGTTCTCGGAGGCGGCCGCGGACGAGTGCGACGGGCGGATCGTTCCCGGCGGGATCGTGGGTGCTGACACGCTTCGCGCCGACGAGGATGCCGTCGAGCTGCTAGAGCATCACCGCGCGGCCGACGGCGCGCTCGGATCCATCTGCCACGGCCCGTGGACGCTAGTCGAAGCCGGCGTCGTCGACGACAGCGTCGTGACGAGCCGCGACCCCGACGACCTGGACGCGTTCACAGACGCGATCGTCGACGAGTTCGCGGGGGCCACCGAACGATGACCGACATCGGATTCACCCTCTCGAGCGAGGAGCATCACCCGAACGATCTGGTCGAGTACGCGACGCGGGCCGAGGAGATCGGCTTCGATTTCCTCTCGATCTCGGATCACTTCCACCCGTGGGTGAGCGCGCAGGGGGAAGCGCCGTTCGTCTGGTCGACCCTCGGCGGCGTCGCCGCGGCGACCGACGAGATCGACGTCGGCGTGGGCGTCTCGGCGCCGATCGTGCGCGTCCACCCGGCGGTCTACGCGCAGGCGGCCGCGACGACGGCCGCGATGTTCGACGGCCGACAGTTCTTCGCCGGCGTCGGGACGGGCGAGGCGCTCAACGAACACGTTCTCGGCGACCACTGGCCGGAGCACGAAGTGCGCCTGGAGATGCTCGAGGAAGCGGTCGAGGTGGTCGACAAGCTCTGGACGGGCGAGCAGGTCAGCCACCACGGAAAACACTACACCGTCGAGAACGCGACGCTGTTCACGCTCCCGGAGGAACGACCGCCGATCTGCGTGTCGGCCTACGGCGAGCGCGCCGCAAAGGCGGCGGCAGAGTTCGGCGACGGATTCTGGTCCGTGGGCCCGCAGGACGTCGTCAAAACGTGGGAACAACACGGCGGGGAGGGGCCGCGGTTCTGCCAGCTCCAGGCCTGCGTCGCCGACAGCGAGGACGAGGCCGTCGCCACCGCCCACGAGAAATGGCCGAACTCGGCCCTGCCGGGGGAACTGAGCTCCATCCTGCCGACGCCGACCCACTTCGAGCAGGCGACCCAGATGGTTTCGGAGAACGACATCGCGGAGGGGAGCATCCTGACCACGCCGGACGCCCAGCAGCACATCGACGCGATCCAAGAGGCGATCGATGCGGGGTACGATCACGTTTACGTCATGCAGATCGGGGACGACCAGGACGCGCTCCTAGAGCTGTACCGGGAAGAAGTGCTGCCGTCGTTCTGGTAATCATGTATGGTCGAGTCATTACTCTTGTAGGCCGCTCTCAGAGCACAAAATGGCGGTCATAGATGGCCTCCCCGCAGCAAGTCGATGAGGGGGTTTCGGCAACAGAATGACTGTATGCCGCCCCGGATTAGGACATCTGGTCGACTTCAGCCGACTGATATACTATTCACGCACCTACGTCCGTACACCTTCTGCAACACTCAACTGCTATCGGTACATGTCCAGGATAGGGCATTCGCGTCGGAAACGTGGCCAACGAACGAAGCATTCGAATCATGATAGGAGTCTTCATTTCAGCTATTGTTGGTGGTTCGTATCTCGTCCGGTCGTCGTTGCGGTTCAGCCCCGAACCTGACACGGGTAGATGAGAACTACAAACTGACGACCTCCGAAAGACCCGGAAACAATGAACCCAGCCCGCGCTGACAGAACCGACGACGTCAGGCAGCGCAGTTGTTGGCACCGGTCTCGAGCATCGTAGCATCGCGACTACTCTCGACACTCTCCTTGCCACGGTTGATGCTGATGATCGTCTCGTAGTTATCCGGCTTTTCGGGAATGTTTTCGATCAACCGCTCGACGAACGCGGCCTCGTCGAGATCAGCCAGGTCGAGACTGCTGCGGACATCCGCGAGTGACGCGCCGACGAGTTCGCCCGGCGCCCCGTTCTCATAGGTGCCGTCGTTGTTCACCGTGACGTGCCCCGGCAGCACTGTGAGCTCGTCCGGAAGTTCTAGCAAGGTGTCGTGGAGCGTCTCGTACTGCATCCTCGCGCCTTCTTCGGCTTCCTCCTCACCGAATTCCAGTTCCGTGCGGCCAACCGAGTCGAGGAACAGAGCGTCGCCCGTCAGTATCGCTTCGTCGTCGATACGGTAGTTGACCATCTCAGTAGTGTGGCCAGGCGTGTACAGCACTTCGATCTCGACATCGCCAACCGAGACCGTGTCGCCGTCCGTCAAGGGATCGAACTCATAACTGAGGTTTCGGTCGGTTGCATGGTTGCCGAGACGGTACGGAACGTCAAGTTTTGTTGCGAGGTCGTGACCGCCAGAAATGTGATCTGCATGGACGTGAGTATCCATTACCTGCGTGATCTCTAGCCCTTCTTCGGCGGTCGTCGTTATATACTGGTCAGTGTGGCGAGTTGGATCGACGACGGCGGCTTCCCCGGCGCTTCGTGACCCGACGAGGTAACTGAGACAGCCTTTTGCTCGGCGCTGGAACTGGATGATAACGAGGTCATCGTTCTCGGTGTCGACGCGAGCAGACTCGTAAAGGGAATTCCAGTCACGCATCCCGCCTTTGACGACCGCAACGTCGTCGTAGTCGTTGGCATCCAACTCGGAGGCGAGCGCCGACGACGTTGCGCCCTTCCCACAGATCGTGATTATCTCGTCCCCGTCGGCTCGCTCGTCGATCACTTCTCGCTGGTCATCGTCCAAGGTTTCTGCCGGCCCGAACGGGATGTTCTCCGCCCCCGTGATATGCCACGCTTCGTAACTCTCCTCGGGACGCGTGTCGATGAGTGTGTAGTTATCGTCGTCCGAGTCCTGCCTGTCCGCCAACTCTCGAGCAGTGATTTTCTCGAACATTGTTACCCTTTGGACGTACAGTCTTGAACGTCTTAAGCACAATTGCTGCACAGTATGGTGGGGAATTGAGTTATGAACTGGGACCGAAATTAGCAGCGGTCCGTCCCGTCTCGAATCCCCAATCAAGGGGCGGTTCATACGTACCAGAGTGTGGTAGTGGAAATAGGAACCAGAAACCGAAGACGAGGAGACCGAGACGATGATGCCTGTCAAAGGCTTGCCTCGACCGCTACGACATCCCTTACGCGGTTTCGTTGAGAAGCACTCATCCCTTCGATTGATCCCGGAAAATGTTACCAGAGGCTATGACGGACAAGTTCCAGGTGTATAGTGCGTAGCCGCTTCTACTCTGTCCGTATCCGTTGCTTCATGAGTCTGGTTTCGACCTAAAACTCCGTAGATTTCGCCGAAGAAGATAGTGGGATACGACCGTCAGCACTAAAGACCGCAAAGGCGATTCCGCGCCGCCGTTACCCGAAATCGAACCACTATGAGCGCTCCAGACTCTACTATCGATGTCGAACAGTTCCTCCGGAACTTCTTCGAATTCCAGTACCGAGAGGTGATGATGGTTTTCGCGACGCTTGCTGTCGTTGTGAGCTCTATCGTCTTCTTCCCCGGGATGGATAACCTGGGCAAGGGGATCCAGTCTGACGTATCGCTTGGGCTGTTGGGGATGTTCATCGTCGTAGCAATCGTTGCAGGTGTCGTCAAAGGGATGGTCGGATTCGGATACGCGCTCATCACAACCCCGATATTCGCCCTGGTGGTCGATCCGACGTTCGCCGTCGTCGTCCTCACGATCCCTCCGTGGATGATCAATATGTTTCAGGTCGGGGAGACAGACACTGGATGGACGTTCGTACGAGAGGAGTGGATACTCCTTCTGCTCGCTATCGTTGGTACCGTTCTCGGGGTCGCGTTCTTGGCCGAGTTCAGTACAGGTCCGGCCGTACCCTTCGTTATCGGGCTCATCATCTTCGGGTACGTCGTCTTTCAGGTCGTCCAGGACTTCGTGACGGTCGAACGCTCACACAACCCGGTCGCTCTTAGTACAGCTGGGTTCCTCGAAGGATTCCTGTTGGCAGTGGCGAACCTCGGTCCGCTTCTCCCGGCGTACTTCCACACTTTCGAGAGAGATACCGAACGGTACATCGGCGGTCTGTCGATGGTCCTCGGGGCGATTTTTACGATCCGAATCGTGCAGATGGCTCTGTTCACCGATCTCCTGACGACGTATCGATTGTGGCTCGGATCGGTGATCGCGGTCGTCACGATCGTCGGCCTCCTCCTCGGAACCTACTTGCGGCGGCTAGAAGTAGACGAACAGAAGTTCAACTGGTTCGTCGTCGCGCTCCTGTTCGTTATCTCTCTCAACATCTTCAGGAACACGATTCCTGCCCTCTTCCTGTGACCCTCTGTGAAACGCCCCCGACCGTGTTAGAATTGCAGCGGGCCGACCGTTGCCTGAAGAGGGACGAAAGACAGGAACACCGCTTCCGCCGACAGATCATCAGTCCCCCGCTTCGGAGGTGACGGGGTCGCTGACCGTCGCCGCCGTCGGGGCGTCCTCTTCGAGCCACGCTTCGGCGTCGAGGGCGGCCATGCTCCCCGTGCCGGCGGCAGTGACCGCTTGCTGGTACGTGCGGTCCATCACGTCGCCGGCCGCGAAGATGCCGTCGACCGCCGTCTCCGTCGTCATCGCGGCGTCGCCCGTGGGCGCCGTCCGGACGTACCCGTCGTCGTCGAGTTCGACCGGCGTTTCTCGGAGGAAGTCGGTGTTGGGCTCGTGGCCGATGGCGTAGAACACGCCGCCGACGTCGACGTCCGCGCGGGTCACGTCGTCGCCCGCCTCGTACTTCTCGACCGGATACCCGTCCGGGTGAGAGACCAGCGTCGCACCGGTCACGCCGTCCTCCTGAGACCCCTCGAGTGCCAGCAGTTCCGTGTTCCAGCGGAACTCGATGTCGTCGTGGGCGCGTGCACGATCGGCCATGATCTCGGACGCGCGAAGTTCCTCGCGGCGGTGGACGACCGTCACCGAGTCGGCGAACTTCGCGAGGAACAGCGCCTCCTCCATCGCGGAGTCGCCGCCCCCGACGACCAGCACGTCGTCGCCCCGATGGAACGCTCCGTCGCAGGTAGCACACGTCGAGAGGCCGTATCCCATCAGCTCCGCCTCGTTCTCGGCGCCGACCCATCGAGCGCTCGCGCCGGTGGCGACGACCAGTGCACGCGTTTGCACCGTGTCTCCGGTCGACAGCGTGAGCTCGAACGGCCGACCGTCGACGTCCGCCGTCTCGATGCTACCGTGCCGGAACTCGGCGCCGAACTGCTCGGCCTGTTCCTTCCCGCGCTGGATGAGCTCCATGCCGCCGACGCCGTCGGGGAAGCCGAGATAGTTCTCGACGTCGGTCGTGAGCGTCAGCTGGCCGCCCGGCTCGTCGCCTTCGAGGACGAGCGGGTCGAGGTCGGCGCGGGCGGCGTACACCGCCGCGGAGAGCCCCGCGACGCCCGATCCGGCGATGACGAGGTCGCGTCGTTCGCCGGTCATTTACTCGGTGTACCCCTCGATCAGCGACCGCAGCTGGTCCTCGGACTGGACGCCGACCACCTGCTCGGCTTGCTCGCCGTCGGCGAACAGCACGAGCGTCGGGACGCCGCGGACGCCGTACGCGCCGGCGAGTTGCTGATTGGCGTCGACGTCGATCTTGGCGACGGCGGCGTCAGTTTCCTCGGCGAGCGTCTCGACGACCGGTTCGAGCATCTGGCACGGACCGCACCAGTCCGCGTAGAAGTCCGCGAGTACGACGTCGTAGTCGGCGACGGTGTCGTCGAGCTCGTCCTGCCCGTTCACGTAGACCGGTTCGTCGGGCGTGGCTGTGCTTGCGTCGGAAGCGGTTTCGACTGTCATCACCGTCTAGTACGGGACGGTAGTAGTTAAGAGTTTTGGATGAATCACACAATACTATTTTGCGAGCCCCCACGCTTCTCCCGGGGACAGAGGCGGATCAAAAGGAGCACGATCGACCGATGGGAAGACGGAGAGAACGGCGAACCGGAGATATCGGAGAAACCGCCGAATCAGCTCTCGGCGGACGCCGACGCGGCGTCTTGCTGCTCGTACTTCGTCTCGAACTCGCCGATGAGCTGGCCCATCTTCGCGTACCAGTCGTTGAGCATCCGCTGCATGTCGTCGGCGATCTTCGAGGGGTCGGTCGGCTCGTAGACGTGGTAGTAGCCGCCCTGCTCGTAGTTGACCTGCTCTTTCTGGATGAAGCCGGTCTGGAGCAGCCGCTGGACCGCCCGGTAGGCGGTCGACCGTTCGCGGTCGACGGCCTCGGCGATCTCGTCGACGGTGAGCGGCTCTTCGGTCTCGACGAGCGCCTGGAAGCACTCCTTGTCGAGCTGTTTGAGCCCGTGGAAACACTCGAGGAGCCCCTCGCACTCCATATCCTGCCTGAGTTGTTCGGACATCGAATCTGGCATTGTTATCACGTTCACGTACGCACTACGCCGTTAAAAGACTTGTGTAGAGATTGTACAATCCTGCGATCGGCTCAGTCTTCGGTCGGCGACGCCGCCGACGTCGGCTCCTCGCGCAGCGCGGTGACGCTGCTGTAAACGACGGCCCCGCTGACCATCAGCGCCGAGCCGAGGATCAACACCAGACTGACGGTGTCGAAGATCGGGATGCCGTAGACGTTCCCGACTTCGCGGACGGCGACGGCGATCGAGCCGCCCAGCAGCATCAGCCCGAAGTACACCTTGATCTCGTCCTCGTCGACGATGCTCGTCGCGGCGGAGCCGACCCGCGCGCCGAGCGCGCTCCCGGCCAGCAGCGGCAGGACGATCGAGAGGTCGACGCCACCGTCCATCGCGTAGAGGAAGCTCCCGATCCCGCCCGAGAAGACGATCTCGAAGAGGTCCGTTCCGACCGCGATCGGCACCGGCACGCCGATCAGGTAGAACAGCGCGGGCATCCGGATGAACCCGCCGCCGACGCCGAGGAAGCCCGACAGTAGCCCCGTCGCGAACGCGACGCCGAGGATCATCCACAGCGACACCGAGATGCCGCCGCGAAGGCTCATCATCGGCGGCACGCGGTACGACTGGATCTTCTTGGCGAGGTCGGGGATGTCCGCGTCGTCGAGATCGGCGTCGGCGGCGTCGTGGTCGACGCCCGCGCCGTCGCCGCCTTTCAGCGCCTCGTAGGTGACGAAGACGCCGATGCCGCCCAGCAGGAACACGTAGGTGACGCTGATGATGCTGCCGGCCAGCCCCAGCTCCTCGAGGTGGAGCACGATCTCCTTGCCGACCTCGATGCCGGCGGTCGTGCCGGCGATCATCAACACGCCGAGCTTGTAGTCGACCTGCCCGAGGTCGCGGTGTTTCAGCGTCGCGATCACGGACGTCCCGAACACGAACGCCAGGCCGCTCCCGACGGCGACGCGCGAAGGATAGCCCATCACGAGGAGCGCGGGCGTGACGAGGAAGGACCCGCCCATCCCGAAGAATCCGAAGAGGATCCCGATGAGCAGGCCGAACCCGACGAACAGGGTCAACAGCGCCAGGCTGATTCCCAGTATCTCCATCGTTAGATCCCTTTGAGCCGTTCGATCACTGCACTCCCGAACGCCTGTTCCGCGAGGCCGTAGCCCACGTAGAGCACGATGGCTTCGAGCAGAACGGCGCCGATCAACACGCCGGCCTCCGCGGCGGCGGGGAGACCGCTGATATCTAGCATTCTCTCACACCGTCACGATTGTGCGGTAATGTCTGGATCATACTTTTTCGTACTCGCTCTATCCTAGCAGAGTGGGGATAATAACGGTTTTGGACGAACCACACAATATTACTACTATGGATACACGGCGTATCCCACGGAGATATACGCGTAACGTATGTGGATACGGGACTTCGGCGCGCGATCAAATGAGAGAGGAGCGCACGCCGCGCGCGGCGTTCGGGCGCAACTTCCCCGACCGTACAACTGTGGAAATTTCACACGCTAACCGATATTACGAACGGCCACGTCGTGAGAACCGTGAGAGCGATCTACGCGACCGACCTGTCGGCGGCCAGCGAGGCGGCGATCGAGAACGAGACGTGCTTGGACTACCTCCGGCGCGTCGGCGTCGACGAGATCCACCTCGTGACGGTCGTGCCGTCGAACGTCCACTCGGGGATGCCGGGGATGGACTTCGAGGGGCGTCGGCGCCGCGCCCTCGAGCGCTACCGGGACGTGATGGAAGACGCCGGGTTCGAGGTCGAGGCCCACGTCGTGCGCGGGACGCCGCACCGACGCATCAACGGCATCGCCGAGTCCGTCCGGGCCGAGCTGACGATCGTGGGGTCGCGAGGACAGAGCCCGCTCGAAAATCGCGTGATCGGATCGACCGCACGGAACCTCGCACGAACCACCGTCGTCCCGCTGCTGGTCAACCGGGTCGAGCGGGCGACCGACGAGCCCGAGGTGGTTCGAGAACACCTCTTTCGGCGGGTTCTCTACGCGACCGACTTCTCGGAGAACGCCGAACGGGCGTTCGAGGCGTTCTCGTATCTGCGCCACGCGACCGAGGAAGCGACGCTCGTCCACGTCGAGTCGCCGAAAGACCCCGTCGACGACCCCGAGGCGCAGCTCTCGGAGTTCGCCGAGCGACTGGAGGACTGGGACATCGACACACGCATCGAGCTCCGGTACGGCGACGCCGCCGACGAGATTCTCGACGTCGAGGAGTCGGTCACACCCACGACGACGCTGCTCGGCTCGCGCGGCCGGAGCCGGCTCCGGCGGCTGCTGCTCGGAAGCGTCTCCGAGGAAATCGTTGCCAGAGCAGCAGGGAACGTCTACCTGGTCCCGCCGCCGCGGACGGCCTAACTGCGAGGGGTTCCCGTCAGCCGATCGGTAACACGGCGACCGACGCGTAACCGAGGCCCAGCGCGAGCACGAGCGACCCCGCCCAGGCGCCGACGGTCACGAGCATCTTCCGCGAGCTGACGGCGCTGCCGCCCCCGACGGCCGCGCCGCTGCCGATGATCGCGCTGACGACGATCTCGTTGAACGACACGGGCACGCCCAGCAGCACCGCCAGCTGGGCGATGAGAAACGAGGGGACGAGCGCCGAGATCGACCGCCGCGGTCCCAGCGAGGAGTAGTCCCGCGCGAGCGACTTGATCATCCGCGGGGCGCTGGTCCAGGACCCGACGAGGATGCCGAGTCCGCCGCCGACGAGCACGACGAGCGGCGAGATCATCCCGACGTCGTCGAGGAGTGGGAGCAGCGGCCCGACGGCCAACCCGACCTGGCTCCCGCCGGCCGAGAACGCGACGAGCGCGCCGAGCGACAGCAGCACTCGTCGCAGTCCGCCGTACTTGTCTCGTCGGATGTCCAGCGACACCGCGACGGCGATCCCGACTGCGGCGAGCAGCGTCACGAGGACCGGGACCGCGAGCCCGTCGACGCCGAGCGTCCGCCGCGCGAGGCCGGACAGCGAGCCAGCCGTCCCGCCCGGACCGAGGAACGAGAACTCGACGTTGGTCAGTACCGCGCCGACGAGCCCGGCTAACACCGGGACGCTGTATCGCTCCGGGACGTCCTCTCGGGGGAGGACGCTTGCGATCCCGTAGGCGATCCCGCCGCCGACGAACGGCGTCAGCACCCAGACCGAGCCGATCTGGGCGTACTTCGGCCAGACGGGTGTCCCGCCGAGCGCGAGGCCGACGCCGACGACCGAACCGGTCACGGTGAAGGCCGTCGCGATCGGGTAGCCGGTCCAGATACCGATCGCCATCAGCCCCGCCCCGATCAGCAGAACGACGATGACGCCCATCACCGGAAGGCTGATGCCGCCGACGAGCCCGCTGCCGATGGCTTTCGAGACGTTCGATCCCTGCGTGACGGCGCCGGCGAAGCCGAAGATGCCGACGATAAACGCCGCACGCATCGTCGAGACGGCGTTCGCGCCGACCGCCGGTGCGAACGGAGTCGCGCCGCTGGAGCCGGCGCCGATGACCCACGCCATAAACAGGCTGGCGAGCGCTGCGACGACGAAGAGAACGACAGTGGCTATATCCATCAGTACGAAGATAAAAATCGATCAGTCGGCGCGCGTCACTGCGGCCCCGGCGTCGGCTGACTGGCTGCGCCAGTACCCCTGGAGGTACGCGCCGACGAACATCCCGGCGAGCGCCCAGAGGATCGTCACGTTACCGACGCCGAGGCTGGCGTAGGCCGCGCCCGGACAGATGCCCGAGAGGCCCCAGCCGACGCCGAAGATCCCGCCGCCGATCAGGACGTTCCGGTCGAACGGCTTCAGCCGGCGCTCGTACCGATCGCCCGTCAGCGGCGCCGCGTCGCTGATCCGCGGCATCACCGCGAAGGCGATTCCGGAGACGATCGCCGCGCCGAACATCACGAACAGCAGCCCGAAGTCCTCGAACTGCAGGAAGTTCAGCACGACCTCCGGCCGCGCCATCTGGCTGAAGCCGAGCCCGAACCCGAAGATCAGGCCGCCGAGCAGGATCAGCGGCATGAACAGGGGATGACGATTCTGACTCACGTTACGGACTCACCCCCAGTGCCGCGACGATCTGGGCGGTCACGACGGCGACGGTCAGGAACGTCGCGACGCCGACGAGCGACGTCTTCGACGCCGACCCGACGCCACAGACCCCGTGGCCGGACGTACACCCTTTGCCGATCCGGGTGCCGATCCCGACCAGGACGCCGCCCACGAACAGCCGCCAGGGCTGGACCGAGGTCGACCAGAGCGTCAGGCCGCCGACCTCGTAGAGTTCGCCGGTCGTTCCGGGCTCGTACAGCGACGTCGTGACGACTCCGGACTGGACGGTCGCGGCAAAGGCCAGCCCGCCGAGGATGATCCCGAGCGTGAACACGACGCGCCAGTCGCGCGAGGCGACGTACTGCTGGAACCGCGACTGGTCCGAGACGTACGACAGCGTCGACTCGAGGAACGTGCTCGCGCCGGCGGCGATGCCCGTCCCGACGTAGATCACGACCGCGCCGAGACCGACGAGCAGTCCGCCGACGGCGTAGCGACTGATCCCGTTGGGGAACAGCTCGCCGGCCAGCTGGAGCGGTACCGGATCGACGACCATCGATTCAGTCTCCGGCCAGGGAGTCCTGGCTGGCGGCGCAGTTGTTCGGGCCGAGCTCGAGCGTGAACGCCTCGTCGTCGTCGACCGACTCCTGGCCGAGGTTCGTCGCGATGATCTCCTCGTAGTTTGCCGGTCGGGGCGGCATGTCCGAGAGGATCAGCTCGACGAACTCGTCTTCGTCCATCGTGAGCGCATCCATCTCCTCGACGAGCTGGCCGATCGGTGCCGTGTAGGTGCCGTCCTCGGCGGGCTTGGCGGCATCGCTGAAGTGCGCGCCGCCGACGAGCACGTCATCGTCGAGCGCCAGGACGCGCTCCTGGAGAGACTCGTACAGCATACGCGCGGCGTCGGGCGCGCCGTCGTCGCCCTCTTCGAGATCGGGCCGGGCGACCGACTCGACGAACAGCCCGTCGCCGGTTGCGAGCAGGCTATCGCCGAGCAGGTAGGAGGTCATCCCGGTCGTGTGACCGGGCGTGTAAACGGTCTCGATTTCGGCGTCGCCGACCGCGAAGGTGTCGCCGTCCTCGGCGGTAGTCAGATCGTCGGCATAAGTGATGCCGCGGTCGACAGCGGCCGCGGGGATGACGCCCTCGACGCCTTCCGCGTCGAGATCGCGCACACCGTCACTTCGCTCCGCTCGTGACGAGCCCGAGAACTCTGCGAGTTCTCGGACGCCCGAGATGTGGTCTGCGTGAACGTGCGTGTCGATGGCGTACTGCAGGTCGACGCCCAGTTCGTCGGCGTCGTCGAGGTAGCGGTCGGTGAAGGCGCGCAGCGGATCGACGATGGCGGCCTCGCCGTCGTCGTACAGCAGGTAGCCCAGGCAGCCCGAGGAGGGACGCTGGTACTGCAGGAGCGTCCCAGGACCGTCGTAGCGCTCGACCTCGACGGCCTCGTAGATGCTGGCCCAGCCGTTCATCCCGTCCTCGAGGTGGTTGACGTCGTAGCCGCGCTCGGCGAGCGTGCCCGCGACGTACTCGCTGGCGCCGCCCTTCGCGCACAGGACGGTGACCTCGCGGTCGTCGGGGATCCGCTCGAGGACGTCCTCGTCGATCTCGTCGTCGAGGAACTCGAAGTAGGGGACGTTGATCGACTCGACGGTCTCGCCGTCGATGCGCCACTCCTCGTAGTCCGAGCTCATTCGCGCGTCGAGGAGCGTGAGCTCCTCGCCCGCGTCGATGCGGTCCTTCAGCGTCTCCGGAGCGATCGTTGCCACCTCGACGTCCGGGGTGGGAAAGTCGTCTGCGTTCATCGTACACCCCCATCTACAGGGGTGACGTACAAAAGGGTTTTCATAGAAATTCAGTAACCCCACAATACAGTTGGCCGAAGGAGATCCCCTATACGGCCCATACACGCGTAAACAACACTATCTGACCTTCTCATTGGCATTTGGATGTTCGACGTATTCACAAGAACCAACATTCTTTTAACCCCGGAGATGGTATTGTGCGTTAGCTCCAAGACAGACCACCGGAGCAGATCAAAACACATGAGTTCGGAATACGACATCGCGGAGACGCTCGACGTGAAAGGCGCATCGTGCCCCATGCCGGTCGTCAAGACGAAAGGCGCAATCGACGACCTGGCCGAAGGCGAGGTTCTCGAGGTGCTGGCGACCGACCCCGGCAGCATGAGCGACATCGACGGCTGGGCCTCGGGCACCGGCGGCGTCGAGCTCGTCGACCAGTCGGAGGGCGACGACGTGTACAAGCACTACGTGCGGAAGACGGAGTAACGATGAGCACGGACACACCAGACGCGTCAGCCGGCGACGCCCCCTCCCGCGCGGAGCTCGCCGCGCGCATCGACGAACTGGAGGAACAGCTGTCGGAGGCGACGAGCGACGCCGGCGACGACTCGAAGAAGATGTCGATCATCGCGACGAAGGGGACGCTCGACATGGCGTACCCGCCGCTGATCCTCGCCAGCACCGCCGCCGCGTTCGGCTACGAGGTGACGGTGTTCCACACCTTCTGGGGGCTCGACATCCTCCACGAGGAGCGCTCGAAGAACCTCAAGCTGAGTTCGGTCGGCAACCCCAACATGCCCGTGCCGAACGCGGTCGCCGCGCTGCCCGGCATGGATCGCGTGACCACGTCGATGATGGAAAAGAAGATCGACGACAACGACACCGCGACGATCGAGGAGCTCATCGACACCTCGCTCGACATGGGCGTGGAGTTCCAGGCCTGCCAGATGACGATCGATCTGATGGACTACGACGAGGACGACTTCTACGACGGCGTCACCACCGGCGTCGGCGCCGCGACGGCCATCCAGGATATGGCCGAGGCCGACATCCAGCTGCTCGTCTGATTCACCGATGAACACACTCGCAAAGCGACCGATCCCACGAATCGTCGACGCCGTCGCCGAAGCGGAGGACGTCGAGCCGGCCGCGCTCAATCCGCCGCTGGCGGAGGTCGTCGATCCGGACGCGCTCGAGACGCTGCTCGAAGAGCCGACGGCGTCAGAGCTCGAAATTCGCTTCACGTACCGCGGGCACGAGGTCGTCGTCGACGAGAGCGGTCGCGTGCAGATCAGCTGAGCCGGACAGTTTTCTCTCCGTTGAAACCACATCGGTTGATAGGAACCGTGTGCTGAATACAGAGGACGCGTTCAGCACGGCAACCTTGTTTGTTTCCCCCTATGACGGATGAACTAGCTGTTCAGTAGCTGTGCGAATTTTGCACGGTGAAATTGAGAGTTGGAACGTAAGACCTTCCGAGAGGCGGGGATGTTTATTATGGTTACATATAAAGAGGGGATATGCCAACCATCGAGGCGTGGTCACTGTGGGTGCATATCGCTGCAGGCGTGTTGGCCGTCCTCGCCGGGACAGGTGCGCTCGTGACGAAGAAAGGAGGACACCGACACCGACAAGCTGGCAAACTCTTCCTCGTCTCAATGGGCGTCGTCGTCGGGACGGTGTTCGTGCTCCTCGCTCTCAATCCGACCTCATTTCGGATCATTCTCACGTTGGTCGCCGTCTTCAGTGGATATCTTGCGTTCTCCGGATATCGCGTGCTTTCCCGGAAGCGGCCGGCTGCCACCCCTCAGCGTCTGGATTGGATCGCAACCGGGAGCGTGGTGCTGGCGTGTCTCGGATTGGGTGTCTGGGGGATTGTTTGGGTCGTCACCGGTAACTCATTCGGGCTCGTGATGCTCGTCTTCGGCGGAATTGGAGTAACATTCGGAACGATGGATATTCGAGCCTTCCAGAGAGATACATCCGGTGAGTGGCTAGTTAGTCATCTTCAACGGATGATTGCTGCGTTTATTGCGACGATCAGCGCCGTGTCCGCAGTCAATCTCACCCCCGTGTTGGGTATTCTGGCGTGGTTATGGCCGACAATCGTGGGAACACCCCTGATATATTACTGGTCAAAGGAACACAGCAAGGAGTGACACGGCGATACCACAGTCATCCCCGTATTTCGTAGTCCTTTCCCCCCATTAACCGACAGAGAAGTCCAAGGCACTTGCTCGGTAGATTGTCTGTACCGACCCCAGTACGTGAACTCCTGTGCGACCGCCGTGCGATATATGCGCGTTCTATTCAATACGACGCCTAAAACCCGTCATCGCTGGAGATCATCAACGAGACCACAATTTTCTCTCAGCGGCCAGAAACCAGCTGGCACATGCCGTTCGAGTACCGGCGGTCGCGTTCTACGACCAGCGATACTCTGAGAGAGGGCTAGCGTGAGCTGGCTATATTTCGGAGTCGTAACTTACCGTGAGCCGACGGAAAAACAGCAGCGTCCGGCTTACTCCCATTCCGAATCGAGCGCGTCGAGCAACTGATCGACCTCGTTCGAGGTGTTGACCGCATGGATCGACGCGCGGATCGCGTTCGGCGTCGGCAGCGCGCGGACGACGATACCCTCCGACGCGAGGCGCTCGACCGTCGCGGCCGGTTCGTCGACGTCGATCGTCACGAGGCCCGACTCGGGCGTCGCGGGGCTGCGAAGCCGATCGTCGGGGACGCTATCGGTCAGATGTTCCACCAGTTTCCGGATCCGATCCGCGATGCGATCGATGCCGACCTCGTCGATCGCGTCGATCGCTTCGGCCAGCGCGACGTGCGGGGCCGGGTTCGACGACCCGACCTCGAACCGCCGGGCGCCGGCCGCGAACTCGTAGGGGTCCGCTGTCGGCGTCTCGACGCTCCGGTAGCCGACCGTCCTCGGTGCGAGGGTTTCGGCGACGTCGCGGTCGACGTAGAGGAACCCGCCGCCCCACAGCCCCATGAGCCACTTGTGGCCCGCCGCGGCGACGGCGTCGGCGCCCCACTCTTCGACGTCCATCGGAAGCTGGCCTGGGACCTGGACGGCGTCGACGAGCGCGAGCGCGCCGGCGTCGTGGGCGATGTCGACGAGCTCGGCGACGGGCAACCGGGTGCCGTGTGTCCACGTTACTGCACTGAAACACGCCAGTCGCGCGCCGTCGACGGCCTCCGCGAACGATTCGGGGTCGACGCGACCGTCCTCGGTCTCGACGACGTACTGCGGACTCGGGCCGTGAGCGCCGAAGTTCAGGTAGACGTCCTCGTGCAGTGCGGGCGTGTCGGCGCGAAGTTCTGTGGGTTTCATCGATGTCCTCTCGAATCAGTCGCTGTACCTGGCGATCAGCTCCCGGAGCGTTCCCTCGTCCTGTGCTCCCCGGAGCTGTTTCACCGGCTTGCCGTCCGCGAACAGGACGAACGTCGGCGTACTCTGGGCGCCGAACTCGATCGCGGTTTCGAGGTGCGATTCGACGTCGATCGTCAGGATCGTCGCGTCGGTGTCGGCGGCGATCGTCTCGAGGATCGGCTTCATCCGCTGGCAGGAGCCGCACCACTCGGTGTAGAACTCCGCCAGGGCGACGCCGTCGGTCTCGACGGCCGCCTCGATGTCGTCGTCGCCGAGCGAAACCACGCTGTCAGTCTTCCTCGTCTGCGTTGCCATTAGAGATACCTACGCACTGGCCGTATAATAGTCTTGGGACTACTGCACAATATAGCTTTGTTCGGATCTCGACAGCGGTAAACGACAGACCCGGACGTCAAAAACGAGGCCGATCAGCGCGAGTTCCCGCCGGAGCGCTGGCGGCCGATCGAACCTGCAAGCGCCAGCAGGTAGCCGAGCCCGTGCTGGACGTCCGGATTCCGGAGCCCGCGGAGCAGTCCGACGGGGCCGACCTGCTCCGGGTCGCCGCGCTCGGCCTCGCCGACGCCGTCGAGCAGCGTCTCGATGCCGTCGCGGGTATCGTCGTCCGCGGCCGTCTGCGCGACCTCGCCGAGCGCGGCGCCGGTGCCGGCCAGCGAGGTGACCATCTCGTCGTCGAGCGCGGCCGTCGCCAGCGACCCGACCTCCGCGATCTCGGCCAGTTCGTCGAGCGTGCCGCTTTTCTGGAGCACGATCAGCGTGTCGAGCGCTTCGCGCAGCTCGTCGCCGTTCTCGCCGACCGTCTCGGCCAGGGCGACCGTCTCGTCGGTCGCGATCCCGTCGGCGGACTCGGCGAGCGTGGAGCCCGTGGCCGAGAGTTCTCGGACCATCTCGTCGGAGAGCGCGCTCTCGCCGAGCGAGAGCACGTCCAGCAGCTCGTTGACGGCGTCGAGGTGTTCGACGAACTCGGCGACCGCCTCGGGATTCTGCTCGATCGCCGTTTCGAGATCAGTCGGCTCGGATAGCTGTTCCTCGGACATGATCAGAGCAGCCCCCGCGCGGTGAGCCAGTAGGACTCGTTGTACGCCAGCTTCGACCAGTGGAGCTTCTGGGACGGCGGCGCCGGCGACGGCGGGTTCTCGTAGTCGAACTCGACGAACGACGCCGCGTCCATCCCCGTCTCGATGAAGCACAGCGTCTTGCCGTCGTAGGTCGCCGTCGCGGGATGCCCGCGGATCTCGCTGGCGAGGCGCTGGCCGACGACACCGGCCTGGTAGTGGGCGACGCTTCCCGCGTTGGGAACGCCGGTGTCGGCGGTGTCGCCGAGCGCGTACACGTTTTCGGCAGCCTCAGCTTCGAGCGTGTGCTTGTCGACGTCGACCCAGCCGTCGTCGCCGAGTCCGGCCTCCTCGATCAGGTCGATGCCGCCGTGGGGCGGGATCGTCACGAGGAGGTCGTAGTCGAGTTCGGTCCCCTCCATCGAGGTGATCGTCTCCGCGTCGGGATCGATCTCGTCGGCGTTGAAGAACGTCTCGACCCGAATGTCGCGCTCCTCCATGATCGGCCGGGCCCACTCGGCGATGTGGGGGTTGCCGTGGACGCGCTGGATCGGGTAGGTGTAGGTGATGTCGACGTCCTCGCGGAGCCCGCGCTCGCGGAACCAGTCGTCGGCCATGAACACGAACTCCAGAGGCGCCGCCGGGCACATGTGGGGCGTCCCGATGACGCTCAACACGAGTTCGCCCTCGGTGAACTCCAGGAGTTCCTCGCGGAGATCGGTCGCGCCCGCCTCGCTGTAGTAGTTGTGGCCTCCCTCAGCGAGACCGGGAATCCGGTCGGGTTCCAGCGTCGACCCGGTCGCGAGCACGAGGTAGTCGTAACCGACCGACGGGGCGCCGCCGCGGAACCGGAGCCGCTGGCTGTCCGTGTCGATGTCGGTCACGCGGTCGATCCGGAGGTCGACGGCGTCGTCGACGAGCTCGTCGAGCCGGCGCCGCCCGTCCTCGGGTTCGCGCTGGCCGAACGGCACGTACAGCCAGACCGGCTTGTAGACGTGGTCGGGATCGTCGTTGACCAGCGTGATGCGGACGTCGCCGGCGTCGATCTCGGCGTCGAGGCGCTCGGCGAGGTCGTTCGCGAGGACGGTCCCGCCGGTCCCGCCGCCGACGATGACGACGTGTTCCGTCATGCTTTCTCCACGTAGAACGCGGTGTGATCGTCGAGCTCTTCGATCTCGAGCAGCTCGTTGCCGGCTTCCTCGGCCCACTCGGGCACGTCGGTGAGCGACTGATCGTTGTCGCTCAGGAGCCGTATCACGTCGCCGGACTCGCTGCTTCGCATCTTTCCGATCAGGTCCATCAGCGGACCGGGGCAGGCTGCACCTCGAGCGTCGACGGTGTCGTCGGGATCGATGTCAGTCATAGATATCTCACAGGAGTACGTTGGCACTGGATGCCGTTAGTATTGTGCTACGATTCCAAGATTATGAAAATCCGTCTGAGAGCGCCGGGACCGCCGGCACGTTCGAGCGTCAGACGATAGAGCCGTCCGCCGCGACGCGGTCTCGGATTACCGGTCGAACAAGAGCGCGTAGTGGTACGGCGGCAGGTCGACCTGCCGATCGAGCGCGAACTCCGCCGCCGAGAGCACGGCATCCTCGGTTTCTTCGGGCGTCATGCGAAGCTCCGTCGGCGGGCCCCGCGGTTCGTCCGCAACGGTCGTGGTCTCACGCGGACGGTCGTGCCAGTTGACGACGACGAGACGCCCGCCGGGATCGATCGCGTCGAACGCCTGCGCGACGAGTCCGGGCTGGTCGTCGACGCCGTGGAACGTGTTTGCCACCACGAGCGTATCGACACGTTCGGGCAGTACCGAGGCCAGGTTCCGGGCGTCGCCGTGGATCGGGACGACGTTCTCGATGCCCTGCCGGTCGGCGATCCGGTCGAGTTCGTCCAGTAGTTTCTCGTCGAGGTCGAGCGCGTACACCGGCTCGGGATCGACGATCCGGGCGGCCGGCAGTGCGAAGTAGCCGCTGCCGCAGCCGACTTCGGCGACCGACTCGCCCGCCTCGACGCCGAGTTTCCGGAGCGTCGCGCCGGGCGTCGGCCAGAGCTTGCCCCACCAGTCCCAGTCGGGCTGACCGGTGTTCTGGAACCGTTCCATCGCTATCGGGACTCCGAGGTATCGATACCCAGCAGGCGGTACAGCAGACAGATTCGGACGAGTCCCGTAGCGACGAGGACGACGCCCAGCAGCGTCGCGACGGCGCCGACCGTCGGACCGAACCCCAGCAGGCCGCCCAGCGTCGCCAGTCCGACAGCTGCCAGTATCGCACCGACAACTACCCGAGTTTGTCTGTCGGCCGAGCCGATATTGTGCTCCATAATCACTAATACACAATACAGAAACCTAAGTCTTGCTCGACGGTCGGACACCGATCCGTCGCACCACGAAACTTCCGCGTCGGCGGGCTGCTACCGCTCCGTCTGAGACGCCCACGCCGCCGGAAGCCGCGCGTAGACCGCCGCGTTGTCGACGAGCGCGTCGACCGACACGTACTCGTCGGGGGCGTGGACGGTGTCGGTCCCGAGTGCGAACTCGACGGTCGGGACGCCGGCGTTCCGGAGCGACTTGGCGTCGCCGCCGCCCGTCGCGCTCCGTCGGTAGACGCGGTCGCCGGTGACGTCCGCCGCCGTCGACGCGACGGCCTCGACGAGCGGGCTGTCGGCCGGTTCGGCGGTGCCGACGCTCCAGGAGACGTCGGCGATCGTGATGCCCTCGCAGTCGGCGACGCAGGACCGAATCTCCGAGAGCACGTCGGGGGTCCTGACGCCCGCGGTCAGTCGCACGTCGATCTCGGCGCGGGCCGACTGCGGGACGCTGTTTATCGCGTCGCCGCCCGCGAGGACGCCGAGGTTGATCGAGGGGTACCGGAACAGGTCGCGGGCGACGTCCTCGCCCATCGACGGGCCGTAGTACTCGACCGACTCCTCGACGATCGGCTCGACGTCGGCGTCGATGTCGAGCTCGCGCGTCCCGAATCGCTCCCGCAGCGTCTCGACGGCGCCGTAGAGCCGGTCGATCGCGTTGACGCCGAGCGCCGGACGGGAGCCGTGGGCACCCTCGCCGACGGCGTCGAGCGTCAGCCAGATGCTACCCCGGTCGGCGACCGTGACGGAGTGGCGGCCCGCCTCGCAGGTCGGCTCGCCGATCACGCAGGCGTCCGCGTCGAGGCGTCCGGCCTCCAGCAGCGCGGGCAGGCCGGCGTCGCCGCCGACCTCCTCGTCGCTCACCAGGGCGAACAGGAGGTCGACCGGCGGTTCGGCGTCGGTCGCTGCGAACGCCCGGATCGCGAGCAGCATCGACGCCACGGCGCCTTTCATGTCGGTCGCGCCGCGGCCGTAGACGCGGTCGTCGACGCGTTCGCCGAGCGGGTCGTGGGTCCACGCGTCAGCGTCGAACGGCACGGTGTCGAGATGGCCGTTGTACAGCAGCGTTCGATCCGCCTCGCCGGAAACCCGAACGAGGAGGTTCGGCTTCGCCGGATCGATCGCGAAGCGCTCGATCTCGACCGGAAGCGGATCGAGGAATTGCTCGATCTCGGCGACGATCTCGCGCGTGTCGCCGGGCGGATTCGACGTATCGACCTCGATCAGATCGAGGGCGAGTTCGACCAGTTCCTCGCGGTGCTCGCGGACGTACTCGATCGGAAGAGCGGCGCTCATCCCGCCGCATCACCGCCAACGACCACGAACGTCTCACTCATACCCCCTAGTTGGGCCGGCCGCATCAAAAGTATTTCTCAAAGACCACAATATTATAAACGACTGGAGCGAGAGGATCGCGCGTCCGACCGAACGGCGAAAGAGCGAACCGATTCGGAACGACGACCGGATCGCTACGAGTTGCAAGAACGCCCCGACGAGCGAAGCCGGAACGCGGCGCCCAGGAGGCCGACCGTCAGCGCCGTCACCACGATCAACGTGAGACTCCCGCCCGCGGCGGCCGTCGCCCCGCCGACCGCTGCGCCCCCCGCGACGCCGTTGGCCGCCGGCGCCGCGAAGAGACAACAGAGACTCACCGCACCGCCGGCACCGAGTACTCCCCACGGAGGCGTCGACGCCGCGTCGGAGTTCGCATCTGTCTCGGAACCCGTATCAGCCACGGGATCGGCGTCCGAACCTGTCATCGGTTGCTCCCCACTTCAGCCCCTCGGCGCATGTGTTTTTGGGTCGACGACGGCGTCGATCGCACGGTCAGCACACCTCGCACCGCCGGCGCTGGTAGTACAGGACCCCGGCGAAGAAGACGACGCTCACGGCGCCGAGCAGCGGTCGGAGCGGGTCGAAGTGCGTCATGAGCGCCGACGAGCTGAACAGCGCGAGCAGCGCGACGTTACAGATCGGACAGCCGAAGGCGAGAAATCCGCCGACGAGCCCGCCGGCGGCGAACCGATCGCCGATCGGCTCCTCGGCCAGCGACCGCTGGTAGACGAACGCCCCGGCGAAGGCGGCGGTCGTGACGAGAAACAGGTAGTCCGCCGGGGTCCGTTCGACCATCCGGACGTAGATCGGGTTCGGCAGGAGGCCGGTCACCGTCCCGAACAGGACGACCACGCCGACGCTCACGCCGGCGCTCCGCAGGAGGCGGCGGTTCGGCAGCGACGTCATGTGTCCCCTCCCCCGTCGATGGAACACGTTTGGGGATCGCCCGCTCGACCGAGGAAAAAGAGGAGCAGGGCGATCCCGCCGACCCGAAGGAGGTTGCCGTCGAACGGCAGCGCCGCCATCGCGCCGACGAATCCCAGCGCACCGAGCACGCCCGCGCCGCAGCTCGCGCAGCCGGCCGCGAGCACTCCCGGCAGAACGCCGACGATCGTCGACGCGCCCGTGCGGCGCGCGCGGCGGACCAGCGCCAGCGCGTTGATCGTCGCGACGCCCGTCAGTACCGCGTAGGCGGCGACGAGACCGATCCCGAGCCAGCCCGTGCTCAGGTACACTTCGCGCGTGAGCGCGGTGACCGCGTAGACGACGTCGGTCGGATCGTTCGTCAGCACCTGGATCGAAAACTGCGGAAAGGAACTCAACACCAGAACGACGTACGTGAGGACCGTCGCGACGGCGGCCGACAGCAACCGCAAGTCCGAGGTGAGCGGGTAGACGAGCGCGTCGCGGAGATCGCGAGCCCAGTCCCGACCACTGGCGCTGGGAGTACCGCTCACGCCTCTAGCACCTGATCGATAGCGTCGGCGAAGTTCTCGTAGGGCTGGGCGCCGACCGCCTTCACCGCTGCTTCGGATTCTCGATTGTAGATCACGAACCCCGGCGTCCCCTGGATTCTCGCCTCGTGAGCGACGCCGAGGTTGGGATCCATACTCTCGCGGATCGATTCACCGCGCTCTTCGCGACAGGTTTCGACCGCCGAGCGGTCCACGCCGTCGGTCCGTTCGGCCACTTCCGCGAACGTCTCGTCGTCGGCCCAGTCCTTCCCGGAGTTGGGCTGCTCGTCGAAGGCGGCCGAGTGCCAGTTCCAGAACGCGCTCGGCTCGGCGTCGGCCACCTGCGACCACACGCACCGTCCCCAGATCGCCGCCGGCGTCGAGTACCGGCCGATGTTCGGCATGTACAGCGCTACGAGGCGGACGTCACCGGCGTCGATATAGTTTCGACCGATCTCGGGGAACGTCTCCGTCTCGAACTCTTTGCAGAACGGGCACAGGTAGTCCGTCCAGTAGTAGATGTCGACCGGGGCGTCGCGTTCGCCCGCGATCGGTCGACCGGTGAGTTCGACGCCGAAGCTGGTCGTCTCGTCGCTGGTGTGGGACGTAGCCGGCACGTAGCGTTCGCCGCCCGAGCCGGACCGCGACGCGACGTACGCGACGCCCCCGCCGAACGCGAGCGTCCCGCCGCCGGCGAGGAGCGCTCGCCGCCGCGTGATATTGCCCTCTCCGTCCATCTTTGCCCAATACCTCTTTCCACCGTTTGATAGAGCTTGTGGTCCGCCGGACGATCCCCGTCCGAGTAGTCTACGCTGTCTCGGTTTCGACCGTCTCGATCACCGAGTACGGATCGTGCGACCCGTCGTTCCGCAACACGACGACGATACCGGCCGTTTCCGCGACGGGTACCGCGACAGTGACCAGCGTGTCGTACACGCGGACGGTTCCGCGGAGCGGCTCTCCGTGGTGGTCCTCGTACGCCGGGGCGCCGATCGCGTCCAACTGGATGTTCGTCATGATCGCCCGGACGTCCGAATCGGTGTACCGTGCCGACGCCGCGTCGTCCCGGTAGGCGACGTCGTACTCCCCGTCCTCGTAGAAGGCGATTCCGACCAACGTCCCGCCGAGGTCGTCGTTCAGTACCGATTCGAGTCGGTTCGCGACGGCAACGAGTGAACGGTCGTCCGGCAGGTGTCGCTCCGTATCGGGTGCTTCGTCGGTCATGTGCCCGTCGAATCAGGCGTGCTGCTCGATCACGGAGCGGAGCTGGGCTTCCTCTTGCATCCCGACGAGACGCTCGACCGGCTGTCCGTCGGCGAACAGGAGTAGCGTCGGGACGCCCCGGACGTTGTACTCGGCGGCGAGTTGCTGGTTGGCGTCGATATCGACTTTCGCCACGGTCGCGTCGGTCTCGGCGGCGATCGTCTCGACGACCGGTTCGAGCATCTGACAGGGCCCGCACCAGTCCGCGTAAAAGTCCACCAGAACGATGCCGTGCTCGTCGACGGTCTCGGTCAGATCGGCTTTCCCGCTGATCGGCACCGGATCGGTCGGATTCCGGTCGACCGTTCCGGCGTCCTCTTCTTCTCCGGCGCGGTTGCGGAGTTCCTCCATCTTCTGTTGCCGAATCTCCTCGATGTCCTCGGCCATCGACCGACCGTACGGATCGCTCGGACTTAGTACTTTTGCATAACTCATACAATACTGTGCTGCGATACACGAACGCCGCGGGATTCAGGAGCGCGACTGTAGCGATCGGTGCTCTCGATCTTCCGTATCCCGACCGTACGCGTCCTCGAACTCCTGGATGAGCTGACCGACGTTCGCGTACCAGTCGTTGAGCAGTCGCCGCATCTCGTCGGCGAGTTCGCCGCTCTCGCGGGTACGGTACACGTGGTAGTAGCCGCCCGTCTCGTAGTTCACCTGCTCCTGAACGACTACGCCGGCCTCCAGCAGCCGCGATATCGACCGGTACGCCGTCGACCGTTCGCAACCGAGACGCTCGGCGACCTCGTCGACCGTCAGTTCCTGATCAGCTTCGCCGAGCAGGACGAAGGCGCTCACGTCGCGGTCGTTCATCCCGTAGAAGTACACGAGCAGGTCGACGCACTGCAGTTCCCGTCGCAGGCGCTCGCTCACCGGCTCAACCATTCATGCGGTACGTAGGGGCGCGAGAGGGATAAGTATGTTTACGAAAGCCACAATACTATACATTACAAATCTCGGATGGCGTGCGATCGCCACCGTCCGAACGATCTGAACGCCGTTCGAATCGGATCGGGAGCGGGCTCGCCGGGCGACCGCGTCGGACTTGTGGCGAAAGAGTTTTTCTTGGCCGGCACAATATTCTACACGAATGACGCTCCCAATCGATCCGGCGCAGATCGACCCCGACGAGATCGGAACGCAGCAGACGACCCTGGAGATGGACCACGAGGAGGCCATCGAGCACGTCCGCGAAGCGTTCACCGACGCCGGGTTCGGCATCCCCGTCGAGTTTTCCCCCTCCGAGATGCTCAACGAGAAGGTCGACGCCGACCGCGATCCCTACTACGTGCTGGGGGCGTGCAACCCGTCGGTGGCCGATCGCGCACTCGATGCGACCGATAAGCGAATGGGCGGGCTGTTCCCCTGTAACGTCGTCGTCTGGGAGGAAGAACCGGGCACGCAGCGCGTCTACCACGTTTCGATCATGCGCATCGCGCGACTCGTCGGCATGGCGCCGGACGACGACGAGATGAGCGACATCATCGCCGAGACGGGCGAACTGGTCGACGAAGCCTTCGAGGAGCTCTGACGATGGGGTACCACACGTTCGACGCGACCCGCGCCGAGAAGCTCGAACAGCCCGAGCGCCGCTACCGGTTCCTCTCGGCCGAAGAGCTGCTGTGGGCGGTCGATCCGAGCGCCGACGACACCGTCGCCGACCTCGGCAGCGGCACCGGGTTCTACACCGACGAGGTCGCTCCGCACGCGGGACGCGTCTACGCCGTCGACGTCCAGGAGGAGATGCACGACCACTATCGGGAGAAGGGCGTCCCGGACAACGTCGAGCTGGTCACCTCCGACGTGAGCGATCTCCCGTTCGACGACGACGCACTCGACGCCGCGTTCTCGACGATGACCTACCACGAGTTCGCGAGCGACGAGTCGCTAGCCGAGGTTCGCCGCGTGCTCAGGAACGGCGGTAGACTCTCGATCGTCGACTGGGCGGCGAGCGGGTCCGGCGATGACGGCCCGCCGATCGAGGAGCGATTCAGCGCCGCCGAGGCGGCCGCGGCGCTGGAAGCGAACGGGTTCCGCATCGAGCACGAGGCAGTTCGACCGGAGACGTTCGTCCTGATTGCCGTCGCTGAGTAGGTACTCAGGCCCGTTTTCGTAGTCGTCCTCGAACACGGGTTATCTGTGGCACTATCTAGTGTAGTACCTCCGCAGCCGGCGTACTGTGGTTGATGCCTGATGCAGACGCTGTCAATTATAATAGTCGAGGAAGACAGCGAGCTACTGCTTGGGGGCTCGCCTGACTGCCCACCCAGGACGCATGAAAGCGGTCGCTCCGCATTCTGGGGTCTAAGACCACTTTGGATATGGTTTCGGAAGGAGTAGTCGAGCTGATCGCTGAGATCGAGGCGTGCGAGGACAGTCAGATAGCCGTAGCCATCGACCAGAAACACGATGTCTGCAAACTCGTATTTCCGGTTGAGCGAGCGCAGAAACGCCTCTGCGGCATCCGTTTCGCAGTGTTCGAAGAGCTCAGCGCCCAGCGGGGGTTGTGTCGGTGTCGATCGTTGCATAGAGACAGTGGAGCACACCGTTGATTTGGACAGCCAACTCGTCGAAAGCGATCCGCGACGGCGTCGCCGTCGGCGGATCCGTCAGGGCTGTCGGCCAGCCGGTGAGTCATTACCAGATCGCTCTGTGCGATCGATCCACGCCGAGTAACCGTCACACGGCGGTTGTTACTTGATCGATACGCCGGCAGCGGTGAGGCGGACGCCGAACGCCCTGACGAGCGTCGGCGTCCGCTCACGCTGCCGACACTCAAGATCATCCGTCGCGAATTTCTCCCTGAGCAGGTCGCTGAGCGGCATAGACGCCTATCTTCGACCTGCTCATTCCGTAGCTAGACAGTGCCCCGATTCGGATGAATGTACTCTAAAACTGACCTACCCTCCGAAACTCTGGTACTGCCGGCGGTCGAGCTTCATATCGCGGTTATTGGTTTACGTCGATGCCCCGGAGTTCGAGCAACTGCTTTGCGATTTCCTCGGGATGCTCGGCGGCGACGCGGAGCGCCGCGTCGTGGAGCTCCCGACCGGCGGCGTCGCGCACGTCGTACTCCCGAAGCGTTCGTTCGACGTCCAGTTCGAGCGCGTCCTCGAAGGCGTTCCACGCTGCCTCGCGAGCGTACAGGGGGCGCTGTGTCACCTCGTCGTACGGGAACGCGGGTCCGTCGCTCGGACTCGCGGGATCGGAGGTCGTGTCGACGCCGTCGGCGCCGGTCGAGGGTTGGGAACCCGAGAGGTCGTCAGCAGCCGGCGACGGCTCCCGTTCGTCGCGCTGGACACCCGGGTCCGCTGACGAGGAGCTGTCCGACTGCGAATCGCTCGATGACGCCTCGCTTTCGGCGTCGTCATCGGCATCGTCGTCGAGCCCGTCAAGGTCGTCGAAGGGATTCCCGCTCATCGCTCGATCCCTCCGTTCTCGACGATCCCAGCGAGTTCCTCGAAGTGCTGGATCTGGTCGTTGTCCGGATCGTAGTCCTGCAGTGGCTGGTTGTACTTCAGCGACCGAGAGAGCGCCGCGCGGTGCCGGATTCCCGGTTTCGGCGGTGCCGTCTCGCCAGCATCGATCTGTTCGAACTCCTCGGCAGTGATGCGGGCAAAGTTCGGCACCTTGCCCTCGGTGGTTTCGGCGGTGTTGAGATTCTCCAGAAGTTCGCGCGCCTCGGTCTGCTGGTCGATCCGGTCCTGGATCTGGTTCGGGACGACCGCGAGGACGTCGATGTCGATGTACTCCTGGGCCGGCGCGATGAGCCGTTCCATCGTGCGCTTGTACCCGCCGATCGCGCTCGAGCCGGGGGCGATCGGGATCATCACGTTGCCGGTCGCGACGAGCGCGTTGTTGTTGAGCATCCCCGGGTACGCCGGGCTGTCGAACACGATGTAGTCGTACACGTCACCCAGCAGCGGGTCGACGACGTTGGATTTGACGCGGGCGGAGCCCTGGATCGCGCCCTTCAGGTCGTTTTCGACGTCTTCGAGCGTGTTCGACGATGGCAGCAGGTCGAACCCGAACTCAGTCCGCTGGATCAGGTCGTCCAGCGTTGCGTCGCCCTGGTCGAGCACGACGTCCCCGACGTTGATGTCGGACTGGTAGGCGTCCTCGAAGCCGAGGCCGTTGGTCGCGTGGCCGTTCGGGTCGAGGTCCGCGAACAGCACGCGGTGCTGTTCGGCGAGCTGGCGGGCGAGGTTCATCGAGATCGTCGACTTGCCGACGCCGCCTTTCAGGATCACGACGTCGACGGCGCGTGGTTCGGTAGCTGTCATAGTTGGGCCAGTTACGATAGGTGCGATAGCTGAGGTAGCTACGATAGGTAGCTCCCGCACCTTCGGTCGCTTTGCAACTATTCCGCAAACGTACTAAAGCTTCCGGAGGTGAACAAGGTACAATAGGTGCGATAGCTGAGGTAGCTACGATATGCACATATTCTCAGAGAGACCTCGTATATTCCACAGTGCAATCATAGCAGCCAGAGGCGAACAAGGCGAAATAGATGCAATAGGTGAGGTAGCTAAGGTAGGCATATCCCGGACCGGCCCACGAAATAGACCCGAGAAACAGCGAGACAGGGAGGGACAGACAACAATAGGTGAGATAGCTCCAATAGTTTGATTCAGTGCTATGTATCAACAGCTGGCCCACAGAGATCGAGCCTGGGAAGTGGGATTACTAGACTACAATAGGCAGAATAGGTGCAATATCTGCGATAGAAGAACGCGAACCACGAACCTGGGCGAGCGAGCACGTGCAGAACTGTCTCGAGTACAACAGCTATGCCAACACAATAGCGACAACATCTACAATAGGAGACTATTCTCCAATGAAAGTGTCCGAGCGTTGCGGATCGCATGGCAGGGAGACCAGTACAATAGCTAAGATAGGTAACTAAGGCAGCTAAGCCACGCTACCTGGGATACCTGCAGTAGCCGCCAAGCCAGAGAGGCAGTTAGAGGAGTTCGTCGTCGACCGGGTCGACGATCGAACCAGATTCTTCGTACGTGATGTCCGCTTTCGAAGGCACGAAGCGACGAACAGAAGCGACTCGCCGAGGTAGGTCAGCGCATGGCCGTCGTCGGTCACTTTGACCGTCCCGCCGCTCTTTCGCTCGTGGACTCGCATCGCGACGGATCGGTGGGGTTCGTTCTCGATGTACGACCGCGTACCGTCGATCGTTCGGAACGGAACGCCGTTCGAGTCGACGCTGAACTCGTAGCGAATCGTGACCGCGCGGCTCGCTTCGGGACACGGGTACTCCTGACCGGCTTCGAGGTCGTCGTCCGGCGGGAGTTCGCACGGCGTAGCCGGTGCCCCGCCCTCGACGAGCTGACCGTCGACGGCGTCCTCGCCAGTTAACTCGTTAGTTCTCGGGCATGGAGTCCGCCTGCCGGTCTGTGCGTGACGTATTCGTTGGTAAGATCGCCTCTAGAAAACAAATGGCCCCTGCTGTTGAATCGGTTCCCCGTGCGGTCGCCCGGAGACGGCGACGGCTCGCAGCGAACCATCGGTTCGGAGTTCGACGTCGCGCGACCCCGCCACCGGCAGCACGTCGCCCTCGCCAAAGCGACTGCCGTCGACGGTGCCCTCGCCGGCGACGCCGTAGAGGAAGCCCGCCCACTCGTCCGGGAACGACCAGGTCCAGGCATCCGTAACGCGAACGTCCAGATACTCCATCCGAGTGACGGGATCGATCGGCGAACCCGTCCCGACGACCGTCGTGACGGTCGCCCCGTCGAGTTCCTCCGTGGGGAGTGCTTCGCTGTCCGTATCGGTGTACGTCGGGTCAGCTTCTTTCTGGTCTCGCGGGAGATTCACCCAGAGCTGGAGCCCGTTGCACGCCTCGCCGTCGGCTGCGAACTCGGAGTGTTCGATGCCGCCCCCGGTGACGATGTGCATCGCCTCGTCCTCGTAGGCGGTGTGCTCGACGCCGAGCGAGTCTTCGTGGTCCATCCCGCCGTCGAGCATGTAGGTAACAATCTCGAAGCCCTGATGGGGATGCATCGGGAAGCCCTGGTCCGGATCGATGTCGAAGCGCTCGAAGAGGACGAACGGATCGAGATGGCTGGGATAGCTGTCGGTCGGGAACGCCCGGTTCGCCGTCACGCCGGGCCCGTGGCGGACCGTTCCTCCGGCCACGGGCTCGGCGACGGCGTCTCGCACCTCGTCAGATGACATAGTGGATCTGAGGGATTGGAACTGATAAGCGTCTTGCTCGCAGAACCTCTTAATTGGCAAGATTAGAACCAATCATATTCAGAGACGCCATATAGCCACCAGAACTACGATTTCACCGCTATCCCATATTTCGTGAATGTTACTAAAACGTCCTACAGAGAACGTTCATATGGTTGCCGACTATATACAAGCGTGTAGATATGAGCGATTACGAACTACCGCCGCTGCCGTACGACTACGACGCGCTGGAACCGCACATCTCCGAACAGGTACTCACCTGGCATCACGACACCCACCACCAGGGCTACGTCAACGGCTGGAACGCCGCCGAGGAGACGCTCGCCGAGAACCGCGAGGAGGGCGACTTCTCGTCGTCGGCGAGCGCGATCCGCAACGTCACGCACAACGGGAGCGGCCACGTGCTGCACGACCTCTTCTGGCAGTCGATGAGCCCCGAGGGCGGCGACGAGCCCAGCGGCGCTCTCGCCGACCGGATCGAGGAGGACTTCGGCTCCTACGACGCCTGGAAGGGCGAGTTCGAGGCCGCGGCGTCCGCCGCCGGCGGCTGGGCGCTGCTGGTCTACGACTCTCACAGCAACCAGCTCCGCAACGTCGTCGTCGACAAGCACGACCAGGGCGCCCTCTGGGGCAGCCACCCCATCCTCGCGCTGGACGTCTGGGAGCACTCCTACTACCACGACTACGGCCCCGCCCGCGGCGAGTTCGTCGAGAACTTCTTCGAGGTCGTCGACTGGGACGAGCCGTCCAGTCGCTACGAGCAGGCCGTCGAGCAGTTCGAGTAGGACACGCAACCGAGAGGTATTCTACCGCAGTCGTTTTTTCGGTGCTGAGCTGAAAGTGTCGTAGAGCGGGTTGGACTCTTGTTTTTCGAGCAGCAGTTAAAGACAACGGATTCATTGATCTGTCTCTTTCCAGTCGTCCGGGTCTCCTTCACGGAATTCGCCCTTGGCATGGCGCTCATGGGGCCAGAAAGTGGCGCCCAGCAGTACGACGTAGAACACACCCACAACGACAATCACAACAATCCCGGGGATACGGGCGATTCCAGCGGTTGTCAGCCAGTCTTGGCGCGGTGCGAACGCTGTGATCCGGAAGACCCACGCGACCAAGAGGACACCGAGTAGCGCAAGGTACACGCGCCGGAGCCGGTTTGCGAGTGCCTCGTAGAATGAGACTTTCAGCGTCGGCCTGCGATAGTCACTGCTCAGTTCCGCTCGCCAGTCGTGATCTTCAGTGCCTTGGGACGGATCGAGGGCGTTTGCAAGCAGGTTCTCTTGGATGACTCGAGTACGAGAGCGAAAGACGTCGTAGTCCCGGTACCGCCGTGCTTCGATACCCAGAAAGATGGTGACGACGACAACCCCGATCAGCAGGATATAGTGTGGGTTGTCAGTACTTGAAAACGCCCACGTCAAGATTGCTGCCATCAGCGTCACCGCCCACTTCGTCGTCTCGTCGAGGCGCTGCCGCCACGTCCCCACTCGGTCAATCTCTCCGCGGTAGGCGTGGGCCATCACCGACCCGAGTCCCGTACTGTCGTCAACCATTTCGCGGCCGATCTCGCGTTGGTCCGGTGCTGTCGGGTCGAACTCGTCGCCACTCGAATCGGGCATAGGAGAGAGACATCTCCCCGCTCCATAAGCAGGTATGATGACGGTGTGCTCCGGGTGGCATACTGGAGAACATCGGATGGTACGCACACCGACTTAACAGCGGGTCACATCGACAAACGGCGTAACTTGTCGGCGGGGCGCGACCGCCACGCTGAACAGAGACTGGCACGCAACTATAAACCAGTCCCCGTACGACGCGATATCACAACGATCTATCACCAGCTCAAGTACGTCCCCGAGTGCGTTCTAGTATACCTCCACAGGTACGTTCCTACGTACGTGAGTAGGGGAATTCGGGCGAACGCTAGAATCCCCAGCGGAGACCGGACATCGTGATGACGATGGCGATCATGAGCACGAGTTCGACCAGGCTCAGCATTCCGTATTTTTTATTCAGGGCCGCCAGTCGCTCGTGGTCAGTATCTTCGGCAGCGATCTCATCGAACATCCCGGCTGTAAACGTATGTAGGGGACCGAATCCGAGGATGAGCAGTGCGATAGCGATAGCGAGCGCCGCCAACAGGGTCGGTGATGGAGAGGCCCACAGTCGCATCATACTGGCGAGGCCGATCCCCGATCCGATTGTACCGACTGAAACCGGTTCCATGAGAAGATTCATCTTCGGGACGAACCCTTCGGCGAACTCGGCATTTGCTTCCTCGGAGAGACTCCCCATGACGGGGCCAAGGACGACCGCTCCGAGTACCGCAGTTCCGAACCAGAACGCACCAAGGAAGAGGTGGACCGTGAACATGATTCGGACGTCGTTTGACAGATATCCCAAGATGGGAAGTACCAGTGGAACGGCGATAGCACCGGCCGCAAACGGCCGGGTAGCGGCATCAGTCATCAACCGGTACCGCTCGCGTCGGGTCGCCGGTCTGTGGGCATCACTCAGTGACATGCTCTCTCACACTTCATAACGGTCTAATTATAGTTATCGTACAAAAAGCGGACGGTTGGAACAACGCTGAGACATCCCATCGCAGGCAGTTGCAGAAACAACGACACAGGACAGGAAAAACGAGTACTCAGTACGTCTGGGGCGGCCGTTCGAGAATCTCGAAGATTTCCTTCGCGCGATACTCCTGATTACGGTCTTTCCCCGTGACTTCCTCCAAGACGCCGTCGTCTTCCAGCGCGTCGATCGCCCGGTACGCCGTGGACCGCTCGATGTCGAGCATATCCGCGACCGTGTTGGTCGTCACGTAGGGCTGCTCAAACAGCTTGCACGCCAGACGGTTTTTCGCGTACCGGACGCCGCCGTACTCGTTCTCGTAGCGACGCCGCAGCTCATCGAGCGCGAGGGTGCGGTCGACGGACTCCTCGGCTTGCTGGGCGACTCCCTTCACGAAGAACGAGAGCCAGCCCTCCCAGTCGCCGCGGGTGCGTACCGCCTCCATTCGGTCCACGTACGAGGCCTTGTTCCGGTTGAAGTACTCGCTGAGGTAGAGGTTCGGCCGTTCGAGAAGGCCGCCGTCGTACAGCTGGAGCGTAATGAGAAGGCGGCCGAGTCGCCCGTTCCCGTCGCCGTACGGGTGGATCGTCTCGAACTGGTAGTGAAACAGGGCGATGTCGACGAGCGCGTGATAGCTCCCGCCGGTTCGATAGTACGTCATCAGCGCGTCCATCAGCCCGTCGACCGCATCCGGTACCGGCGGGAGAAAGTCCCCGAGGTGGTTGGGCACCGTCTTGTAGGCGCCGATCGTGTCGGTGTCGACGCGGTCGTCCGAGACGTCCGCGAGGAGGGTCTCGTGGAGGTCGTGAAGAAGATCGACGGAGAGTTCCTCGCCGGCGTCGATGGCGTCGATGCCGTTTTCGACGGCCCGCTCGTAGTTGAGGACTTCCTGCGTATCCTTCATCCCCGTTCCGCTCGGCACGGACTCGGCGGAACGACCGTCCGCACCCTCGTCGAGTGCGCGGGTTTCGAGGCTGTAGAGCGCGTTGTAGTCGACGTCGGCGCCTTCGATCTCGGCAGACTCCATCGCCTCCTTCCGGAGGAGCGACGTGTAGAGAACGGGCGGGAAATCGAGTTCGAGGCTGATGCCGCTGAGCTTGCCGAGCCAGAACGTGGCGTCGGCGATCAGATCGTAGAAGTCCGCGTCTACCGCGAGGTCACGCGAAGGGGGCAGCGGAGCGGGCCTGTAGTACGACTCTCTCCCGTAGGAGACGAGTTCGCCAGGCGCCGCATCCTCTATTTCGGCGTCTCTCATGCACGTACCCGCTCTACGTCCCCCCAGTAATTGAATATGGCGGCCCTAAATGCAAACAGTGATTCTGTAGTACTTGTCTCGTTGCGCGCTCGTCAGCTATACGCAACTACTGCCGGTCCGCCCGCTCGCGAACAGTCGTCTCGATCACGGAGACGGTCTCGTCGATCAGCACGTCCAGCTTGTCGTCCCCGCAGGGCAGCGACAGCCGGACGCGAAGCGGCTCCTCCGAGACGACGGTCGTGTACTCGTCGCTGACGCACCAGTCGAACTGCCAGAACGGCTCGGTGTTCAGATCGACGCCGCGGTTCGCGTAAAAGACGAGCGTGTCGGAGTGGTCCAGCAGCGTGACGCCGACCGTCGACTGGAGGCTGTACTGGCAGCGCTGGCAGACGTGCTCGACGCCGACGTCGAGGTCGGCATCCGCGGGATCGCGAACGAGACTCGTCTCGACGGCGCCGGTGCACTCGGGGCAGACGCCGTCGGCAGCCAGGCAGTAGTGGTGGCGAACGTAGTGATGGAACGCCTCGAGGAGGTCGTCGGTCGATCGGTCGTCGAGCCCGCCGGACGGGAACGGGTAGCTCACCTGGACGGCGCCGCAGTCGACGCAGCCGATCGAGAGGGTGTCGTCGACGTACCAGCCGTGGAGCTCGCCGTCGCACGCGTAGCACGACCCTTCGACGGGGAAGAAGCCGAGCTGCGCGCGTTCCGTGAGGGCGCCGGTGAAGATCGAGCTGACGACCTTTCGGCCGGGGTAGCGGAACTCGTACCCGTCGTCGCTCTGCTTGACGAAGTGGCCGGTGAGCTGGCGGAGGTGGTAGCTGAAGTTCGCGCTGTCGTCGATGTCGACCTGATCGAAGAGGGCGGTGAAACTCACGGGGTGGTCGTCCGCGCCGAGTTCGAGCAGCGCCCGGAGAATATCGACGCGGGTGTCGTTCCCGAGCGTCGAGAAGACGTCCGCGGGGAGCAGCTCCGATTCGGTCCGGGCGGCGGGCGCAGCGTCGCTCTCGGAGTCCGAATCCGTGTCCGCGTCCGGCTCGGAGCCGGCGGTCCGATCGAATTGGCTCATACTGCGTATACTACCGCTCTACTGGTGAAAACCCATCGAAGGATGAGCCGAGTTCCCAGTAGGAAGTGCCTCGTAGCCACTTACCGACGTTTCGGCAGCTACTCGCAGAAACATTCTCGTATCTTAGTCTCCTCCACAATCTCCTCGTAGAGCGTAGCGGCGAGTCGGTGAATCGTCTGAACTAGTGTTTTTTCGGAGATACCCGTCTGATAGTAGGACTCCAGTCGGTTCTCGAGTCAGAACTCTCTTCCCTCGTCTGCCAAGCCGCCTAACCAGCAACGCCCCCACGCTACTCCGATCCAAAACCACCCATGCGCAATAGGTGAAAAAGTTACAATAGTTGCAATAGGTGCAATAGTCTGGTGGTGAGATCGCAGTAAGTACACGGATCCGACGATGAGAACGGGCCCGTCGGCGCCCAGGGACACCACCTCAACCAATTCAGTCACAGGTGCAGTTATTCGACCCTCGAGTCGAGCGGCGCCCGGACGTGTACGATACGGCTGGAATCTTTATATGGTCTAATTTTGATAGTAAAACGGGCCTCGACTATGGCGCTAACGAACCGCTGGAACCGGGTTCGGTACCGGCTGTACGCGCCGATCTACGACACGGTGGCGCGGCCGCTGGAACGGGGTCGAAAGCGGGCGATCGAGCGACTCGATCCGAGCCTGGACAGTCGGATCCTGATTCTCGGCTGCGGAACCGGAATGGATCTCGAGTACCTTCCGGAGTCGGTATCGGTGACGGCGATCGATCTGACATCCCGGATGGTCCGACGGACTGCAACTCGTGGGACCGCTCTAGATCGTGACGTCGCCGTCGGAATCGCGGACGCGCACAACGTACCGTTTACCGAGGGGTCGTTCGATGCGGTCCTGCTGCACCTCGTCCTCTCGGTGGTCCCCGATCCCGCAGCCGTGGTCGCCGAAACCGAGCGCGTCCTGACGCCGGATGGTCGCGTTTCGATCTACGACAAGTTCGGCCCGGAGGACGGCGACCCGTCGTTCGCCAGGCGAATCGCCAATCCGATCGCCCGTCTCCTGTTTGCGGATCTCAACCGCCCGCTCGAACCGATGCTCGCCGATACGAGCCTCACCGTCGGCCGGCGAGAACAGTTCCTCGGTGGCCTCTATACGGTCACGATCGCTCGTCGGGACCCTGGCGAGTAACGGGAGGGGATCGATCGCTCGTGGGGCGGGGGAGTCAGCGCCTCCGCTCGCTTTCGGATTCGGGATGTGACGGTCGCACTCTTAAATCATCCCAGCATCTCCGGATCAAGGGTTCAGTCGGGGGACGGCGTTGTACAGCACGAATCGGCGATGACGGTACTCGAAACGGACAACCTGACGAAGCGGTACGGCACCGGCGAGCGGCGCGTGCTCGCGGTCGACGGACTCGACGTGCAGATCGAGTCCGGAGAGGTGTTCGGCTTTCTCGGTCTCAACGGCGCCGGCAAGTCCACGACCATCGACATGCTCCTGGACTACGTCCGGCCCACCGAGGGGACCGCGACGATCCTCGGGCGCGACGTTCACGCGGAGTCCGAGGAACTCCGACGTCATATCGGCGTCCTCCCCGAGGGACTCGATCTGTACGACCGGCTCACCGGGCGCCGCCACCTCGAATTCGCCGTCGACTGGAAGGACGCCGACGACGACGCGGACGCGATCCTCGATCGGATCGGGCTCTCGACCGCGGACGCCGCGCGGACCGTCGGCGGATACTCCAAGGGGATGCAACAGCGACTCGCCCTGGGGATGGTTCTGGTCGGCGATCCGGACCTCCTGCTCCTCGACGAACCGTCGTCGGGGCTGGATCCGCACGGGATCCGCCGGATGCGTAACATCGTCCGGGAGGAGGCCGCCGACGGGACGACGGTCTTCTTTTCCAGTCACATCCTCGGCGAGGTGGAGGCGGTCTGCGACCGCGTCGGGATCCTCTCGGAGGGCCGACTCGTCGCCGTCGACGACGTCGAGAGCCTCCGGGAGACGGTCGGCGCCGGGTCCGAACTCCGGCTCCGCGTCGCGACCGACATCCCCGTCGACGTGAGCGAGATCGACGGCGTCGCGTCCGTCGCCCGGGCCGGACGTGAGCTTCGGGTGACGACCGACGATCCGCGCGCGAAAGCGGCCGTCGTCGCACGGCTCGTGAACCGCGGCGTCGAGGTGCTCGACGTCGATTCGGACGAGCCATCGCTGGAGGACGTGTTCACCGCCTACACGACGGGGCAAGAGCGGGACGGCGGCGAGGACGACGCCCCCGAGGCGCGGGAGGTGGTCGCATGACGGCAACCTGGGCCAGCCTCGCTCGCAAGGACTTCGCGGACGCCGCGCGCTCGAAGATGCTCTGGGGGTTCATCGCCGTGTTCGTCGCGTTCCTGGCGATGTCGCTCCCCGTCGCCGAGCAGCTGTTTCCCGAAACCGTGACCGTCACGCCCGCCAAGGCGCTGTCGGGCGTCGCGATGCTGGCGCAGCTGTTCGTCCCGGGCATCGCGCTGGTGGCCGGCTACATGGCCGTCGTCGGCGAGCGCCGGTCGGGGAGCCTGCGCGTCCTGCTGAGCTACCCGTTCTCCCGGCGCGACGTCGTCGTCGGGAAACTCGTCGGTCGACTCAGCGTCACCGCGACGGCGCTCACCGTCGGCTACGCCGTCGGCAGCGTGCTCGTCGTCGCGCTGTACGGCGTCCCCGACGTCTCGGCGTTCGCCGGATTCGTGGGCGCCGGCGTGCTGGTCGGGCTAACCTTCACTGGCCTGGCCGTCGGCGGCTCGGCCGCCGCGGCGTCGCGCGGGCAGGCGATGACGCTGACCGTCGGATCGTTCGTGGCGATGGTGTTCTTCTGGAAGCCCGTCGCCGCGGGACTGTACTACGCGGTCACCGGCTCCCTGCCGGGGCTCCGCGCCGATCGGTGGTACGTCCTGCTGAAGCGGCTCAACCCGCTGGAGGCGTTCCGCGTCCTCGCGAGCGCCGTGCTCGACGAGGAGGTGAGCGCAGTCCCCGAGTTCCCCGTCGAGGACGTGCCGGCGACCCCCGAGCGGCTCGAGCTCGCGAACCGGCTGGCCGGCGACGTCCCGTTCTACCTCCAGGAGTGGTTCTCGATCGTCGTGTTGCTCGCGTGGGGCGTGTTCCCGGTCGTGCTGGGGTACCGGCGGTTCGAGCGCTCGGATCTCGGGTGAGAAGGTACGTCACGTCCTGCCCTCGGGGAGCGTCGTCACGGTCGGGTCGTGTCCGGGCCGGTCGTTCGACGAACGGACGGTCCATCTCTGCGGCCGCGGTCGGTAGTTCGCGACGGAACGGCGATACGACGAAGCGGCGATACGGCGAAGCGGCGATACGAGCGAGTACGCGTGGGGAGGGTGCAACCCACCGACGACGATTTACGAAGACAAACCCGCTTTTTACCGTCTGTGGTAGAAAGTAAACGGTGAACGATGGTAGCGAACAGCTGGCGGTTCGACTCGTCGCGGGACAGCCAGTACAGCCGTCGCTACGAGACGCTCACGGGGACCCGCTAGACATTCATCCATGACGCGTTCCGCAACCCTCGACGTGCTGATCGTCGGCGGGGGTATCGCCGGCCTCGGGCTCGCCGGGTATCTGGCCCGACAGGGGTGCGAGCCCACTGTGGTCGAGCAGGCGACCGAGTGGCGATCGAGCGGGTACGGCATCGGGCTCTGGTCGGACGGGCTCGCCGTGCTGGACGAGCTCGACTGTCTCGGGGCGGTCCGGCAGCGAGCGGCCGACCCGAACCGAATCGAGATCCGCGCGACCGGGGGCGAACGCCTCAGGCAAACGACGATCCCGCCCGACCGGACGCTACTGCTCGCCGTCCATCGCGCCGACCTCCACGCGGCGCTTCGAACGGCGGTTCCGGCGGACTGGATTCGGATGGGAACGACGCCCGCACGTATCAGAGAGCGACGCGGCGGGGTCGACGTCACCTTCGACGACGGGCGGACCGAGACGTTCGATCTCGTCGTCGGCGCGGACGGGATCCACTCGACCGTTCGCGAGCAGTGTTTCACCGAGTGGACCCTCAGGGATCTCGACACCTACGTCTGGTCGCTGTGGGTCGAGGAGGACGTCGATGTCGGGGGAGACATGGTCAGCGTCTGGGGGCCGGGCAGCGAGGGCTTCGTCGCTCGTGTCGGCGACCGCGTCGGCGTCAACCTCGCCGCCCGTCTCGAGAGCGCGCCGGAGCCGCCGGCACTCGACGAGTTGCGGACGCTGGCCGACGCCGTCGACTGGCAGCGCCCGGCGCTCCTGGAGGAGACTGACGAGGAGCCGTTCTTCGACCGCGTGCGCGAGGTCACCTGCGAGCGGTGGCGGACCGACCGGGTCGCGCTCGTCGGCGACGCCGCCCACGCGCTCCACCCGATCGCCGGGATGGGAGCGTCGCTCGCCCTGCAGGACGCTCGGGTCCTCGCCCAGGAACTCGCGACGACGCGGCCCGAGCGCGTCTCGACGGCGCTCGACCGCTTCGAAGCGCGGCGCAGGAAGCCCGTCGAACGGGAGAAGCGGAAAGCGCGCGTCGAAGCCGCAGTCACGTTCGTGGAGTCCGAACCGCTGCGTCGGCTCCGGAACGGCGTCGTCGAACACACGCCGATACTCGACCTGTTCGTCCGACAGCAAGCGATCAGCGGCTGAATGCCGCTCGTCGGGGTTCCAGGCGGCAGTTACTCGCACGATTCCGGCGCCGCGGCGAAGTACGACCGCGCTACCGATGGCGGGTCGTCGCCGAACAACATGTGCCGGACGGTATCTCGCATGATCGGCTCGCCCAGCGTGAACAGCGCCCGGAACAGGAGTCGAAACGCTGTCGGCGGGAGTGCGTCGCTGTTGCGTGCGATCCACCCGATACCGCCGCCCATCCGTCGCTGCAGGCGGACGGTCGCTTCGACCTGTGGGCGGCGCGTGCGCTCGAACCCGCGAAGCGCGCCTTCGGAGAGGGGAGTGCCCTCGTCGCGCTCTGCGAGAGCGTCCGCCAGAATTGGATGGAGTGCGACCGCGTCTTTGAGGGCCATGAGGTTCCCCTGGCCGCCGAACGGCGAGGCGACGTGGGCCGCGTCACCGATCAGGACGAGGCCGTCCCGCGTCCAGTTCTCGGTGATCCCCGGGGCGATCCGCAGGAGCGAGCACTGCTCGAAGCCGGTGAAGTGAGTCTCGATCGTCTCCCGGTACCCGGGAGCGATCGCCGCGAGTCGGGCCGCGAACGCGTCGGGCCCCTGCGCCCGGATGTCGGGGTACGTTCCCGCCTCGATGGGGAGTCCGAGCTGGACCTCGCCGCCCGGGAGTCCGAAGTTGGCGAGGACGCCGTGTTCGTTGATGTAGACGTCCACTGGCTCCGCGGCGGTCGAATCGGGGAGCTTGACCCAGACGAGTTCCACGTCGGACTCGAAGCGGTTCGCACCGAGTCCCAGCTCGTCGCGGACCGTCGAGTATCGGCCGTCGGCGGCCACGACGACGTCCGCGCGGACGTCGAGCCCCCGGGTAGTCGCCCGATCCGTGGCCCGGACGCCGACGATCCGGTCCCGCTCGGTCAGAAGCCCGGTGACGGGCGTCCCGTCGCGGTACTCGAAGGTGGCGTAGTGCTCGGCCTCGTCGATGAGCAGTCGCAGGAGAGGCGGCTGTTCCATGAACACCACGTGGTCGTAGATATCGGAGTACGTCGAGAGATCGGCGATCGCGTAGCGCTTCCCGAACGCGTGGACGTGAGGCCGCCGGATCCGCACGGGATCGAGCGCGTACACCTTCTCGAGCAGGTCCATCCGGTCGAAGTACTGCAGAGCGAGCGGTTGAAACCCGAACCCGCGGAACTCGCGCGAGAGGTCGGTGTGGCGCTCCGCGAGCACGACGTCGACGCCGCTCCGCGCGAGGAGGTACGCGAGGGCGGTACCCGCGATTCCCGCCCCGACGATCGCGACGTCCGTCGAAACTGAGGTTTCCGCCGACGCTGGCGAGGCACCCATTTTCATCTCACCGGGGAAGCCGTACGTTCGTAGTCTACAGTTGGAGGGAGGGCATGATGAAAGTGGGTCCCGGTGCCGGCGAGACGCGCGTTCGTCGTCGGGTGGCATGGTGTGAGCCTCCGAGCGCATCGGCGGCCTCGTCGCCCGAGTCGGTTGCTCCGAGCAGACCAGGTCCGTTTTTGCGGAGTTCGCGGCGCTATCGGGAGGGTCGGCACCGACTACGTCGGTCACTCGCCCGGAACAAGCACGTCGTCCACGAGGTTGCGCTCGGCGCGCTGGAGGTGTTCCGACACCGTCGAAGGCTCGAGATTGAGTTCCTCGGCGAGGTCCTCGGTCGAAGTCCGGCGGGGAACGTCGTAGTACCCGAGGGAGTGGGCAGTCCGGAGCACCTCGCGCTGGCGATCGGTCAGGCGGTCCATCGTCGACGTCGGTCCGCGGAGCTCCGACAGCCGTTCGAGATCGACGTTCACGCCGGCTCCGAGCATCCGCTCGATGCTCCGGCCGATCTCGTCGTGCGAACCGACGAGCGTGAGGTCGAAGCCCCGCTCGCGGACAGCCGAGATCTCGTAGGCGGTGCTGTGTTCGTCCAGCGGACAGGCTTCGTCGCAGGGCGACGCCCGAGCCTTCCAGAGGTACGTGGCTCCGGACTGCGACTCGTCGACCGCTTCCCACCATTCGATCGCGTCCAGTCGCTCCAGTTCCGCGGCGGGGATCGGCTCCGCGACGCGGACCTGGTGGACGCCCTCGGAGTCGAGCTCTGCGACGTCTTGCAGGCCGGCGGCTCTGAGCACGTCGACGACGGCGTCGAGTTCGAGGGACGCCAGGTCCCAGTCGTGCAGGCGGACGATGGCTTCGCGCATGGCACCGTACTGCTGTAATGTAGCCGTTGCCGGTGCTTGTAGGCACGCATCAGAACGGTTACGGGAGTCAGAAACGGTTCCGGAAACCGGATCTGTTTCGGTTCCCGAAACGCCTTAGACGAGGGGGATTGCTACCACTAGCCACAGTCCGGATGGAACGTGACGACGACCTACTGGAACTCGCCGTGACCCGCAAGGACGCGTTAGCGGCGCTATCGGAGGGGTCGAGGCGACGCCGCGCGCTGCAGGAGGAACTCGACGTGTCGAAAACGACCTGTCACCGGATCCTCCGGTCGTTCGACGAACGGGGACTGATCCGGCGAACCGAGGCGGGCTACGAACTGACGCTGTTCGGCCGCATCGTCGCGGAGCAGACGGCCACGTTCGAGGAACGCGTGGCGAGAGCGGCACGGATGCGGCGGCTGCTCGAACTGTTCGATGCGTCCGACGAAACGGTTGCGAACGGCGGGGGCGAGACGGTCGCGTTCGACGTCTTCGCCGACGTCGAGTGGACGGTCGCGGGGGACCAGTCGTTCTCCATCGACAGGGGGATCGAACGAGTCGAGGGCGTCGACGTGCTCAGGGTCCTCGACTGGACGCCCGTCCCCGACCTCTATCACGAGAAGATCCTCCGCACCCTCGCGGACAACGCGGCGCGAGTCGAATCAATCTACCCGAAATCGGAGGTGAAAGACCGCCTTGAGCGGTTCCCGGAACTCCACGACGAGCTCCTGGAGCGAGGGGCGCGGCCCCGGTACTGGGTGTACGATGACGTGCCGGCGTGGGGGATGTCGATCTACGACGACGCGCTCGTCGAGTTGCGCGCGTACGACCGCCAGTCCGGGGCGTACGTCCTCGACGCGACCGCCGACGACCCGGACGCCGTCGACTGGGCGCTCGACGTCTTCGCCGAGTATCGCGCCCGCTCCGTCGCGCTCACGGAGATCGATGAGCTTCCCGACTGGGGCGACTACTCGTGGTGAAACAGGTGAGCGTCCGGGGAACGGGGGAAACAGGACATCTCAACGAAAGCAAGGAAGTATAGGGGCAAGACCGACAGTCGTCCAAAGGTATTGGAAGGACCGGACGGAACGGTAGCGATACGATGGATGTACTTCTCCTGGGTGCGAGCGGTCGTATCGGTCGCCGCGTCGCGGACGAACTGCTCGATCGGGGCCACGGCGTCACCGGCGTCTCGCGGAGCGGCGAGATCGAGGGCGTCGACGATCCGGAGCTCGTTTCGGTCGCGGGCGACGCGACCGATCCCGACGACGTCGCACGGCTCGCCGCGGGCCACGACGCGGTGGCATCGACGCTCGGCCCGGGCGACGACGAGTCCCCGGACGTGCTCGTCGAGATGATGGAAGCCGTCATCGAGGGATTGGGCCGCGCGTCGGTCGACCGCCTCGTGTGGACCGGCGGAGCCGGCGGCCTGCACGTCGGCCCGGACACCCGCCTGGTCGACACCGACGACTTCCCCGAGGAGTGGGAGTCTCTCGCCCGCGCGGCCATCGACGCCTACGACGTCCTCGAGGCGGCCGACGACCTCGACTGGACGTACCTCGCGCCCGCCGCAATGATCGAACCCGGCGAGCGCACCGGCGAGTACCGGACCGCCGAGGGCGAGCTCGTCGCCGACGAGGAGGGCGACAGCTACATCTCGATGGAGGACTTCGCCGTCGCCCTCGTCGACGAACTCGAGGAGGGGAACGCCGTTCATACCTACCTCGGGACCGGGTACTGACGCTGTCGCCGTCGACCTACGCCGACCCCGAAACGGGCGATGGGTTCGGTTTCGTCACCGATCACGACCCGAAAATCGCTGTATCACTAGATCGATGCGGAGGCCGGCGACGAGTTCCACCGGGAGTACCGACAGCAGGAACGCGGAGAATTCGGGGTCCCCATCCGGAAAACCGAGTCGACCGGCAGCGAACCAGCACGAAGCGAGAGTCCCGATCCCTCATTTTGACCTCGCCGGCGACCGTGGACATCCTCCCCCGACTCAAGGATGTAGCGGAAGTCGGCCTCGGCCGTTGTGCCGCATGAACTCGCGATTTCGCTGTACCCAACTCAGCAGTCGGTCCCGTAGCAACTCACCGTCGGCCGTTTTCGGATCGGGGCCGCCGAGCGTTGCGATGATCGTGAGCACCAGCCCGCCAACCGATCCGAGCAGGACGGTTACGGCGGTCAGCACCGACACCGAAACGACCAGTTCCGAGAGCCGTGCGAACCGCGATTTGTCGTCGGCGTCGGTCGTCGATCCGGCGCCGACGCCGTGTCGACCGACGACGGCCAGAAACGAACCGCCGACGACGAGCGCCGTCGCCGCCGCTCCGCCGTACGTGATCGCGCGCGACGTCGTCCAGTTTCCGAGAGCGACGTAAACGCCGACGATCTCGACCAAAATCACGCCGAGTCCGACGACGATCGTCGCCCAGCCGAGCCGCGTTGGCCCCGTCACCCCTCGTCGCTGCGTTGACGAACTCATGTGCTCTGATAGAGCGCGTGCGGTGATCAAGTTCCCGTAGGCCGAAAACGGGTTTTTGGCCATCCAAGAGATTTTGTTGATCGGATTACAACTTCCGGTAAGAACCCATGGCCCGGATACTTCCGACGAACAGCGAGGCGACAGTCGACCGAGGCGGCGATCCGCAGTTGATCTGCCTCGACGACGATCGGGCCGACGAGATCCTCGCCGCGGTCCAGTCGGACACCGCCCGGTCCGTCGTTCGTGCCCTGACCGAGAAGCCGATGACGCCGACGGAGATCGCGGAGTCCCTCGAGATGTCCGTGGAGAACGCCACCTACCACCTCGACAACCTCGAGGAAGCCGGGCTCGTCGCGGTCGTCGATACCGTCTACTCCGAGAAGGGCCGCGAGATGGCGGTGTACGGTCCGGCCGAGGAGCCGCTGGTGTTGTTCTTCGGCTCGCGGGAGAACGACCAGGGGCTGCGTGCCGCCTTTGCGGAGTTCGTTCCCGCGATCGGCCCCGTCGCGGCGCTGATCGCGATCAAGGAAGTACTGGGTCGGTCTCTCGATCTCGGCGATCTGGCTGGGGACCTCTTCTGATGACGGCGATCGAGACCACGGCGTTGAGCAAGCGCTACGACGAGACGCTCGCCGTCGACGACCTCGAGCTGTCGATCCCAGAGGGCGTCGTCTACGGCTTTCTCGGGCCGAACGGCGCGGGCAAGACGACGACGATGCGGATGCTGACCGGACTCGCTCGACCGTCCGACGGGAGCGGGTCCGTGGCCGGCGTCTCGATCACGGACCGGGACAGCCTTCGGCCGCACATCGGCTACCTGCCCGAAGAACCGCCGCTGTACGAGCAGGCGACCGCCTACGAGCAGCTGGACTACATCGCCGGGCTGCGCGACCTGCCCGAGGAACCGACGCGAGCGCGTATCGACGACCTCCTCGATGCGCTCGATCTCCGCGACGACGCCGCGACGCGGATCGCGGACTACTCCAAAGGGATGCGCCAGAAAACGGCCTACATCCAGGCCGTGCTCCACGAACCCGACGTCGTGTTCCTCGACGAGCCCACGGCCGGACTTGATCCGCGGGCCGCTCGCACGATTCGGGAGATGATCACCGACCTCGCCGACGCCGGGACGACCGTCTTCCTCTCGACGCACATCCTCCCCGTCGTCGAGGCGGTCGCCGACACGGTCGGCATCCTCTACGACGGGCAACTCGTCGCCGAGGACGCTCCCGACGCGCTGACCCGGCGCGCCGCGACCGGCGAGACGCAGACTCTCGAGGACGTGTTCCTCGAGTTGACCGGGACCGATCACGCCGACGACGCGGAGGCGAGGGATGGCTGAACGGGGCTGGCCGCGGCACGCGCTCGACATCGGCGTCTTCGAGTTTCGTCGGTCGGTCCGCGCGCTCTGGGCGGACAAGGCGCGGTTCGCGTTCACCGTCCTCGGCGTCCTGCTCCCCTCGCTCACGACGAGCGCCCTCGTCGTCGTATTCGCGGAGTCGATCAGCGGCGTCCAGACGCTTCCCGCGCCGGCCTATGTCCGCGGGACGGTCGCGCTGTTCTGGCTGTTCGCCGTGTTCCTGATCGGCCAGCGCGTCGTGTCGGCGCGCACGCGGATCGAGGCCGAGTCGCTGATGCTGACGACCGTGTCGGCGCGAACGGTCGCGGCGGGGCTGATCGTCGCGGAGATCCTTCGCGTCCTCGCCTACGTCGGAGCGCCGGTACTCGTGCTGACTGGCATCTGCGTCTTCCTCCTCGACTCGCTGGCCGGGCTCGTACTCGTCCCGGCAGCGGCAGTGCTCTTCACGGCGACCGTCGTCGTCGCAGGATCGGCGGCCGGGTACGCGGTAGCCTGGCTCGTCGCGACGTCGCGGTTCGTCGCCCGACACAAGATGGTGATCGGCTCCGTCGCCTCGTTCGCCGGGATGGGGTTCTACTTTCTGTTTTTCTTCCCGCAGATCGAGTGGGCGAGCCAGGCGGCGCTCGCGTGGCTGCCCGTCGGGTGGTTCGTCGATCTCGCGATCGTCGGGACCGGGCTCGCAGAATCGCCACTCCGGGCGGTGGGCGTACTCGTCGCGAGCGCGGGGCACCTCGTCGGCGGCGGCGCCGTCGTCGAGCGCGAAACCGTGGCGCTGTGGTTCACCGAACCGGTGAGCGTCGAGCCGTCGGCTGCGGATCGCGAGGCTGGGCCTGCGGGGAGCGGGGACTCGTCGCGGCTGTCGCGGGGGAGTTCCCTCTCGGCCGCCGTGAGGCCCCTGACCGTCCCGAACGTCGTTTCGGCGCCGGTCCGAGCAGTCGCGGAGTGGGCGCTCCTCCGAACGCGGCGCGATCCCAATCGTCTGATGTTCGTGATGATCCCGGTGTTCGCCATCGGCAGTCCGCTCGTCAGTACGAGCGTCCGATCCGGGTCGATCGGCGCGCTGGCCGCGCCGCTCGGGGCGGTTGGGTTGCCCTGGCTCGCCGGCTCCCTGTTCGCGATGAATCCGCTGGGCGACGAGGGTGTGGTGCTTCCGGTGACACTCACGGCAGTCTCGGGGGAACAGTACGTTCGGGGCCTCACGGTGCCGGGACTGGTGTTCGGGCTCCCGATCGTCCTCGTCGTGACCGGAATCGCAGGGCTCGCCTCGCCCTACTCGCCCGTCGAACAGGGCGGCCTGCTCGCTCTCGGCGGCTACCTCACGGTCGTGTCAGTCGTGATCGCGCCGGCGATCGGGATGGCGCTCCCACGGTTCAGCGCGATCAGCGTCGGCCAGAGTCGGGACGTGATCCCGCCGCGGATGAGCGCCGTCGGCGTCCACGCCGCACTGACGGTGGGACCCGGCGCGTTGCTTGCTATCCTCGTTGTTTCCCCGGCGGTCGCGCGAGCGATCCTCGCCGGCGTGTTCGGGTTCGTCCCGGCGATCCTGCTCGAACTGCTTGCGGCGTCGAACGGCGGGCTCCTCGCAGGGGCCGACGAGCCGTTTCGCGGCATCGGACGGGCGATTCAGGCAATCGGACTCGAGCAGTTGCAGATCGGCGGGGCAGCGGCGCTGCTGATCGGCGGCGTCCTCGTCTCGTCGTTGCTCTACCGGCGCGCAGTACGACGGTTCGACCGATACACTCCACCCTGACCGCTTTCCGCGGCCGAGTCCGCTCCGTGATCTGTGAAAACGGATGATATATGCAGATGGGAACAAGTATCAACGGCAAAGAGAGTAAAACACTGTTCAGGCATGACCCCACCCTCCGTGTACGAACATTTCCAGGTGACCGACCTCGACCACCCGGACGGCGTCTATCGTGTCGTCGGCACTGACGACGGGACGGTGACGTTGCTCCGAGTCGCGGACGCCGACGGGCAACGCGTGAACAGCGGCGAAATCGTGACGGTTCGCTCCGATGAGCTCGCCGAGTGCCCGGAAGCCAAGAACCCGGACGGAAACCGGCCGCTCGGGGAGAAAGTCACGTCGAACCTGATGATGACGTTCTGGTCGCTTCGGGCCTTCGCACAGCAGCTCGTCGTCCATCCGATACCGTCTGTTCTGGCGGTCGCGCTCGTAGCCATCGGCGTGGTTGGTGAGGAGTTCGTACAGCTTCCGAGCGCTGCGCAGAGCGCGTTGATTCTCGGTGGGAGTCTCGGCCTCGCCTACATCGGGAGTGGCCGTCTGTAGCGATCGCCGCTCGGTTGGAATCGAGTCGACAGCGGTCGCGACGATGAACGGTATAGCTGTTAAGCGAGACGCACGGTTCCACCGACTGGAACTCGGCTCGGGCCACTTTTTGACGTCGGCAACACATACGAGTATGGCACGCGCCTCACCAAGCGACCGATCCGAAGATGCAAACGAAGACCGTCTCACAGCAACCGTCTCCCGCCGGTCGATCGGCCGCGCCGTCGCCGCGATGGGACTGCCGCTCACCGCCGGTTGTTCGGCCATCACGGGAGCTCTCGGCGGCGACCCGGGCGAGGTGACCGTATTCAACGACACCGACTCCTCGGTGACAGCAACGGTTACGGTCACGAATATCGGCGCAGAGGACGAGGTTCTCGCAGACACGGCCGACATCGACGCAGCGGCGGCAGCCAAGTACGACGACGTGTTCGAGTCGGCGACGCGGTATCGGTTCGCGGTCGAAACGACGAGCGGACTGTCGGATAGCTACGAGTGGGAACTCCCCTCAACCGACCACTACCTCTACATCACGATCTCAGGAGACTCGATCGAGTTCGAGGAGAACGAACCGTAGCGCGATACACAGTCGTCACGGGCAGTCGATCGCCGATCGGAGCGTTCGACCACCGATCGACCATCATTCTGATAGAAGAACCAAACACCCGCTACCGGTGTTCACTCTCGACCGAACGGCATCCGCAGCCCGTAGAGAATACACAAGAGACCGATGATGCGACTCGTCTCACCGGCAAGAGAAAACGCCGTATCGACCGTCGCCTCCATCCCTGGGGCAAACTGTCCGACCACTCCGAGAACGCCGAAGCCGGCGAGAAGCAGTACCGGCGTCCAGAACGCGAGCAGGAATCCCACGGCGATGAACAGCATCGGCAAACTCCGATTTTGCCGGTAGCCCCTGAACGCGAGATAGCCGACCGCGAGCCCGAGAACCGAGGCGACGACGGAGAGAGCGAACCCGACCGGTTCGCCGGTGTGAACGCCGAGTTGTGCGAGTAACTGTACCATATCTCCTCACCGACGTGCGTTAGCAGGGTGGTGTGTACTCGGAACCCGGCGAACGTGAGGCGGAACCGTTTGCGGGGTGGGCAGTCCGGTCCCGAATAGATGCCACTGTAGTAGCGTCGTAGGAGACGTACTCGTGGTTGAGAACCGTCGACGGGCCGGGAGTTGCACGGTGCCTGTACGATCATCGCTGGTCCGTTCGCAGTGTCGCAGCACGCTGCCAGTAGTGGATCTCCGGAACATGGATAGTACCTTCGTCGGACGACTGTTACGGTTCCTCCGTCAGGCGAGTGGTGCTCGTCCGATCGTCGTTCACGCTTTGTATAGCATACCAGTGCGCGTGCCAAGGTCAATACGTCGGCACAGTTCCAAGTGTTGGAACTGCGGTCACCTTCTTATGTCCCTTGCGCGTGTAGACCGAGATACAATGGTGGCCATCAACGAAACGACCATCGGACTGACGTTCGCGGTCCTCGGCGTCGTGTTCTCGATCGTGTGGCTAGCGCTCGGCCTCTACGGGATTAATTCCCTCCGGGATATCAAGGAGGCGCTGAACGAGGACGAATCGGCCGATAGCCAGGAGCTGTAGCGCACCGCCGGCTGTTTTTGCGTGAACCGGACGCGTCGTTTCTTTCGGCAAAAGAGCGCCAGACGGCCTCCGCTGTCAGAGACCGTCTGCGCGTGCAAGCTTTGCAGTTCTAACTCGCCGAGACGTCAGCGACAGCTTCTGCCGTCTACATCCAATCCCGCAACACCGCCAATCGCGGGCGCAACTAGTTCCCTATCAGAGCACGGACGAGCAACGCCCAATCCCGCCAGCAGCGGGGAGATCGGTGATTCCGGCCAACCATCACCAGCATATCTGATACAATATGTATACGAAGAAATTAGTGAGCGGTCGGTTACGAGTGTAGTACCGGGAACGACGAGCCGTACAACCAGGTACGCCAATGGGTAGCGACGACGAGGAGATACGGTCTATCGCAGCACTGCTCGCGGACGAATGCGCCCAGCGTATCCTCATCGAGACGACCACGGAACCGATGTCCGCCGACGACCTGAGCGAGGTCTGCGAGGTGTCGCCCCAGACCGTGTACCGCCGACTCGACGATCTCGTCGAGCGCGACCTGCTCGAAGAGAATCTCCAGCCCGATTCCGAAGGGCACCACTACAAAGTGTACAGCGCGACGCTCGACAAGATCGTGATCGACGTCACGCCGGACGGGCTCGAACTGAGCCTCTCACGGCGGGACCAGATGGCCGACCGGTTCACGCGATTCGTCGACGAAGTGCGCGATCGGTGACGGACCCGAGTTCCGTCTGGGCTGGGAGAGCGGACTCTCATCTATCAGCACGTACTCATTTCATCTCGCGATTAATTGGGTCGATTATATGTTCCGGGAGGTCAAGTCTGCCGATACGGACGATGAATCGCCGCAACCTGCTGCTCTCTACCGGCGGCCTCGCGGGCGTCCTCGGACTCGGGGGGTATCATCAACGCCGACGGATCAAGCGCTGGTCCGAGAAGGAGGGACTGAACGCGACCCGCGCGATGGACCACCCGACTGCGGAACTGACGACGAACCTCACCGTCACCGAATCACACCTGGAAACCGCCCTCGCTGATCTCGATCGCGTCGTCGAAAACGCCCGGGATGCGGCGTCGGAGACCGAGTTCACAGAATATCAGGAACACGTGATCGAGCGGGCCGAGTCGTGGCTCGAAAACGCCGAAGCCACGCTCGAGGAGGCGAAATCGAAACGCTCCGAGTTCGCGCAACTGAACGCAGAGGAACGGTTGGACCTGCTCGAAGAGCTTCGCGGCGAGCTCACAGGAGCGGGACGGATGCTGGGACTGGCGAAGCTCGCGCACGACGAGGTGACGGTTGAAGGAATCGAGACGGAACTGGATGCACTCGACGACGAGTACAGGACCGCCGGCGAGGAGGTAGAGTACTACGCCTCCGACGTCACGCGGGCGATCGTCGCGTACGGGGAGCTGGACGACGTACTAGAAGGAGTGCAGGGGAGCATCAGCACGGGACGGGGGTACATTCCCGAGCGGCCACGGCACTCGTACGGGAGAGCGCTCTACGCGCGCCACCGCCTCGGTGACGTGCGCCGATTTATCGAGGAACTGCGACGCGACGCCGAGGATGGAGCGACCCCAGAGGCGATGGACGGGACCCTCGACGATCGGTATCGGACGCTCCGCGAACGAACGGAAGCGGTACTCGACGAGACCGACTTCGAATACGATGACGACGTGTCGACGCACGCGACGGAAATTTGGACGGAGTGGATAGTGGGGCCCCAATCTGACGGGGCTGACGAGTACGACGACGGACGGCTCGCACTCGCGACGCGGATGGCCGCAGAACGGACCGCCGCCGCGTTGTCCCTCGAAGCGTTCGAGGACATTCCGGAAGTCAGCCATCCGGACGATCCGGCGGTCGGCGAACTCGACACGACGGCTGCGGACGTACGCGCGGCCAAACGGCGAGCGGTCGACGAGTTGACCGGGCGACTCGACGAGGTCGGCGATGACCCGCTCGGTCGATACCTGTGCGTCCAACTGGTCGACGATCTGGAGTGGGAGGACCGCCGAATCGGACAAACGCTCGACGACGTCAACCGAGACAGCGCGAAGGAGTGGACGTTGGCGCTCGAAACGCTTCGGCGCGGGTATCTGGAAATTGCGGAAATCGCAGCGGTCATACCTGACGTCCTTGCGATCGTCGAGAGGCGGTAGGAGTGTTCTCATCGAGGTAGTGATGGATGGGTGGTGCGTCGGTCGTTGCGAGATCTCCGAGAACGCGATCGTCGAACGCGAGCACGAGCAGCGCGCCGGCCGGGATGATCGACGGCGCGGAGGACGTCCGGAGGTTCGCCGACTTCGCAATGTCTGAATATCCTTTTCTAGGGATCCTTGGGAGGAGGCCAAGTGAGTCCGCCAACACCCACACCCCTCTATCGATTTGTTTCGGGGGATAAGTAGGGGCCACCCCGTTCGCCGAGTGCCTGTCGTCGTATAGAGAGCTGGAGATAGTGGTGGGTATCTCTATCGATTCGGTATCCATTGTTGATCGTTTGTTCTCTTCTTCGATCGCTTTCCGAGCAGCGACTCGGTCGACGGGAGTATTGACACCGATTATCTCTCCTTCCAGAACTTTCTCGGATCGGCCCTAACACCCACACACCTCTATCGATTTGTTCGCGGGAAAAAGAGAGGGAGTTGATTGACGCAGAAGTAGACGAGTCGTTGAACGACGACAGGTTGGATGAAGAACATCGGTCGTTTCTCGTCGGTAGCATGCTCAAAGCTGTAGTCTTAGTGGTTTAAGTACTAGAGAGGCACCAAAATCGCAGTACGGCATATGGATTCAACAAATCGATAACGGGGTGTGTCCATCTAGTTACTATACTAGCTATAGCTAGTTCTAGAAGAGAAAGATGGATGGAAATCGGTAGTGCGCCACGAATACTGCCATAGTATGTACTGCAAACACGAGATCGGTATATCGGGAGTAAACCCCCGCCCCCCACGTGATCCGCCAGAACAAATCGATAGAGGGGTGTGGGTGTTGGTTCTCGACGACGTGTCCGCCGATCACTCCGCCATCGAACAATCGTTCACAGCAGCGGGGTTCTACCTGCCTGAGGTCATTAGACCCGACTACGGCTGGTCTTTCTCGCACCTCTATCGGTTTGTTCTCCGAGTGGCCTTCCTTGTCAGGGCGGCTCGTTCACTTCCTAGCGAGTCTTCTGGATAGCATCGCCCAGATGGCTCTCACCCCCTCCCCACCACCAGCCGAAACAAATCGATAGAGGTGTGTGGGTGTGCCTCCAGCCAGCAGTCGATGCCGACGATCCAAACAGAACCAGCCTAGAAGGCCTCGTCAGCGCTCGGCAAGAGCATATCGTCGACGGTTATCTACTCTTGTACCTGTACTGTGAAAAATGCAAGATCTGTAGCTTCTGGCGGCGGAATACAAATCGATGGGGGAACCTTTTTGGTGGGCGAATGAGTTTGGACGCGTATGTCCGGTCCCGGTGGTGACGAGCGAACGGAGGGGAGTTCGATCAGAGAGCTCCTTCTCGAACAGGAGGACACGGCGAGTCTCATCCGGGACCGAACGCTCCTCGATCCGAACGAGGTCGTTGACGAGGACCGTATCGTCGGTCGCGACGCCCAGCTGGAGTCGATCACGCAGTATCTCAGCGTCGTGATCCAGCAGGAGCGTCCGCCGAACCTGCTTCTCTACGGCCCATCGGGAACGGGAAAGTCGCTGATCATCAACGCCGTTTGCCAGAACATCGACGAGCTCTGCGAGAGTCGGGACATCCAGTTTGGCGTCGTCGAGATGAACTGCCAGAACGTCGGGACGCTCGGCTCGGCGGTGTACGAACTTGCGCGCCGCGTCGCCGACGACGCCGGCACCGAGGTACAGGTGCCGGAGCACGGCATCCCGACGAAAAAGAAGTGGCGCGAACTGTATCGGCTGATCAACGAGCACTACGACACGATCGTGTTCGTGCTCGACGAGCTCGACATGCTGGTCGGACGTCGCGACAAGGACGAACCCGCCTTCTCTCGACTACTCTACCAGCTCTCGCGCGCCGGCAGCACCAACGAGGTCACCGCGAACGTGTCGGTCACGGCGATCACGAACGACACGAAGATGATGGAAGACGTCGGCAGTCGCGCCCTGAGTTCGTTCACGCCGGAAGACGTCCACTTCGACGATTACGATGCGAACCAGCTCCGGGAGATTCTCCGGCACCGGGAGGACGCGTTCTACGAGGATGCGCTCTCGAATGACGTCATCCCGCTCGCGGCGGCCTTCGCCGCCCAAACACACGGCGACGCCCGTAAGGCGATCGACCTGATGCGAACGGCCGGCTCGATCGCGGAACGCGCCGGCGCCGAGGAGGTCGAAGAAGCACACGTTCGGCGAGCCCAGGACAAGGTCGAGAAGAACCGGGTTCTCGAAGTCACTCGCGGAATCAGCACCCAGAAGAAACTCTGCCTGTTCGCCACGGCCGCCGTCGCGCAGGAAACCGGCGACGGCGCCGCGAAGAGCCCACACGGCTACACGATCTACCAGTACCTCACCGATACGCTGGACGCCGACCAGTACCACCAGGAGACGTACGTCAACAAGATGAAGGAACTGACGACGTACTCGCTGGTCGAGTGCGAGCGCAAGAGTCAGGGCCCTCACTCCGGGAGTTACCTGGAGTTCACGTTCGGCGAAGACCCCGGGACGATCATCGAGACGCTCCGCGAGGACTCCCGGATCAGTGACATCGACGCCGGCGACCTCCGGACGGTCGTGAACGCGCAACTCCGTGCGTGATCTCCCGGACGCCCTGCGGGCTCGGGATTGATCTCCGCCACTCGATATCGCACGAAACAAATCGATAGAGGTGTGTCTCCGTCCGGATGGTGCACCGACACTCCGATTCAGATCCGGTTTCGAACAAATCGATAATGGTGTGTCCCTCAAGGCGAACAGGAAAAACAAATCGATAGAGGTGCGCCTATGCACCGATATCGATGGATGTCCGAAGAGAGGAGTCTTCTACCGATAACCGGCGGGCGGTAATCTGTCTCGATTGCAAGTACCACTGGTTATATTGCATCCGCACTCTATTACTCACACGAGTATCCATGACCGCGAACGACGATCGCATTCGCACGACGCACATCGGCAGCCTCCCCCGCCCGCCGGAACTGCTCGACCTCCTCGAGAAGCGCCAGAACGGCGAGGACGTCGACGCCGACGAGTGGGACGCGACCGTCGCGGACGCCACGCGCGCCGTCGTCGAACGCCAGGCCGAGGCCGGGCTCGATGCCGTCAACAACGGCGAGCAGTCTCGCGTCTCGTTCAACTGGTACGTCGCGGACCGGCTCAGCGGCATCGAGGGCAAGCGCGAACAGGAGCTCTGGGCCGACCTCCAGGAGTTCCCCGACTACGCCGAGGAGTCGTTCAAGACGGACGTCATCGATCTCTCGATGCAGCCCGTCGTCACCGGGCCCGTCGAGTACACCGGCCACGACGAGGCCGAGGCCGAGCTCGCGGAGTTCCGCGACGCGCTCGCGGCCGTCGACGCCGATTTCGAGGACACGTTCGTGACCGCGGCGTCGCCCAGCGTCGTCACCGCCACGCACGTCGACGAGTACTACGACGACTACGAGGAGTTCCTCTTCGCCGTCGCGGACGCGATGGCCGAGGAGTACGAACTCGTCGCCGACACCGGGATGACCCTCCAGATCGACGCTCCCGAACTCCTCACCGTCGGTCACACGGCGGCGTACGCGGACGAACCAATCGAGGAGGTCAAGGCGGCGACGCGTCTCCACGTCGAGGCGCTCAACGAGGCGCTGTCGAACGTCCCGGCAGATCAGGTTCGGCTCCACACTTGCTGGGGGAGCTACGAGGGCCCTCACCACCTCGACACGGACCTGGCCGAGATGCTCCCCGAGATTTACGAGGCTGACATCACCGGACTCAGCGTCGAGCAGGCGAACCCGCGGCATCAACACGAGTACCGGGCGTTCGCCGAGCACCCGGTGCCCGACGGCTGGACGCTGATCCCGGGCGTCGTCGACGTGAAGACGAACGTCATCGACCACCCCGAGACCATCGCGGACCGCTTGGAGCGGGTCGCCGACGCGGTCGACGAGTCGACGCCGCTGGTCGCCGCGCCGGACTGCGGCTTCGGCACGCAGGCCGGCATCGGGATGGTCGATCCCGAGATCGCGTGGGCGAAACTAGAGGCGCTCGTCGAGGGCGCCGAAATCGCGACCGAGCGCATCTACTGACGCACACATGTAGAGTAACATGTATAGCGTACGAGGTCGTATGCGCGTGTATGGCTGCAGAAGAGGGCCCCGAGGAAACGAAAGTCAGCGACCGTGGAATGGTCACCATCCCAGCGGCACTCCGGCGACGGCTCGATATCGAAGCGGGCGATAAACTCCGCTGGCAAACTGATGACGAGGGCGATCTCTCCGTCGAAATCGTCCATCAACGCGAGGGCGTTTTTGACGATTTTGAACCGGTAGACGCTGGTGAAACTGATGCAGTCGAGGCCGAAAGCGAGTTCGGGCGAGAGTAATGGCAGTCGCACTTCTCGATACGAACGTCATCTTTGCCAGTGCGAGTGCCCGAGATACGTATCACGATCGCTCAACGGCGATCATTCGAGATATCGATCACGGAGAACTCCCGGAAGCTCTTATCACGAATTATGCACTCGCCGAAACACTCAACCTTACCAGAGAGAAACTCGGTCCCGACGCTGCGAACGGCCTCCTTGACCGCCTTCTTGAGGGATCACACTTCGAAGTTGTACACGCTCCAAAGGCGGATTTCAACGCCGCCCAAGCGCTGTTCCGCCAGTATGATGAGCTTTCATTTGTCGATGCGACTATTGTAGCGTACATGGAACGTGAAGATATCGGGTATCTGTACTCCTTCGACACCGATTTTGACGCTATCAATGGTCTAACTCGACTAGATACTGCAGACAACCCGTTCGATAGTGATGCCTGATTCACCGTTCTTTTCGTTCCAACTGTCCAAACCGAAGGACTACGCCGACGGAAGTTGGGATCCGTCACCTGTGAGCACGATAAACGCGCCGACGTCGCCGACGCTTACTCGTTGACGAGCAGGATCTTCCCGCGGAAGTCGCCCGCTTCGCCGAGTCGGTGTGCGTCCGCGACGTCTTCGAAGGCGAACCGCTCGTCGATGTGTGGTTCGACGACGCCGTCGTCGACGAGCGACGCGATGTCCGAGAGTTCCTCGCCGATGCGCGCCTGTCGATCCCCGAGCAGCACCGGCAGGATGACGAGCACGACGCCGAGTTCGAGCGAGTTGGCGTGCAGCGCCGAGACGTCCTGGGTCGAACTCGACTCCGTCGTGACGACCGCGCCGAACGGCCGGACCGCCTCGAACGCCGTCTGGATGTGGTCGTCGCCGACCGGGTCGAACACCACGTCGAAGCCGTCGCCGTCGGCGTACTCTTCGACGTACGTCTCGACGTCGGTCGTGGTGTAGTCGACGGTGTGGTCCGCGCCGAGCTCTTCGGCGAAGTTGCGCTTCTCCTCGGTCGATCCCGTCGCCGTCACGTCCGCGCCGAACCATCTGCCCAGTTGGACGCCGATGTGGCCGACGCCGCCGCTGGCGCCGTAGACGAGCAGGTCGTCGTCGATGCCGACCGTCGCCTTGTCTGTGAGCAGTTCCCACGCGGTGAGCGCGACGACTGGGAGCGCCGCGGCGTCCTCGAGCGGAATCGACTCCGGCGCGCGAGCGAACGTGCCGGCGTGCCCGACGACGTAGTCGGCGAGCGCGCCCTGTCGGCCCGCGCCGCCGGGCATCCCGTACACTTCGTCGCCCGGTTCGAACCGTTCGACGTCCTCGCCGACGGCGTCGACGACGCCGGAGACGTCACAGTGGAGCGTCGCGGGGAACTCGGGCGCGAAGTCGGGGATTTCGCCCTGGCGGATCTTGTAGTCGACGGGATTGAGGCTGGAGGCGGCAACGTCGACCCGGATCTCGTCGGCAGCCGGCTCGGGGACCTCGCGGGTCGTTCGTTCGAAGACGTCGGGGTCGCCGTACGATTCGATCACGTACGCGGTCATCTCCATGGTCATGTTGTAGTCGTGGGTCGCGAGAGGGGAATAGCCACCGGTGGTGACGCACCGAGCGGGAGCGAACGGGAGATCGATCCGGTGACCCTGGAGATCCTCTGGAACAACTCCTTGTTGATGCCTATATAATAACTTATTTTATCATCTTCGGATCGTATGCGAATTGAGTGATGACACGTCACCGGCCGGACCTGCTACTCCACGAAGCGCACGTACTGACGGTCGATTCGGAGAACCGCCTCTTCGAACGCGGAACTGTCGTCGTCGATGACGGACGCATCGTCGAGGTTCGGAGTACGGATCCCGAGGACGGACGCGGCTCAGCGGAGCAAACGATAGACTGCAGCGGCAAACTCGTCATGCCCGGGCTCGTCAATGCTCACACTCACCTCGAGCTTACGCCGCTACTCGGGGCTTTCAGCGATCTCGGGTTCTGGCAGCTGTGGGCCACGGCAGCGGCTATCTACTCGGACCTCCAGACGGGATCGTTCGAGTACCTCGCAAGAGCGGGCTACGAACTTGCCGCGTTAAACTTCCTCCGGAGCGGCGTCACCACGATCAATTCGATCGATGCGGTGCCGAGCCTCGGTGTCGACGTTCTCGGCGACGCCGGCCTCCGTGCATCTCTCGGTTCCGCTATCTCTGACATGTTTTGGGATACGCCCACGGACGAGCAGTTCGCCCGCGCTCGCTCGTTCATCGACGACTACCACGGAGCCTACGGCGGTCGGATCCACGCGACCATCTGTCCGCACGTCGACTGGGCGTGTACGCGTTCCCTGTGGGAACGCGCTGCTGGACTCGCTGACGAGCACCCCAACCTCCTCGTACACACGCACCTCCTCGAACTCGACCAGAGCAATACGATGGCCCGGGCAAACGGCGCCTCCGACTCCCTCGGGCTGCTCGAGGAGATCGGACTCCTCGACGACCGTCTCCTCGCCGGCCATTTCAGGGCCGCCACCGCACAAGACGTCCAGCGAGCGGCGCAAGCCGGCGTCTCCGTCGCGCACTGTCCGTCGACGCTCATTTACTGGAACCACGACGCGGACGCCCAGTGGACACCGGTGCCGGCGCTACGCGAGGCCGACGTCCCCGTCGGCATCGGCCTCGACGATCACTACTGGCACGACTCGTACGATCTATTCAGGGAAGCGCGCCAGACCCGCCTCGCGGCGAATCTCGAGTACTCGTGGGGACAGTTCGCGTCGATGGAGCTAGTTCGGATGCTCACGATCGACGCGGCGAGAGCGATGGGACGCTCCGAGGAGATCGGGAGTATCGAGTCCGGGAAGAAGGCGGATCTTATCGTCGTAGACACGACGGATCCCAAGTTTGTACCCACGACGAACCTCCCGGCACAGGTGGTGAACAATGCGACCGCAGCGGACGTCGAGACGGTCATCGTCGACGGCTCCGTCGTCGTTCGAGACGGCGTGGTGGAGACGATGGATCGGGACGGCGTACTCGAGCGGACGACGAACGCCGTCGCTCGATTTCAGGAGGACTCCGGGTGGTCGCTCGATCTCGACGGTGGGACCCCACCGAGCACACTCCGGACGATCGAGAGCGTCCCGAAGCGAGGGCCGGCGAAGCTGTTCCGGCGCCTGTTCTCACAATCCGCCAAGGAGACACTGCTGAACGACGTCGATCGTTGAGCTACCCGCGGCTTTCGCCGTGAGAAACTCGCTTGGGTGTCACCGTGACGTCGGCTGCGGTTAGTGCCGTCGGGTGTTCGTTTCCGCTCGACGTCGAGAGCCGGCCACTCACCCCGAATGGCCCGTAAGCACTCCCGGCTGTCGTGTCGGCATCGGCGAACGCGGCTCGAGTAGCAATTTGCGCAATCCGATCGCTGAGGCCCGACAGCATCACGGGTAGATTTACCACGGTGGGTTTGATAGTGAACCATCAATGAACGCGATCGATCGTGGCCCGCCCGTTCGCTCGACAGCAACGACGCACAGGCGATGCCGAGGCTACCGATACGGTGCGACCGACGACCGTCCCGCCAGGAGCGGATTCGGACGATGACCTGGTCGGGGTCCGTGCTGCAATCGTCGCGCCTCTTGCTCGTCGGTCAGGCGGCGTGGCTCGACCAGTTCGCGGACCGTCTCTCGTCGAGCGTCGACGCCACCGTCCGGACGGTTCGGACGACACCGGAAGCGCTCGACGCCGTTCGTCGCGGAACGGTCGACTGTGTCGTCACCGCCTACGCGCTCGACGAGACGACGGGCGTCGAGGTACTCCGGACGATCCGGGCAGAAACCGAGACGCTGCCCGTCGTGCTGGGCGCGGCGTCGGGCAGCGATGCCGTCGCCAGCGAGGCGATGGACGCCGGCGTCACCGATTACGTCGCCGTCGACGACGCGAGCGACGAGGCGCTCGACGACACGGTGACGGAACTGCTCCGCCGAACCGAGCGCGCCGTCAGGTCCGCGCGGCGAACCGCGACCCGGCGCGACCGGGCCAGGCAGTTCGAAGCGATGTTCCAGGACGTGCGGACGGCGACGTGGGTGCTCGACGCCGACGGGGCGCTCGCTCGCGCGAACCGGCGAGCGCGCGAGCTAGTCCACGAGGAGATCACGAGCCTCGTCGGCGAACCGTTCTGGACGCTGCCGTGGTGGGACGGGGACGACGGGATCCGACAGGACGTCCGGCGGCTCGTCGAAACGGCCCTCCGGGGAACGTTCGGCAACGCGGTCGTCTCGCAGCCCCGCGACGCCGCCGACCCGCGGGTGATCGATCTCTCGGTTCGGCCGGTCGAGAACGAAGCGGGCGAACTGGTCTCGATCGTCGTCAGGGGCGTCGACATCAGTGACCGCGTGGGCCTCGAACGCGAGCTGCGGCGCTCCGAGGAGCTCCACCGCGTCACGCTCAACAACATGACCGACACCGTCCTCATCACCGACGAGGGCGGCGAGTACACGTACGTCTGTCCGAACGTGCATTTCATCTTCGGATACACCGCCGAGGAGATCCGCGAGCTCGGGACGATCGACGAACTGCTCGGCGAGGATCTGTTCGACCGCGAGGAGCTCGCCGAGGAGGGCGTGCTCAAGAACATCGAGTGCACCGCGACGGACAAGGCTGGCCGCGAGCACACGCTGCTCGTCAACGTCCGGGAGGTGTCGATTCAGGACGGTCGACTCCTCTACAGCTGTCGTGACATCACGACGCGCAAGCAGCGCGAGGACGCGCTGGCGACGCTGCAGGAGACCGCCCGCGAGTTCCTCTACGCCGGGACCCACCAGGAGATCGCCCAGCACGTCGTCGACAGCACGCCGGACGTGCTCGACGTCGACGCGAGCGCGGTCTACCTGTTCGACGCCGACGCGAACGACCTCCAACCCGCTGCGTACTCGCCGGCGATGACCGAACTGAACGGGCCGCTCCCGACGGTCCACGTCGACGGGACCGCCCTGCCGAGCCACAGCTTCGTCGAGGACGAACCGCTGTTCTTCGCGGACGTCCACGAGGCCGATCGGCTCGAAAACCGAGCGACGGACCTGCGCAGCACCGCGTACATCCCGCTGGGCGATCACGGCGTGTTCGTCGCGGGCTCCGAGCAGGTCGACGCGTTCAGTCAGGTGACGCGGGAGCTCGCCGATCTGCTCGCCGCGACCGCCGAGGCGGCGCTCGATCGGGTCTCGCGGGAGTCCCGGCTCCGCGAGCAGGAGCGCACGCTTCAGGAGCAAAACGACCAGCTCACCGCGCTCAATCGCACCAACGAGACGATCCGCGAGATCGACCACGCGCTCGTGCAGGCCGAGACCCGCGAGGAGATCGATCACACGGTCTGTGAACTTCTGGCCGACGACGATCGGTTCAGCTTCGCGTGGATCGGCACCGTCGACCAGGCGACCGAGACGGTCGACCCCCGCGCGTGGGCCGGCGACGGACGGGGGTATCTGGACAGCCAGTCGTTCGACGTCACGGAATCCGCGACCGAGCCCGCGGCCCGAACCGCTGCGACCGGCGAGGCCACCATGATCTCCAACGTCGCCGAGGGGCTGCGCGATGAGCCGTGGCGCAAGGAAGCGCTCGTCCGGGACTACCTCTCGGCGCTGAGCATCCCGCTGCGCTACAACGAGATCACCCACGGCGTCCTGACGGTGTACGCCGAGACCCGCGACGCGTTCGACGACACGGCCCAAGCGGTACTGGTCGAACTCGGCGAGACGATCGCCTCCGCGCTCAGCGCCATCGAGCGCAAGAACGCGCTCCTGACGACGTCGATGACGCGCGTCGAACTGGCGGTCGACGATCCGTCGTTCGTCCTGTCGCGGCTCGCGCGGGACGCCGAGTGTACGCTGTCGTATCACGGCGGCGTCCAGCAGACCGCGGAGGGCAGTTACGTGTTCGTCACCGTGGACGACGCGTCGGTCGAATCCGTCGCGGACGTCGCCGCCGAACTGATTGCCGTCGACGACGCCCGGCCGATCAGCGCCGACGGATCGGGCGGCGTTCTTCGCTTGAAACTCGCCGAACCGTTTCTCGCGCTGGAACTGGCCGACCACGGCGCCGTCTTCCGCGAGGCGACGGCGGATCCGTCCGCGACGACGCTCGTCGTCGACGTCCCGGGGAGCATCGACGTCCGGACCGTCACCCAGCTCGTCGGCGGGGCGTTCTCGGACGTCGAACTACGCTCCAAACAGTCGATCGACCAGGCGTCGGAACGGACGCTGTACGCTCAGGTCCTCGACGAGCTGACCGACCGCCAGCTCGAGGTCGTCCAGACGGCCTACTACAGCGGTTACTTCGAGTCGCCTCGCGACAGCACCGGCGAGGACGTCGCGGCGACGCTCGACATCTCGCCGCCCGCGTTCTACCAGCACGTCCGGGCCGCTCAGCGGAAGCTGTTCGCCGCACTGTTCGATGGAAGCCACCATCCCGTCGCCGCGCTCCCCGAGTAGGTTCAATAACAAACCTTCATATTGGGAACCGGTTCGGTAACGAACAGCCGAATATTCCCTTATACACTTATTATCCTTTGGTAGAGCGACCGGGCACGAACGCCGGCGCTCGCGACCAACAATGAAAGATGTCAAAGTGGACCCCGGCGAGAAGAGCCCCTACGAATGCTTCGAGTGCGGTAACATCGTCCGGTCGGCGGACAACCCCGACTACTGTCCCGACTGCGGCGGCGAGATGCGCAATCGCCGCACGCCGATCGAGTAATCGTGGCTTCCGACTCGGAGGGTAGTCGCGACGGCCAGTCGGCGCCGGCAGCATCGTCGACGTCGTCCGAACCGGAATCCGCCGTCGAGACGGCCCGCCGACAGCTCAAACGGGCCGCCGACCGGCTCGACATCGACCCGAACGTCGTCGAACGGTTGAGACACCCGACGACGGTCACTGAGGTCACGGTGCCGATCGAGCGCGACGACGGGACCGTCGAGGTGTTCACCGGCTATCGGGCTCAGCACGACAGCGTCCGCGGACCCTACAAGGGCGGCCTCCGCTACCACCCCGACGTCACCCGCGACGAGTGCGTCGGCCTCGGGATGTGGATGACCTGGAAGTGCGCGGTGATGGACCTGCCGTTCGGTGGCGCGAAAGGCGGCATCGCCGTCGACCCGAAGTCGCTCAGCGCCGAGGAGAAGGAGCGGCTCACCCGCCGGTTCGCCGAGGAAATCCGGGAGGTGATCGGCCCCACGGTCGATATTCCTGCGCCGGACATGGGAACCGACCCGCAGACGATGGCGTGGCTGATGGACGCCTACTCGATGCAGCAAGGCGAGACGATCCCCGGCGTCGTGACGGGCAAGCCGCCCGTGATCGGCGGCAGCGAGGGGCGCCAGGAAGCGCCGGGCCGCAGCGTCGCGATCGTCACCGAGCGGGTCTGCGACCACTACGACCGCCCGCTCGAAGACACCACGGTCGCAGTCCAGGGGTACGGGAGCGTCGGCGCCAACGCCGCCCGTCTGCTCGACGAGTGGGGCGCCACGATCGTCGCCGTGAGCGACGTCAACGGCGCGATGTACGATCCCGACGGCATCGATACGCAGGCGGTGCCCTCACACGACGAGGAGCCGGAAGCCGTCACCGACCACGCCGATACGGTGATCGGCAACGACGAGCTCCTGACGCTCGACGTCGACGTGCTGATCCCGGCGGCGCTGGGCAACGTCATCACCGAGGCGAACGCCGACGCGATCGCCGCGGATATCGTCGTCGAAGGGGCGAACGGCCCGACGACGTCGACCGGCGACGCGATCCTGGCCGAGCGGGGCGTCCACGTCGTCCCCGACATCCTGGCGAACGCCGGCGGCGTCACGGTGAGCTACTTCGAGTGGCTTCAGGACATCAACCGGCGCGCGTGGTCGCTCGAGCGGGTCAACGACGAACTCGAGACCGAGATGCGCGCCGCGTGGCGCGCCGTTCGCGACGAGTACGAACGACGGGACGTCACGTGGCGCGAGGCGGCGTACGTGGTCGCGCTCTCGCGGATCGCGGAGGCCCACGACGCCAGAGGCCTCTGGCCCTGAGCGGCCTCGATGCCGCTGCCGGACGAGGGGTTCGGCGTCGACCCTCACAGTCGTGACACCGAGGCGAGGTCGCGAGTGACTCCGTCGATACGGGTCTACAGATGAACAAGGCGAGTGCCTCGGGGCTTGACCCCGAGGCGGTTCACAGAACGAGCGCCGTTGCCGACGCGGTTCGACCGATGTAACTTACGGATAATCTATATTTAGGGAAAACAGTCAGTATCGGATAGTATTCCGAGTGGGAACCGATGTCGGTGCGAACCCGGACCACCGGTTCGGTTGTTCTCCCATATTATGGATCTCAATTTGATCGAAGTTGGTCGTACGTCCGTGATTTGCTGAAAATACAGGACATTCTGGTAGAAAATCACGATCGTGGCGCGGGTACTGTATCGCCGCGTAACGATCAGAGTGATCCGCTCCGATACCCGGTTTTACGGGCACAAACCCATGATTCCGGAAGATCAGGTGTGACAGAAATATCGCAGTCGGTTTAGGGTGCTCGTCTACCATCGTCAGTTAGTGCGGCCGGTCTTCTCTGTTCTACATTATTATAATTTATCGAATGTTAAAGCGCCCACGGCTCGCTTCGAACGTCACCGCGTTCGATCGGTACCGAGGCCGTTTCGTCGGCGATCGAACTCCGAACCCGGACGAGCGCGTCCGACTCGATCACCACTCGGCGACGCTGCCGTCGTCGTGGCGCCAGACTGGGTTGTGCCAGTCGACGTCCTGCTGGGCCTGCTCGCGAACGTGTGCTTCGTCGACCTCGACGCCGAGGCCGGGCCCGTCGGGAATCTCGACGAACCCGTCCTCGTAGTCGAACACGGAGGGATCAGCCAGATAGTCCAGCACGTCGCTGGTTTCGTTATAGTGGATGTCGAGGCTCTGCTCCTGGATCAGCGCGTTCGGTGAGCAGGCGTCGACCTGGATGCACGAGGCGAGCGCGACCGGCCCGAGCGGACAGTGAGGCGCCATCGCGACGTCGTAGGCTTCCGCCATACTCGCGATCTTCTTGACCTCGGTGATCCCGCCGGCGTGGGAGAGATCAGGCTGAATCAGGTCGACGTGACCGTCCTCGAACAGCTGCTTGAAGTCGAACCGGGAGAACAGCCGCTCGCCCGTTGCGATCGAGGTCGTCGTGTGCTGGGCGATCTCTCCGAGGTCGTCGAGATGTTCGGGTAGGACGGGCTCCTCCACGAAGAACGGATCGTAGGGCTCGAGCGCTTCAACAAGCCGTTTCGCCATCGGCTTCGAGACTCGCCCGTGGAAGTCGACGCCGACGTCAACCTCGTCGCCGACTTCCTCACGCACCTCGCGCATCCGATCAGCCGCAGCGGAGACGGCCGCGGGCGAGTCGATACGCTCGAGTTCGCCCGTTCCGTTCATTTTCAGGGCGGTGAAGCCGGCCTCGACTTTCTCGCGGGCCTGGTCGGCGACGTCGGCGGGGTCGTCGCCGCCGATCCACTGATAGACCCGAATCCGGTCGCGGGCCGCGCCGCCCAGCAGGTCGTGGACCGGCGCGCCGTAGTGCTTGCCCTTGATGTCCCAGAGCGCCTGATCGATGCCCGCGATGGCGGACATGAGGACGGGGCCCCCGCGGTAGAAGCCACCCCGATACATCGCCTGCCAGTGGTCCTCGATCCGCTGGGGATCTTCGCCCAGCAGGTAGTTGTCCATCAGTTCCTCGACCGCCGTCTTGACGGTCTTCGCGCGGCCTTCGACGACCGGCTCGCCCCAGCCGACCGTGCCGTCGCTCGTCGTCACTTTCAGAAACAACCAGCGCGGCGGCACCTCGAACAGCTCGTAGTCGGTTACGTGCATGGCGTGTCTATTGTTCACTTTTGAGTGACGGGTTTAATTTTGTTCGGTATCATTTACCGGTCGACAGCCGGGGCCTCGCGACCCCCGGATCTGACGGGACGAGTCCGTTCAGCGCGTGACGGGCTGCTTTTCTCTCCCCTCAGCGCTGTGTTACGGTGACGTCGCCGACCGATCCCGTGACGACTCCGACGTCGAACGCTTCGACGTTCGCATCGCCGATAACCCAGGTCGCGTCGGTCGGCGCGTCGACCGACACCGGTGAGTCCGAGAAGTTCGTCACCCAGACGTGGCCGTCCCGCTCGGCGATCCGGACGCCGTCGGGTAGCGGCGGATGGCTCGCGACGCCGGCCCGATCGAGGACCTCCCCGACGACGGCGTCGGCCAGCTCCCGCTCCGGCCAGACGCCGCAGTACGCCACGCGCCCCTCACCGCGCTCGGCGTCGACGATCGCAGGCTGCTGATCGCCCGGGCCGCTCGCGTACCGGCCACGGATCGTGGCGTCGTCGGCGTCGAGCCACTCGGCCCAAGTTCGGAAGTCGTACTCCTCCCCGTCGAAGGTGACCCGCGTCGGCACCTGCTCCGGGAGGCTCTCGTGCTGGTCGACGGTGGCGCCGACGAGATCGGCGAGCGGGCCGGGTTGGGCGTCGACCAGCTTGTTGTGGGGATCCTTCTCGCCGCTCCGGGCGCCGACCAGGAGCTGCCCGCCGCTCTCGACGTACTCCTCCAGCCGGGCCGCCAGCGCGTCGTCGAGGAGGTACAGCGCCGGCGCGACGACCGCCGCGTACTGGTCGAGGGAGCGCTCCGGGGGAACGGCGTCGACCTGCACGCCGCGGCGACGGAGCGCCCGGTAGTAGGTGCCCGAGTGGTTCCAGTAGTCGAAGTCGGGCGAATGGGGCTGGATGTTCGTCGCCCAGAGGTTCTCGTAGCTGTGGAGCAGCGCGACCGGCGCGTCGACCGGGTCGAGATCGAACAGTTCTTCGGCGGCGGCGCTCGCGTCCGCGTACCCGCGATCGGGCGAGCCGCCCTGCTTACGCAGCCCCGCGTGGTACTGTTCCTGGCCCTCCTGACAGCGTCGCCACCTGAAATACATCACGGCGTCGCCCCCGTGCGCGACCGCGTGATGGGCCCACAGGCGCATCGCGCCGTCGGCGGGCTGTGGGGCGTGGGGCGGCCAGTTGATGTCGCCCGGTTGCTGTTCCATCACCCAGAACGGCCGGTCCAGCGCGCCGCGGTAGATGTCGTGGTCGAGACCTATCTGATCGGGGTCGCCGGCGCGCAGTTCCGCGACGGTCGGGTCGTCGGAACGGCGATCCTGAACGAATCCGGTCGGGTAGGAGTCCCACGACACCAGATCGAGATCGTCGGCCACATCGTAGGCGTCCAGCGTCGGGAAGTGCCCCATGAAGTTGTGCGTCAGGAACCAGTCGTCGTCGATATCACGGAGTATCTCGGCCTGTAGGCGGTTGTACTCGACGACGCTGTCGCTGGCGAACCGATAGTACTCGAGCAGTCGCGAGGGATGGTGTTCGTCGGGCGTCGGACCGGGAGGGTCGATCGCTTCGAAGTCGCCGTACTGCTGGCTCCAGAAGGTCGTTCCCCACTTTTCGTTGAGCGCTCCGATGTCGTCGTAGCGATCGCCGAGCCACTCGCGAAATGCGTTCGCGCAGTCGTCACAGTAGCATCGAACGGTGCCGTGACAGCCGTACTCGTTGTCGAGTTGCCATCCTGCGACGTGGGGGTTGTCGGCGTAGCGTTCGGCCATCCGGGTGACGATCCGGTCGGTCTCCTCGCGATAGGCCGCGGAGTTGAAACAGTAGTGACGACGACTGCCGAACTCCCGCATCGTCCCGTCGAGATCCTCCTGCAGGATCTCGGGGCGTTCGTCGACGAGCCACTTCGGCGGCGTCGCAGTGGGCGTACAGAGGACGACCTCCATCCCGCGGTCGCCAATCAGTTCGATCGCCTCGTCGAGCCACTCGAAGCCGAACTGCCCGCGTTCGGGCTCGATGCGTCCCCACGAGAACTCCCCCATGCGGACGTACTCCAGTCCCGCCGACGCCATCTGGTCGACGTCCCGCTCCCAGCGCTCGCGGGGCCAGTGCTCGGGGAAATAGCAGACTCCGATCGTCATACCAGCTACGAGGCGGGCCAGAATTTAAAGGTTTCCATCGTCCCGCCGGAGGGGTGGAGAGGGCCGATCAGCTGCCCTTCAGGCCGCCGCTGGCGAGCCCCTCGACGACCCACCGCTGGGCGACCGCGAACAGCAGGATGACCGGCGCCATCGTGATCACCGCCGCGGTGAGCAGCAGATTCCACGCGACGGTGTTCTGCGCCTGGAACAGTTGCAGGCCGAACGGCAGCGTCCTGGTCATCGCCGTCTGCGAGAGGACGGACACCAGCAGGTAGTCATTCCAGGAGAGAATGAACGTGTAGAAGCCGGCGACCGCGATCCCCGGCATCGACAGCGGGACGATGACCCGCCGCAGGATGCTCAGGTGCGAACAGCCGTCCATTTTGGCCGCTTCGTCGAGCGACTCCGGGATGTCGTCGATGTATCCCTTCAGCAGCCACGTGCCGAGCGGGATCCCGATCACGGAGTGGGCGATCACGAGCCCGAGTAGCGAATCGACGAGGTTCAGCGAGAACATCAGGAGGTAAAACGGGATCAGAATGAGCACGATCGGAAGCATCTGCGTCGAGAGGAACGCGTACAGCAGTCCGTTCCGTCCCGGGTAGTCGAACCGGCTCATCGAGTAGCCCGCCAGGACCCCGACGGTCAACACCAACAGCGTCGTCGACGTCGCCACGATCATCGAGTTGACGAAGTACGTCCGGAAGTCGCCCCGGGAGAGGACGATCTCGTAGTTCCGGAGGGTGAAGTCGCTCGGCGACGGCACGAGTTCCGGCGAGAAGAGGAACTCTTGGGTGGTGAAGGTGACGATGACCATGTAGATCACCGGCAACAGCAGGAACGAGAAGTACAGCCCCAACACGAGGTAGGCGCCGAGCGCGCGGCGCGGAGATACGTCTTCGTTGAGCCACGCGTCGATCCGCTGGACGAGATTTCGGTCGTCCGAATCAGTGCTGGTTGCCATGTTAGTCGGTCTCCTCCAGTTTGACGTACACGACCGTGAACGCGAGCATCAGAATCAGCATGACGACCCCGATGCTGGCGCCGTATCCGAGCGCGTACTGCTCGAAGGCCTGCTTGTAGACGTACGTGGCCAACACCTCGGTGTTGCCCAGCGGCCCCCCGCCGGTCGAGAGGTACACGACGTCGAAGTTCTTGAACGTGAACGTGACGTGGAGCACGATCATGATCATCGACACGTACGATATCTGGGGCAGCGTGATGTACCGGAACCGTTCGAGCGGTCCTGCCCCGTCCAAGCGCGCGGCCTCGTACTGTTCTTCGGGGATTGAGTTCATCGCAGCCAGGAGCGCGATCGCGTAGAACGGGATGTTCCGCCACACGTGCATGACCACGATCAGCGGAAACGCCACGCCCGGCTCGCCGAACCAGTAGGTCGTTCGCATTCCGAGGCTGTCGAGGATGATGTTGACCGGGCCGAACCCGTTCTGCATCATGAACTGGAAGATGATGACCATCACGATGACGGGCATCACCCAGGTCACCATCGACAGGCTACGGAACACTCCCGCGCCCGGAACCTTCTCTCGGAGAGCCAGCGCCAGCCCGAGTCCGAGGAGGTACTGGAGCGAGACGACCAGTCCGGTCAACAGGACGGAGTGCCACAGAGCTTCCTTGAACACCGGATCGCCGGCGAGCGCGGCGAAGTTCTGAAGACCGACGAACTCCATCTGCCCCGGGTTCAGCAACGACGCCTCGAAAAACGCCAGGTAGATCCCGCGGAGCGTGGGGTACCCGATGATGACCGCGAGGAGCACCGTCGCGGGAATCGCGAAGGCGTACCCGATCCACGTCTCCGTGAGAAACGACGAAAACTCCTCTTTGTACCGGCTGAATCGCGATTCTGTCTGCGTTGCCATGTAAGGATTAGATTTCGCTCTCCAGATCCTGCAGCGCTTCGTGGAACTGTTCGCCGGCGTCGTAGGGATCGGTCCGTCCGTACGCGACCTCCTGCATGTAGGTGTAGAACTCCTCGCGAACCGGTCCCCAGGTCACTTTCGCGAGCGCTCGACCGGTCGTGAAGATTTCGGTGAGCGGTTGCCAGTTCTCGTTTTCGATCGTCGATTCGACGTCCTCGTGAACCGGTGTCATTGCCTTCCCCGCCGCCTCGGGATCCTGCGCCATCCCTTCGCTGAGTGTCTCCGGATGCGCGTACGCCTGGGCGGCGGCCTTGCCCTTCTCCAGTTGGTCGGAGTGGGTGTTGACCATGACCGGCTTGATTTCGAGGAACGTTCCCCTCGAGGCGCTCTCCGCATGCGCCGGATGAGCGATCTGGGTCCTGTTGTTCAGGATGTCTTCTGCCGTATCGCCGCTCTGGATGTTCTCACCGGTCGTCCAGTTCCGCATCCAGGTACCGCTCTCGACGAACGCGTAGTTCCCGTTGATGTACCCCGGATCGTTCGTCTGCCAACCGGTCCCCAGATCGTCCGGATCGCCGACGGGATTGTCCGCCGCGTAGATTTGGTAGTACCAGTTGTCGAAGACCTGCCCAAGCGCGTCGGCGCCGATGTTGAGCTGCCAGCCCTCGCCGTCCGGCACGTACAGCTGGTCCGTGTGCTGGTAAATGTGGGTCATCCACTCCTGGAACGAGCGGGTGCCGCCGTCCTGCGTGCAGTTGTGGAATCCGACCACGTCGTCGTACTCCTCGTTGACCATCCGACCGATTTCGTGGAGTTCCGCGGCCGTCTCCGGCACGTCCTGCCCGAGCTCGTCGAGGATGTCCTGACGGACGAACAGCGCTCTCGCGTTGCCCTCGTAGGGCAGTCCGTACAGCGTGTCCTGGTAAGTCACAGCCTCGACGGCGCTGTCGATGTACCCGTCGAAGTAATCGAGATCCTCGGCGAGATCGTCGAGGGGCTCGAGGTGATTCCCCGCGATGTACTCGGTCAGATGGTTCAGCGTCCCCTCGATCGCGTCGGGGTCGCCGGTACTCGCCCCCGTGAGGAACTTCTGGCGGAGATCCTCGTAGGCGTAGCGACTGATCTGGAGCTCTCCGTCAGCCAGCTCCTCGTACATCGACTCGAACTTGTTTCGCCACACCGGCTCGGCGCCCTCCGTGTTCGGGAAGCCGTACTCCCACATGAGCGCCTGATTACTGTTTCCGCCGCCGCGGAGTCCGTTACAACCGGCGAGCCCGGCCGTCGCGCCGACGCCGAGTGCCTTCATGATCGACCGTCTGCTACGACCGCTACCAGTGGGTTCGTTCATATTTAATCCTCGATTTCTGGATTTACTCCGATACTATTTATATCTTTCCCAGGGCGTCCCGGATATCCGGGGACGAACGCGGCGATCATTCCGCCTCGACGTCGTTCGCGCTCTGGAACCCGGGAAGCGAGTCGACGTCGTCGTCGGCCGGACGAGAGCGGTTGCGGAGCGCCTCGCCCGTCTGTTCGTCGAAGACGTGGATGCGATCCTGGGGGAACTGAATCCGCAACGGCCGGCCGGGATCGATGACGAGGTCGCCTTCGAGGGTCGTCGTGTACTGTTGGCCGCCGATGTCCAGGTAGACGTACGTCACCTCCCCGAGCGGTTCGGTGACCTCGACGGAGGTGCTGATCGAGTTGCGATCGTCGGCCTCGGCCAGCTCGATATCTTCCGGACGGATCCCGAGCGTGAACCGGTCGCCGCGCCCTTCGATGTCCGCGTAGACGTCCTCGTCGAGTTCGTAGGTGAACCCCTCGTGGACGAACGCGGGCGTCCCGTCCGCGGCGTCCAGTTCGACGTCGAAGAAGTTCATGCTCGGCGAACCGATGAAGCCGGCGACGAACTCGTTTTTCGGCTCGTGGTAGCACTCCAGGGGCGTCCCGATCTGCTGGAGTTCGCCGTTGTTGAGGATCGCGATCCGATCGGACATCGTCATCGCCTCGGTCTGATCGTGGGTGACGTACAGCGTCGTTACGCCGAGATCCTGCTGAAGCGCCTGAAGTTCGGTCCGCATCTGCGTCCGGAGCTTGGCGTCGAGATTCGAGAGCGGTTCGTCCATCAGGAACACCTCTGGCTCCCGAACGATTGCCCGCCCGAGCGCGACGCGCTGTTGCTGACCGCCGGAGAGATCGCCCGGTTTCTTCCCCAGCAGATCGGAGATGCCCAGCATTTCCGCCGTCTCCTCGACCCGCGACCGGATTTCGTCTTTCGGCAGGTCGGTCGCCATCTTCAGCCCGAACTCCATGTTCTCGCGAGTGGTCATGTGCGGGTACAGCGCGTAGGACTGGAACACCATGGCCATGTCCCGCTCTTTGGGCTTCTGGTCGGTCACGGCCGTCCCGTCGAGGACGATCTCGCCGCTGGTGGGGGACTCCAGCCCCGCGACGCACCGGAGCGTCGTCGACTTGCCACAGCCCGACGGGCCGACGAGAACGATCAGTTCTCCGTCTTCGATGCCGATGTCGAGGTCGTCGACGGCGACGATGTCGCCGCCGTCGTCGTTGAACACCTTGGTCAGGTTCTTTATCTCTAGCTCTCCCATGCAAGGGTACTCTTGGCACCACCACTTATGTCTTTATTATCCTCAACATTCTCGACCGGGGTCTAATCGGGAGGTAAACCGGTCAAGCTCCGCGCCCGCTGACAGGTGAGGAAGATTTATTACTATCTGTTCACGACTCTTTTGCATGCCAACGATCGCGTTTATCGGAGCCGGTAGTATGGTGTTCGCGACGAACCTGATCGGTGACATTCTCTCGTACGAGGCGCTGGCCGACAGCGAGATACGGCTGATGGACATCGACGAACACAGGCTCGAACAGACCACCGAGGTCGCGGAGGCGATGGTCGACAACGAGGATCTCGACGCCGCCATCGAATCCACGACCGATCGCCGGGAGGCGCTCGACGGCGCCGATTACGTCCTCAACATGATCAACGTCGGCGGGACGGAGCCGTTCGAAAACGAGATCCGGATCCCCGAAAAGTACGGGATCGAACAGGCTATCGGCGACACGACGGGACCGGGCGGCGTCTTCCGCGGGCTGCGGACGATCCCCGAGATGCTCGATATCGCTCGCGACATGGAGGAGCTCTGCCCCGACGCGCTGCTGATGAACTACACGAATCCGATGGCGATCGTCTGCAAGGCCGTCTACGAGGCGACCGACATCGAAGTTGTCGGGCTGTGCCATTCGGTTCCCCACACCGTCGAGGCGATCGCCGAGTACGTCGACGTTCCGACGGACGAACTCGACTACTGGGTGGCGGGCATCAACCACATGGCGTTTTTCCTCGAAGCGGAACACGACGGGGAGTCGGTGTATCCCCAGCTCCGGGAGGCGTACCACGACGAGGAAACGTATCGAAAGGATACGGTTCGGTTCGAGATGCTGCGCCACTTCGGCCTGTTCCCGACCGAATCCAGCCACCACATGAGCGAGTACGTGCCGTACTTCCGCACCGACGAGGACGTCGTCGAGGAGCTGACGGGCACCGATTACGCAGAGCGGATGGCGACGGCGACGTACCTCGAGGGTTGGAAGGAACGATCCGCCGAACGGGACAGCTCCGAACTCGACGTGGACCTCGACGAGGTCGGAGTCGATCGCTCCGAGGAGTACGCGGCGCGGTTGATCCACTCGCTGGAAACCGGCACCCCCCGACGGTTCAACCTCAACGTCCGCAACGACGACGGCGCGATCACCAACCTGCCGAACGACGCGTGCGTCGAGGTCCCCGTCTTCGCCGACGGCTCCGGGCTCCACCGGTGTTCAGTCGGCGAGCTACCCACGGCGGTCGCGGCGCTCGATCAGCAACACACCGCGGTCTACGAGCTCGCCGTCGAGGGGGCGCTCGAAGGGGATCGCTCGAAAGTCCACAAGGCGATCAAGCTCGATCCGCTCTCCTCGGCGGCCTGTACCCTCGAGGAGCTCCACGAGATGACCGAGGAACTGATCGAGGCAAATCGGGAGTACCTCCCTGCCTTGGAATTCCCCGAGAGCGAGCGCACCGCGATTCCGACCACCGCTGACGATTGATCGGAGTTTCCGTTCCGAGTGCACCCCGTCGTTCTTCTCGTGTCGAGGAATCCGTCCAGAGCGATGAGTCTCTTCGCCAGATCGTTTGTATAGTATGAACAGTATCAGAGGCGGCTCCTGTCGGCACCCTCCGAAACCGGTCGAGCGACCCGTTTCGGTCCGAGTGTTCGCGACCGACCGCCGAAAGCGTTCATGGAACATGAACAGTTATGGCGTCCGAACCATCTAGGTGAGATATGACCGAGATCCCGGAGGCGTCGACGTTCGATCGCCAGACCGCGAAGACGACCGTGACGACGTTTCGGATCATCGAGGCCCTCAAGCGGCAGTCGCCGGCGGGGGTCAGCGATCTCGCGGCCGAACTCGACCTGGCGAAAGGGACCGTTCACAAGCACCTCTCGACGCTCCGAAAGGTGAACTACGTCGTCCAGGAGGGCGAGCAGTACCGACTGAGCCTCCGCTTCATCGGACTGGGAACGAGCGTCCGGACGAACCAGGACGTCTACAGGATAGCGTACGAATCCGTCGAGAAGCTCGCCGAGGCGACCGGGGAAGTCGCGAGCATCATGATCCCCGAGCACGGATACGGCGTGTACGTCGTCCGGGTGAGCGCGTCGGGCCGTCCGGACATCGACATCCGAGAGGGCGAAAGCGTCCCGCTGACGGCGACCGCCGGCGGGAAGGCGATTCTCTCGTACATGGCGCCGGAGGAGCGCGACCGGATCATCGAGCGCCACGGACTCCCCGACCTGACCGAACACACCATCACCGATCCGGACGAACTCCGCGACGAACTCCGGCGAGTTCGGAACAAACGACAGGCGATCGACCGCGGCGAGTACCAGCCCAACCAGCGGTGCGTCGCCACGCCGATCACGGACGAGGAGGGGAACCCGCTGGCCGCCGTCACCGTATCGGGGCCGTCGGACCGGATGAGCGAGAAACTCGCCGACGCCGATTTCCCCAGTCTCGTCGGCAGCACCGCCGACTCGATCCAGAGCCGGCTCTACCGATAATGCGCCGGACCGAAGGCTACATACAAGTCCGTCTACAGGTACGAGTATGAACGGCGGCCGAACTCCCCCGAACGTTATCGTGGTTCTGACCGATCAACAGCGGTGGGACACGCTCGGAGCCTACCGGAACCCGATGGATCTGACGCCGACGCTCGACGAGCTCGCACGAGAGGGCACCCTCGTCGAGCAGGCCATCTCGCCCCAGCCGCTGTGTGGTCCCTTCCGCGCGGCGCTACAGACGGGGAAATATGCGACCGAAACCGGCGTCTGGCAGAGCGCGATCCCGCTCGGTGAGGACGAAGAGACGCTCGCCGACCTGTTCTCGTCCGCGGGCTACGACGTCGGCTACGTCGGGAACTGGCACCTCGCGAGCACGTTCGACGATCCGGTCCCGCCGGAACAGCGCGGCGGGTACGACGACTTCTGGCTCGCGGCCGACGTGCCCGAGTTCACGACGCGCCCGCACGAGGGACAGCTGTTCGACGCGAACGGGAACGTGGTGAGCTACGAGGACTACCGCGTCGACGCGTTCACCGACTTCGCGATCGAGGGGATCGAAGAGCTCTCGGAGCCGTTCTTCCTCGTCGTCGGCTACGTCGAACCCCACGACCAGAACGACATGTGGACGTTCGTGGCGCCGGACGGATACGCCGATCGCCGCTCGAAAAACCCGTACGTTCCCGACGACCTGACGGACCGACCCGGCGAGTGGCACCAGGAGCTGCCGGACTACTACGGCATCGTCGAGCGCATCGACGAGCAGATCGACTACCTTCTCGGAGAGCTCTCCGAACGGGGACTGCGCGACCGGACGCTGCTCGCGTATACGTCCGATCACGGCTGTCACTTCCGAACGCGGCCGGGCGAACACAAACGCACACCGCACGAATCCGCGGTCCGGGTACCGCTCGTCCTCTCGGGCCCGGGCTTTACCGACGGCCACGACGTCCAGAGCGTCCGGAGCCTGCTCGACCTTCCGCCGACGCTGCTCGACGTCGCCGGAATCGACATCCCTGATTACATGCGCGGCGACAGTCTGGTCCCCGTCGCCCGAGGCGGGACGGCCGACGACGGCGGGGAGGCGTTCGTCCAGGTCAGCGAATCGCAAGTCGGCCGCGCGCTTCGGACCGACCGCTGGAAGTACGCTGTCGCTGCGCCGTCGATGACCGGTTGGCGCGGCGGAAACGCCGACCAGTCGAGCGATACCTACGTCGAACGCTATCTCTACGACCTCTGGAAAGATCCGGGTGAGACGGTTAACCTCGCCGGACGGCCGGATTACAGGGATGCCGCCGACGAGCTCAGAGAACGACTCCTCGAGTACATCGCCGACGTCGAGGACGAGCAGCCGACGATCAAACCGCTCGATCGGGGGTTTCCCTGACAACATACTGTACGAGAGTGAATTACACTTGTATGGCTGTAAAGATAGTGGGCTACGGTAACTCGACAAATGTGCGTCACTGTTCCCTATCCATCATTGAACACATCGGACACGACGCTTAAGTATCGTAGATTAGATATCATCGCGCCTGGTAGAGTCCTGCTCGACCAGCGAATCACGGACTATCAAGAGACTCATCAATATCTCAGGTAGCAATTAATATAGAATTGTAGCAATAAAATATATTCTTATAGTTTTCATACAGTGTTCGTCTAAGGGCCAAAACCAACGATCGACTGGTTATTAATAATCTCGTCATATATTCTTGGTATATGTATGAGGGACTACTATATTACAGAAGATAAATTGAGTATTATGCATAGGACTAGTTAGAAATGACTTGTATGTCCCGATCACTGGGAAGCGATTAGACTGTATAGTTACGACCGGTCGTGCTGTTAACAGTATAGTTATAGCCCTCTATTTACGTAGTCTCAGAACCTACACGGTGTTAGTGGAGTACAGCTACGGTCCTTTTCGGGAGCAGCCCAGTACTATCGCTGATTGACACTGCCAGATATGATGTTCTACTGGGGCTAGACTATACGAGACAACTAAAATATAATGATTGGAAATTTATACTACAGTGCACGGATCGAATCCGAGGGCCGTGTAGGGGCCCTAGTCGAGATAACTTGAAAATATGACTAAAATCCAAGTTGTGTCGGCCAGTCATCACCGATCTGGGCGACCGTCCTGCTTGGCCGATTCCAACGAGCTCGCACCCTCTCGTTCGAGACTGATCGGAGGGAAGGATCTCCTCGAGGCGGTTCACACTCCGCTATATGCGGAGAACCCTCCGTCGATGGGTATGACTGCCCCGTCGACGAACTCCGCACCGGGAGAGATTAGCCACAGGACGGTCGTCGACAGGTCCTCCGGGTCTCCGAATCTGTCCTGTGGCGTGTGATCGATAATCGCTTGCCCCCGATCCGTATACTCGCCCGTCTCCTCGTCGATCAGTAGATAGCGATTCTGCTCGGTGAGGAAGAATCCCGGTGCGATCGCGTTGACGCGAATGTCCGGCGAGTACTCGTGTGCCATGTGGACCGCCAGCCATTCCGTGAAGTTCGAGACTGCCGCCTTCGCGCCAGAGTACCCCGGGATCTTCGTCAGCGGCGTGAACGCGTTCATCGACGAGACGTTCAGGATGGCGCCCTCGCCCTGCTCGACCATGTATTGGCCGAACGCCTGTGACGCTAACACCGTCCCGACGAAGTTCACGTTCATGACCGTTTCGAGACCCTCCTTCGGAAGGTCGAAAAAGGACGTCTCAGACCCCGTGGTCGCGTCGGGACTGTTGCCGCCTGCAGCGTTGATCAGGACGTCGATCCGACCGTACTTCTCGACGACCGTCTCTGCGGCTGCGTCCAGTTCGACGCGGTCGAGTACCGATGCCGAGATCGTCATGTGCTCGATATCTAGCTCCGCAAGCTCGTCGCTGGTTTCCTGTAAGCCCTCCTCGCCCCGCGCCAGAATGACGACTTTCCCGCCGTTTTCACCGATCGCTTTCGCCATCTCCGTGCCAAGGACACCCGATCCGCCTGTCAACACGCATACCTTCCCGTCGATATCGAAGTCGTTGGGCACACTCATTGTAATCGCTGTGGTAATAGTATCTGCACACAGTGGCATGAATCTTTTCGTAATGGCCGTACGCGGTTATCGCAAGTAGGCCGATCGAACAGCGGTAAAGCCAATGCCTCGGGACGACCCGGATTGATCCTACTCCCACCAAACGATCACCACTCTCTAGGTCGGCGATAGCCGTTCGATCCACCAGACGTGTGTCGACGGGGATCGCGTTGTCGCTGTGTTCAATATTGTTGAATTTCGGGGGGGGAGCTGTCCTTTACGGAGTTACTGGCGTAAACTACTTTGCGATTCAGTAATGTCTGGACTGGAGTTCGATCACGTTCGCGGTGTTCCGAAGTTCGGGAAGCAGCTCTTCCTCGATCCGTTCTGCGCCGAATCGGTGTTTCGGGCCAGCGATCGAGATCGCGGAGTTTCCCGACCCCGATCCGTTGCCAGCGATGGGGACGGCGACGGACTTGATCCCAGTAACCCGTTCCTCGTCTTCGATAGCGTATCCCCGCGTCCGTATCTCGGCAACTTCCTCGAGCAGTTCGTCGAGCTCGGTGATGGTGTTTTCCGTCGCGGTAGGAAGTCCGTGCCGCTTGACGATAGTCTGGACCTCCTCGTCGGTGTGCTGTGCAAGGAGGACTTTCCCCACAGCGGTCCAGTGCATCTCGGTGAATTCGCCGGTCGGCGCGTTGTCCGAGACGCCTTCGACGGGCTCAGACCGATAGACGAGTACGCGCATCCCGTCTTCCTCGTAGCCGATGGTCCCCACTTCGCCCGTCGTCTGTGAGAGCGTATCGACTTCCGATCGCGCCGCTTGGTAGATACTGCGATTGTGACGAACGAGTCCACCGAGCTCAAGAAATCGCATACTGAGCCGGTACCGGCCGTTTTCCTTGACCACGTACCCGAGTTCTTCGAGCGTCTTGAGGTAGACGTGAGCGGTGCTCTTTGGGATGTCGAGGGTGTCCGCCAGCTCGGAGACTCCGCACTGTTCTAGTTCCTGCATTCGTTCAATAATCGTGAACGCGTTTTCCACCGCGTTAATCCGGTTCCCCGTTTCCGTACCGTTCTCATCCTTGCCCATGATAATTAATACGCCCATCACCAGTTAACGATATCTTATTTTTGTTGGCACATTTCGTCCAATAGTATTGAACGAGGTCGCAGTTAGGGTGCAACGTCGGATACGCGGGGGTTAAAACTAGACAGGCAGCGGTCACTGCATCTGCTCTCCGAGGCGGTTCTAAACGGTCAATTTCGAGCGTACAATTGTCAGTACGGCCGTCGAAGGATTCATTATCAACTCTGCTATTCAAACTTATCCAAGCGGCTTCGAAGCCTTTCCGTAGTTTTATTATGATGAGTGATGAACGACCCGCTGTACCATGAACGAAGATGACGGTGTTCCGAGACACCGGTATATCCAACCAACCGGACAGTCGGTTCCAAATGCTCCCGTGGCCGGGGGATCGAGAGTAGTTGCTTTCGTCAGCGAGGCGTCGATTGGTCGGGGCGACAACGACGAGACGGACAGTAACTGCCAGTTCGGCAACCGATCGAAAAATCGGTTCATGTGCCAGTCTAGCTAACTAACGATGTCTACAAAAGATTCACACTCGTTCAACTATCCGCAGCTCATCACGCTTCTGCTCATCCCCGTGATGGCCGCGTTCTCGGGGGCACTGATCAATCCGACCATCCCGGCGATCCAGGAGACGTTCTCGCACCTGCCGAACTCGGAGACGCTCGCACAGATGGTCAGCACGATGTCGGCGCCGATCGTGGTGATCGTCGCACCGATCGTCGGCTACCTGCTCGATCGCTACAGGCGAAAGCCGGTGCTGATCGCCTCGATCCTGATCTACGGATTCGGGACCAGCATCGCGTTCTTTCTGGACTCGATCTACCTGATCCTCCTCACGAGGGTCTTCGACGGGATCGCGGTGGCGACGCTCATGGTGACCGTGCCGACGCTCATTTCGGACTACTACTCCGGAAGGCGCCGCGAGTCCGTCATGGGTTGGTACGGCGCGATTCAGTCGGGCGGCGGCGCGGTCGCCGCGCTCATCGGGGGTGCGATCGCCTCCGTCAACTGGCGCTTCATCTTCCCGATCTACGCGCTGGCGCTTCTGTTGCTCCCGCCGGTCATCCGGTACCTGCCCGAACCGAACGTGACGACGACCGTCAACGACGACGAGGTCGGCCGGGTCGAGGCCGCGATCAACATCGCGCGCGAGTCGCCCCTGCTGATCTTGCTCGTCGTGTACTTCCTGGTCACGTTCGGCATGCTGACGATGAACCTCATCCAGATCGAGGTGCCGTACTACCTGCGAGAGTCGATCGGGGTCAGCAGCGGGATGACCGGCATCGCGCTATCGGCCGCTATGGTCGCTATGGTCGTCTCCGCCTCAATGTACGGACGACTCCGGAAGAAGCTACAGCACGCGACGATCCTGATGGGTGCATTCGGGATCGCGGCGATCGGCTACGCGATCATCAGCGTGACGAACGTCTTCGCGATCGTCCTCGTCGGTATCCTCGTCGCGTCCGGCGGGATCGGATTTCTCCTGCCGACGGCCAACGACTGGGTGGCTGCGATCGTTCAAGAAGAGTATCGTGGGCGTGCGCTTAGTGGCGTCACGATGATGATGTACCTCGGCTTCGCGATCTCGCCGTTCGTTCCCACCCCCCTAATCGACACGTTCGGCCGGAGTACGATGCTGCTCATCTGGGCCGGGTTCCTCCTCGTCGTCACGGTCGGTCTCGGTGTGCTCGGACTGACCGACTGGGACTCGGATTCGTCGACTCACGCCTCCAAGGCCGATTAATCGCGGCGATTCACTCTTTCTTCGCACCGCCAATCTGCTACGGTACCGGAACTTACGTCGTCACGGACACGCCTCGCAGATCCCGCGGTACTGAAAAAAGGAACTCTGATCTGCCATCTCCGCCGCAGAGTACTCGTTAGCCACTACGTGCAACGCGAGTCAGTTATCGCGGACGAACGTGACCGGGGCGGGCGACTTGAGCAGCACGGACTGGGCGACGCTCCCGAAGATCACCTTGTCTGTGGGTGAGCGATGTCGGCCGCTGACGACGACTCGATCAGCGGCAACTTCGTCTGCCAAGGCGACGATCCCGTCGCCCGGTTCGCCCACTGCCCCGCGGATCTGGTAGTCGACGCCGGTGTCGGCTAGCCTGTCGACGGCCGACTGGACCGTCTTCTGGTGAGCGACGACGTCATCGACGTCGTACTCCTCGAGCGGGTACTCGTCGAGCAGATCGGCGTACTCGTCGTCAGAAAGGATGTACGGGGCCGACGATCCCGCGAGCGGTACGGAGCTCGTCGAGAGCTCCTCGTGGTCCTCCGGGATGACGTGAGCGATGACGACCGTCGCGTCGAGCGGCTTTGCGACATCGAGGACTACGTCAATCATTCGTTCTATGCGTTCGTCGTCTTCGTCGTTAACGGCAAGCAGGACTGTCTCGATTGCCATGGAAGGGACTAACCTTTCCGAAAGCAAAAGGGTGTACGTATCTGCAAACGATACCGGTGTCGGTCAGTGTCGCTCTGCACTGTTCCCAGATACCCGAGAGCTTCTCGTAGCTGGCATCAGATTCCGGATTCCTCACCTCTGCGGACTGCTGGGAGGGAAAGTTATATACAGAACGACGGCCACCATCCTGTATGGTTCGCCCAGCGCTAGTGCTGCCGCCAGAGCCCGACGAACGGTGGGAACTGGCAAAGCAGATGGGAGTTAGAGACGCCGTCATCCACCCCCTGGAGATCGGCGACGACAAGACCAACTGGACGTTCGACGAGCTTCGAGGGCTCAAGAACTGGCTCGAAGCTGACGGCCTCGAATTTTCCGTTATCGAGGGCAGCGTCCCGTTGACCGACCGCGTCCGGCTCGGACTGGAGGGCCGCGACGAGGACATCGCGGAGTTCAAGCAGTTCGTCCGGGACTGCGGTGAACTCGGCATCTCGACGATTTGCTACGACTGGATGGGCGGCGTCCGGTGGGCCCGTACCGAAGCGCACAACGAGGCTCGGGGCGGCTCGCTGGTGACCGGCTACGACAACGCGAAGATGCAGGGTGGGCCGACCGTCCCCGCCTCCGAACAGTCCCGGGAGGACATCTTCTCGGCGCTGGCGTACTTCCTCGAGGAGGTCGTCCCCGTCGCCGAAGAAGCGGGCGTCAAGCTGGGACTGCATCCCGACGACCCGCCCCGCGAATCCGTCCGTGGCGTCCCCAGAATCGCCAACAGCGTCGAGAACTACGAGCGGATCCTGAACGTCGTCGACAGCGAGCACAACGGCGTGACGTTCTGCCAGGGCAACTTCGCGGCGATGGGCGCCGACGTCCCGGCCGCGATCCGCCGGTTCGGCGAGAAGATCAACTTCGTCCACTTCCGCGACGTCGAGGGCGACGCCGACGAGTTCGTGGAGACCTGGCACGACAACGGTCCGACCGACATGCACGCGGCGATGGCAGCCTATCAAGAGGCGGTCGGTCCCGACGTCGTGATGCGGCCGGACCACGTCCCGACGATGGCCGGCGAGGACAACTCCAACCCGGGCTACCACACGAAGGGGCGGATGTTCGCGATCGGGTACATGCGAGGTCTCCTCGAATCGGTCGAGTAATCGGTCGATCGCGAAAGCGACCGCGACGAAAAAGACCTCAGAGGTACTGGCGTTCCCGAAACCCCGTATCCCCGTCGCCGGTTTCCCGGAATCCAATCCCCCGTCGATGACCCTTCTGGAATCCCCGTGGACGGTCGATCAGAGAGATCGCGTCAGAGCGCGAAGATAGCGTTCGAGCGCGTTAGAGTTCCTCGGACTCGTAGAACTCCCGGAGGACGTGGAACGCCTGCTTCTTGCGACCGTGCTGGTCGACGACGCCCTTCCGGTTGTACCCACGCTGGTACTCGTTCTGTCGCATCGGCGCGCGGAAATCGAAGAGGATCCACGGCGACATGCCGGCGATTTGGTCGTTGGTGCTGGCGCCTTCGATCTGGCCGCGGTAGATCTCGGCCTGGAACTCCTCGGTCCAGCGGTCCTCCTCGCTCCCGTGGTTGCCCCACTTGGCGCCACCGCCCGTCTCGGAGATGACGATCGGCGTCCCGTCGGACTCTTCCTGGAGCCCCTGAAGGTCGTCCGCATCGCCGTAGTACCAGCCGTAGTACTCGTTGACGCCGACGACGTCGAGGTGTTCCTCGAGGGGGTCCTGCAGGACGATCCCGTCGTCGGTTTCGTCGACGAAACAGGCCGCGGTCACGAGGCGCGTGTCGTCGAGGTCGCGGACGTAGTCGGCCATTTCGGGAAGCACTTCGTTCCGCGTCTCGTCGTTGTGGTCGGTCTCGTTGGCGATCGACCACAGTGCAACGGAGGCGCGGTTCCAGTCGCGCTGGATCAGCTCGCGGAGCTGCTGGCGGTACAGCTCCTGAATCTCCTCGTCGCCGAAGTTGATGTCCCAGTAGGCCGGGACCTCTTCCCACAGGAGGATCCCCTCCTCGTCGGCCGTTCGGGCCATCTCTTCGGTGTGGGGATAGTGTGCAAGCCGCGCGAAGTTACAGCCCAGCTCGTTGATCCACTGGAAGCGCGTCTGCACGTCTTCGGTGTCGAGCGCGCGTCCCTTGCCGGCAGCTTCTTCGTGGAGCGCGATCCCGCGGAGCCACACCGTCTCGCCGTTGACCAGCACGTCGCTCCCCTGAACGTCGATCTCGCGCAGTCCGACGCGATCGGTGATGGCGTCCTCGCCGTAGGTGACCTCGACGTCGTACAGCCGCGGGCTCTCGGGGCTCCACAGCGTCACGTCGTCTCGGTCGATCGTGAACTCGGCGCTGAGGCGGCCGTCGCCGTCGGACGCGAGCGGCTCGTCGACGCCGAGCTCCGGGAGCGCGACCGAGCCGTCGGCACCCGTCTCGGGGCCGTCGATCCAGGCGTCGACCTGCACGTTGACCGAGTCGTCAGCGAGCGAGGTCTCGACCTTGAAGTTCCGGAGGTGCGATTCGGGGACCGAGACGAGATCGACCGAGCGGTTGATGCCGCCGAAGTTGTACCAGTCGGTGCTCTCGTTCGGAATCCCGTCCTCGTAGCGGCTGTTGTCCATCCGGACGACGATGACGTTCTCGCCGTCTTCGAGTTCGTCGGTGATCTCAAAGCTGAAAGGCGTGTAGCCGCCTTCGTGGTCGCCGAGGCGCTCGCCGTTGAGCCAGACTTCGGCCTTGTAGTTGACGGCGCCGAAGCGCAGGAAGGTGCGGTCGTCCTCGTCGAATTCGGCTCTGTCGAACGTCCGGGCGAACCAGACCCAGCCCTCGAAGTGGCGGAACTCGGGAATCTCCTCGCCCCAGCTGGCGGGCAGATCGACCGAGTAGCCGTCGTAGATGTTGAAGTCGGTGATGTCGTCGTCGCCCGAGGCGCTGGGCTCGTAGATCGACTCGAAACTCAGCGCCGGCTGCCCCTCCTCGTCGTTGCCATCGTCGGGGAGCGCTGCCGACTCGCCATCGTCGTCTTCGACGAAGTCGTCGAAGTAGTCCCGAAACATCTCGTACTGGTCGGGAATCGCCTGCCAGGTGCCGTCGAGCGAGTGGCTGTCTCGCGGATACTCTAACAGTTGCATCATTACTGGTATTCCGTGACACGGCATAAAAATATACTGAATTACTGCGCCGGGTATCGGTGCACAACGATTCATATCGGGGTTCGGTCGGCGGTGTCGCGATACGGCGAACCGTCGCCCGACTGGCTGGCGAGGAGAACTCCAATCCCGGCTGCGTCAGAGTTCTTCGGACTCGTAGAACTCCCGGAGGACGTGGAACGCCTGCTTCTTGCGACCCCGCTGGTCGACGACGCCCTTCCGGTTGTACCCGCGCTGGTACTCGCTCTGGCGTAGCGGCGCGCGGAAATCGAAGAGGATCCACGGCGACATGCCGGCGATCTGGTCGATCTCGCTGAGGGCCTTGGTCTGGCCGCGGTAGATCTCGGCCTGGAACTCCTCGGTCCAGCGGTCCTCCTCGCTCCCGTGGTTGCCCCACTTGGCGCCGCCGCCTGTCTCGGAGACGACCACCGGCGTTCCGTCGGGATTGTCCTGGAAGTGTTCCATGTCGTCGGCGTCGCCGTAGTACCATCCGAAGTACTCGTTAATGCCGATCACGTCGAGGTGCTCCTCGAGGGGGTCCTGCAGGACGATCCCGTCGTCGGTTTCGTCGACGAAACAGGCCGCGGTCACGAGGCGCGTATCGTCGAGGTCGCGAACGTAGTCGGCCATCTCGGGAAGGACCTCGTTTCGGGTCTCGTCCGTGTGATCGGTCTCGTTGGCGATCGACCACAGCACGACCGACGCGCGGTTCCAGTCGCGCTGGATCAGTTCTCGGAGTTGCTGGCGGTACAACTTCTGGACCTCTTCGTCACCGAAGTTGATGTTGTGGTACGGCGGGATCTCTTCCCACAGGAGGATCCCCTCTTCGTCCGCCCGCCGGGCCATCTTCTCGGTGTGAGGGTAGTGAGCGAACCGCGCGTAGTTACAGCCCAGCTCGTCGATCCACTGGAAGCGCGTGTCGACGTCCTAATCGTCGAGCGCGCGCCCCTTGCCGTCGGCTTCCTCGTGGAGTGCGATGCCGCGAAGCTCCACCGCCTCGCCGTTGACCAGCACGTCGCTCCCCTGAACGTCGATCTCGCGGAGGCCGACGCGGTCGGTGACGGCGTCCTCGCCGTACGTAACCTCGACGTCGTACAGCTTCGGATCTTCGGGGCTCCACAGCGTCACGTCGTCTCGATCGATCGTGAACTCGGCGCTGAGGCGACCGTCGCCGTCGGACGCGAGCGGCTCGTCGACGCCGAACTCCGGGAGCGCGACCGAGCTGTCGGCACCCGTCTCGGGCCCGTCAAGCCAGGCGTCGACGCGGATGTCGACGTCGTCACCCGCGATCGAGGTCTCGATCTTGAAGTTCCGGAGATACGACTCAGGGACCGAGACGAGATCGACTGAGCGGTTGATGCCGCCGAAGTTGTACCAGTCGGTGAACTCGTCAGGGATGCCGTCCTCGTAGCGCTGGTTGTCCATCCGGACGACGATGACGTTCTCGCTGTCTTCGAGTTCGTCGGTGATCTCAAAGCTGAAAGGCGTGTAGCCGCCTTCGTGGTCGCCGAGGTGCTCGCCGTTGAGCCAGACTTCGGCCTTGTAGTTGACGGCGCCGAAGCGCAGGAAGGTGCGGTCGTCCTCGTCGAATTCGGCTCTGTCGAACGTCCGGGCGAACCAGACCCAGCCCTCGAAGTGGCGGAACTCGGGGATCTCCTCGCCCCAGCTTGCGGGCAGATCGACCGAGTAGCCGTCGTAGATGTTGAAGTCGGTCATGTCGTCGCTGGCCGAGGCGCTGGGCTCGTAGATCGGCTCGAGGCTCATCGCTGGCTGCCCGTCCTCGTCGGGGAGTCCTGTCACGTCCCCATCGTCGTCTTCGTCGGAGATGGCTTCGAGGGGGTCTCGAAACCTCTCGTACTGGTCGGGAATCGCCTGCCAGGTGCTGTCGAGCGAGTAGCTGTCTCGCGGATGCTCTAACAGTTACATCGTACTGGTATACAATGACATTATATAAAAAGATACTGAACAATAGCATCGAACCCCGACGCGTGATGACCGGGAACGTACGCGTTGAGTGTGCTTACAGCCCGTGCCGGTTCGACCGGCGGAAGAAGTACGCCCCGCGTTCCGTTATCTCGACATCGCTTCGGCCTGCTGTTCGATGCCGTGGGTGATCGCCTCGCCGGTCACGGCGTCGAACAGGTGGACCCGTTCTCGGTCGAGCACGACGTCGACTCGCTCGCCGGCCTCGATGTCCTCGTCGGGACTGGCGCTCATCAGCAGCTGATCGGTCTGGGCAATTTCATCCGGGTCGTCGGTGTCCGTCTCGAAGCCGGCACCGCCGTCGTTACCGCGCAGGTAGACGGTGAGCTCGTCGCCCATCGGCTGGACGACGTCGACGGTCAGCGTCACGGGGTCGGTCGGATTCGCGACGGCGTCGTCCCGCGCGAGGTAGACGTCTTCGGGTCGGACGCCGACCGTCAGGTCGCCGTTCTGACCGCCGGGAACATCGACAGACAGCCCCATCTCGGACGCTTCGAACGTCCCTGCCGAGACGTCCCCCTCGATGAAGCACATGCTCGGCGATCCGATGAAGCCCGCGACGAACCTGTTGGCGGGGTAGTTGTAACACTCCAGGGGCGGCGCGAACTGCTGGAGTTCGCCGTTGTTGAGGATCGCGATGCGGTCGGACATCGTCATCGCCTCGGCCTGATCGTGGGTGACGTAGACGGTCGTCACGTCGAGATCTTGCTGGAGCCGCTGGAGTTCGGTCCGCATGTGGATCCGGAGTTTGGCGTCGAGATTCGCCAGGGGCTCGTCCATCAGGAACACTTCGGGATCCATGACGATCGCGCGGCCGATCGCGACGCGCTGGCGCTGGCCGCCCGAGAGCTCGTCCGGCATCCGGTCGAGCATCCCCTGAATCTGGAGGATCTCGGCGGCCTCCTCGACGCGCTCGTCGATCTCCGATTGCTCGTAGTTCTTCAACCGGAGCCCGAAGTCCATGTTCTCGCGCACGGTCATGTGCGGGAACAGCGCGATGTTCTGGAACACCATCGCGATGTCCCGATCCTTCGGCGGGGCGTCGGTCACGTCGTCGCCGGCGATCTCGATCGTACCTTCGGAGGGTTTCGTGAGGCCGGCGATCGTCTCCAGCGTCGTCGATTTGCCACAGCCGGAGGGACCGATCAGCGAGATGAACTCGCCGTCCTCGATGTCTAGGTTCATGTCGTCGACTGCGACGACGTCGCTGTACCGCTTGGTTACACCGTCAAGTTGTAGGTGAGTCATTGTATCCTGTGAGTAGTTGGTTTCGTACGTGTCATCCTTTGAGCGATCCCGAGGAGAGGCCGCTGACGATCCGGCGCTGGGCGAACAGCACGAGCAGCGCGACCGGGATGACGCCGACGAGGCTCGCCGCCGCCATCAGGTCGTAGCGGATCGCAACCTGTGACTGATAGCTCGTCAGCCCCCAGACTAGCGGCGACCAGTCTTCGGCCGCGCCGGTCGTCATCAGCTGGGAGAAGAAGAACTCGTTGTACGCGGTAATGAAAGTCAGGACCCCCGCCGTGACCAGTCCCGGTGCCGAGAGTGGCGCGATGACGCGATACAGCGCGCCGATCCGCGTCGACCCCGTGACCCGCGCCGCATCCTCGAGCCCGTCCGGAATCTGGCTGTAGAACGTGGTTAACAGTAGGACTGCGAAGGGGAGCGCCAGCGACGTGATGGGGAGTCCGGCGGCTGCGGGCGTGTTGAACAGGTTCGGACTGCTGATGCCCATGACCGTCACGTTCCCCGTGAGTAGCTTGAACAGCCCGACGAGGAACGTCGCGCCGGGGAAGTACGAGATCGCGACGATCGCGAGGAACAGCGGCTGTCGACCGCGGAACTCCATGCGGCCGAACACGTAGCCGGCGAAGCTCCCCACGAAGAGCACGAACACCGTGACCGAGCTGGCGATAAAGAGGCTGTTGAAGATGAACCGATGGAGCGGGATCACCTGGAAGATCTCGACGAACGAGGACGGGTCGAACCCCGCCGGCAACAGCCCGGCCTCAGTCGTCCTGCCGTTCGGCGTGAGCGCCACGACGATCATGTAGTAGAACGGGAACAGGGCGATCAAAAGAACGATCGCCGTCGCGACCCGGAACAGGTTCCTGTAGAACGATTCGGACTCGGTGAGGCTGTAGGACACCCACCGCTGGGCGAGCGATCCGTCGTCGGAGGATTGGGATTTCGTTGCCATGTTAGAGACCACCCGCGTTCGACCGGCTGAACTTGACGAGGTAGAGCATCGAGACGAGCCCGATCAGCGCCGCCGTAATCGCCGCCAGCGCGGATGCGGTGCCGTACAGGCTGCCGTTGAACGTCCCGACGACCGCACAGGTCAGCGACGGGACGGTGCTGCAGTTGCTGATGGCGTCGATCTGACCGTACACTCGCATCGATCCGATCGACGACAGCAGCATCGCGACGAGCAACAGCGGCATCACCTGCGGCAGCGTGATGAGGCGGAACTGCTCCCAGCGCGACGCGCCGGCGACGTCGCCGACGTCGTAGAGCCGCTGATCGATGCTCTGTAGCCCCGAGAGCACGATCAGCGCGACGAACGCCGAGCGCTTCCAGATCGCCGAAAGCGCGACGACGCCCATCGCCGGCGCGCTGTTGTTGAGCGGACGCGTTCCGATCAGCCCGAGGTCGTTGAAGATCTGCGTTCCGAGCCCCGCATCGGGGATGAACAGCAGGTAGAAGATCATCCCCTGAACGACGATCGGGACGGCCCACGGGAGCAAGACGGCCACCCGGACGATCGACCGCCCTCGGAACGCCTTGTTGAGGATCAGCGCCTGGATCAGACCCAGGGCGGTGACCAGTACGACGGTCACGACCGTGTAGATCATCGTGACCGGAAGAATGCTCTGGAACGGCTTACTCAGGTCGAGGAACGGTCGAATCAACAGCGCGTCGCGCTGCCCGGTCAGCAGCTCGACGTAGTTCTGGAGGCCGACGAACTCCCCTCTGAACTGCGAGAAGCTGTCGGCGAACAGCGACGTCTCCAACGTGAACACTACTGGCCACGCCGCCAGTACGCCGAAGACCAGGAGCACCGGCAGTAGCACGAAGTACGCGAACCCGGTGTCGGAGAGGTTCTCGATCCAGTCGTTGAACCTCGCTCCGCCGGCCCGCAGCGGCGCCGGAACCCTGCTTGCGGAGCGCGGAGCGCGTGTCTCGTTGCTAGGCATTTTGGTCTTCGATCTCCTGGAGCTGGCTTTTCAGATCGCTCATCCCGCTCTCGGGCGTCTTGCTCTGGGAGACGACGTTGTGGACTTCCTGGGCGATGATATCCGACTGCTGGAAGTAGATCGGCGTGACGGGCCGCGGGATCGCGTTGTCCGCGGCGACGGACATCGCGTCCATGTACTGGCCGAACATCTCGTGTTGCGCGGCGCGATCCGACGACAGGAGCGACGGTTTCGGCGGTAGCGTCCCCGAGAGCTCGTACCAGTTCATGTGGAACTCGTCGGTCATCACTGTCCGAAGCACTTCGAGCGCCGTATCGATCTTGTTCGAGTTCGGATTGATCGAGAGGTTGTACCCGGCCAGGGGTGACATCGTCCCGCCGATGCTGTCGTACTGGGACTCCGATTCCGGCACGCCGTAGGGGTACGGCATGATGCCGAGCTTCTCGTTGACCTGATCGCCGAAGTTTTGTTCACTCGCACCGAGCCGAACGAAGGCCGGACTGCCGACCGAATACGCGAAGGCATCGCCGTTCAGGAACGACTCCATGTCGGACGTGTACCGCCATCCCAGCGAGTCCGGCGGAACGATTCCGCCCGTGTACGTCGACTCGTCGAGCGAGTGCTCGTCGTCGTGCCCGTGGAAGAACGTCCGGAGCATCCGAAGCGCGTTCAACACGGGCTCCTCGTCGACGGTGACGGGCCGGTCGCCGATCGGTCCGAAGAGGTTTTCGCGACCGCCGAAGTACGCGCCACCCCACTGGGACATCATCCCGTTGAACGCACAGCAGGTGATCGTCTGGGAGAGCTCGAACGGCATCGTCATCCCGTAGTCGAGGCCCTGCGAGTCGCGCACGTCGGCGATTATCTGGGACGCCTCCCCCCACGACATCGGCTCGGATCCCCAGTTGCTGCCCTCGGGATCGTACCCGGCCGACTCGGCCAGGTCCTTCCGGTACAGGAGCCCGCGGACGTCGAACATGAACGGCACGCCGTAGATGTTGCCGTCCCGACCGCGGCTCGAATTGACGCTCGGGCCGTTGTAATCGTTCTCCAGCGTGTCGATTTCGCTCTCGTCGAGATGGTCGTTGAGGTTGAGCAGCTGCCCGCGGCGGATGAACGGAATCGACCACCCGACGTCCATCAGCAGGATGTCGGGCTCGCTACGCCCCGCGTTGAGCCACTGCCGGTACTGGGTTTCGAGTTGCCCCGGCGTCGCGGTGTTGATCTCGATGTCGATGTCTTCTGAGAGACCGGCCTCCTTGAGCGTCGGTTCGAGCTGTTGGCGAACCGACTCGGGCGTCTGGGTGTGTAGCGTCATCTGCAGCGGTCCGTCGCTGCCACTACCGCCGCCTCCCAGACAGCCTGCGATCGACGTCGTCAGTCCTGCACCACCGGCCGCTTTCAAAATCTGGCGTCTCCGCACACTGTTGTGGCTTGTCATGCCTCACTTCCCCCATTCCTGTTCCCCATATTTATTCATTTTCATTACCTGACCAACCGTTCGGTCAGTGAAACACCCCGCTCAACGACGAGGCGAGACGACGTGAACGGGCGCAAAAGAAGCGAGTCGCGTCCCGAAACGACTAGAACTCGTACAGTGAACGAGGACGATCGTACGCCAGATGCGTCGCGAGCTGTTTCGCGTGGTCCATCGGCATCCGACGTTGCTCGACCATCTCGCCGAGGACGTTCGCGAGCACTCGCCGGAACATCTCGAAGCGCGAGCCGTAGGAGATCAGCTTCCGCGAGTCGCTGACCATCCCCGCATGGTTCGCGAGCAGGTCGACCGAGCCCATCTGGCGCAGCTGCTCGTCCATGCCGTAGGGACTGTCGTTGAACCACCACGCTGGACCGACGCTCACGCTGGGGAACGCGCGCGACAGCGTCGTGAGCGTCGGGTAGTGCGTCGGGTCGACGGTGTAGAGGATGATCTCCATGTCGCCGTCGAACTCGTTGAGGAAGTATCGCAGATTGTCGGCGAGTTCGATCGACTGCGTGGAGACGTCGCCGCCGGCGTCGGCGCCGACCGTCTCGTAGAGCTCGTCGCGGTAATCGCGGACCGCGCCGATGTGAAGCTGCGTGACCCAGTCTTTCTCCCGGTTGAGCCGGCCGATCTCCTCGAGCAGGAACGCCTGGAAGTCGACGATCTCCGCTCGCGAGAGGTTTTCTCCGGCGAGCGCGGCGTCGTACACCTCTTCGGCCCGCTGTTCGCCGACCGGGCGGGTCACGACCTCCTCGAGGCTCAGGTCGCACGCTCGGCAGCCGTGCTCGGCGAAGTGGTCGTGGGTGTCCTCGAGCGCGGAGAGATACCCCGAAAGGCTGGCCGTGTCGGTCCCGGTCGCCGCTTCGAGTTCGTCGACGAACTCTCTCCAGGACGGCTGATCGATCTTTAGCGCTCGATCGACGCGCCAGGTCGGGCGCGTGTCGATGCCGTCGACGGCGTCCTCGGCCGTCTTGTGGTCGGCGAGATCCGACGTCGGATCGTCGGTCGTACAGAGGACTTCGACGTCCAGATCGTCCAGCAGCGACTGAGGTTTCATGGACTGCTCCGAGAGCCGGGCCTTGGTCTCCTCCCAGATTTCTTCGCCCGTCTCGGCGGAGAGCGGCTTCTCGATGCCGAATCGGCGTCGGAGATCGAGTTGGATCCACTCGTAGGTGGGATTCCCGGCGAGCTCCGGGAACACCTCGGCGAGCGCCATCCACTTTTCCTTGTTCGAGGCGTCACCCGTGATCTTGCGTTCCGGCACGCCCCGCTTTCGCATCATCGACCAGACGTAGTGGTCCGTCGCTCCCTCCACTTCCCAGATGTCGTCCCACCCGTCGTTCTCGACGATTTCGGAGAGGTCGGCGTGGCTGTGGGGATCCACGACGGGGAGGGATTCGATCTCCGCGTACAGCGTTTTGGCTGCATCGGATTCGAGCAGATACTCGTCGGCTTCGAAGGCCATGTCTACTACTGCCCCGCGGTCGGACAAAAAACTACTGACTGCCTTCGAGTAACCGGTTGCGCCGGCGTTGAGAGGATCACAAGTGACTCCGGGCAGGGACTACTCCAGTAGCCAGCGCTTGCTCGGCGTTCGGTTGAGCAGGGTGCTCTCGGACGGCTCGGTTCAGTGAATCGGGGAAACGCGAACTGCACCGGTCTCGTCGACTGTCACTTTGTGGCCGACGTACGTGAACGTGATTTTCAGCGATTGCGCGTGGTTCGAGGCGGAGTCGACGAGTTCGCCGAGCGCCTCGGGATCGACCGCGTTGTACAGCGGCGGCAACTCCGTGGCTTCCTCGTCCGTGATTTCAGAGACGCGTTCGACGATTCGTCTCGTGACAGTCGTGTTCGGTCCGGTCGCCGGTTCGCGACGTGCAACTGGTGGAACCATCTATCTCAACCTGAGAGAGCAGACGCGTAAAAAGATTTCTTAGCGACTCTGACACTGAAACAATACTGCCTTATTTTTCAATAAGTTCCGAATCTACGATGGGTGATCGCGCTCGTAGTTCCGTTAGTGCCGTCAATCTTCGTTCTCTAGAGACGAATAGGACGTGTTGGGGTTTCTACCGCCAGTCTCTGGTAGAAGCATCAAGGCCTGAAGTTGTTTCCTGAGGCGAGATCCCAGGCGAAACTCCGGTTGATACCGTCTGTCCGACGGTGTGCGGTAATCCTGATAGAACGACGACCGGCTCGTTGCTCGTTTCCTTCTGTACGTCGAAACCATCACTCATACGCGATGATTCGCCAGAGTCGAACGCATCGGTGGAGGATCGGCAGTAGAAGGGAGCGGCCCCACCGCCTCTGTCTCAACGAATGGTCGCCGTTATATTACAACAGTAGCGCTGTAAACCACCAACCACAAAATTTCTGGGAACGTCCCCACGATATAGTCCTTACATAGTTATGTGTGTAATACAAAGGGGTCCTTACAATCCGCGGGACGACCGACGGGCGAGTGCCGACCTGCTGCGTCTCGTAGGCGGGCTCGGACCAAAGGACGAAATCAGCCTATATTCGCCCTACACCACAAGATTCGATTCTGTCGAACGGATTGGCGATCGGCGGCGCAATAATACTGGCTGCAGGTGTCTGCTCATCTGTCAGTCTCAGAAAACCAGACGGGAACGCGCCATTCGACAAACGTCCTTGTGAGCTGTTCACTCGTCTATTCTCCTCCGGCAACTGGCAATCATCGAACTATATCGGTCGGGAACTGTGCTCGTGAGAGCTTCTACCGAATGATTCGACACTGTAGAACAAGCGTTTTATGCGCTGGTGTCAAACGTTCGCACATGCCCACGAACACGCCGCGGCAGATCGACGCAGTCCAGAAGACCTGTCGCATACTCGAATACCTCCAGGACAGCGGCGGTGCAGGCGTCACGGAGATCGCCGAGGAACTCGAATTCTCGAAGAGCGTCGTCCACGCGCACCTGGCGACGCTCAACGAGGAAAATCTCGTCGTCAAAGACGGGTACACGTACTCGCTCGGCCTCAAGTTTCTCGATATCGCGGAAACGGCCAAGAACGGCGTGGCGGACCACGAGATCGTCCGAAATCAGGTTCGTGAACTGGCGGAAGGCACCGGCGAAGTTGTCCACTTCGGCGCCGAAGAGAACGGTCGCGTCGTCTACGTCGCAAAGTCGAAAGGGGAATCCGCGGTCGAGACCGCATCGAGGGTCGGGAAGCGGATGCCGATGCACTCGACCTCGCTCGGCAAGGCTATCCTGGCGGAATTCTCGGAGGATGCGGTCGAGCAGATCGTCGATCAGCACGGACTCCCCGAACAGACGGAACACACGATCACCGACGAGGAGCGCCTCTACGAGGATCTGGATACGATCAGGGACCGCGGATACTCGATCGACAATCAGGAGAACATTCCCGGCGTTCGCTGCATCGGCATCTCGGTCTCCGCACCGGAGGCTGGCGTTCTGGGCGCCCTGAGCATTTCGGGACCGTCACAACGGATGACCGACGACCGGATCGAGAACGAACTGAAAGAGACGATCGCCCAGGCGGCCAACGTCATCGAAGTAAATTCGCGATATCAGTGAGCACCACTGCGGAACGCCGCCGCTCGGTTTCCCCTTCGGTACTCCACGCGACGATCGCTTGATCAAAACATTTGTATAGACGGCAGCGGAAGCTTCTCGGGATGCCAACAGTCTACGAGAACTACGTGGACGGCGAGTGGGTCGTCTCCGAATCGGGCGACACGTTCGACGTACAGAACCCGGCGGAGCCGTCGTCGATCGTCGGGCGGTTCCAGTCCTCGTCGCCCGCGGACGTCGACGCTGCGATCGACGCTGCGGTCGCCGCGCAGGAAACGTGGGCAAACACGCCCGGCCCTGAGCGCGGCGACGTTCTCAAGCGGACCGGCGAACTCCTCGAAGAGCGAAAGGAGTCCGCGACCGAAGCCCTCGTACGCGAAGAGGGGAAGACGCGGTCCGAAGCCGCCGGCGAGGTCCAGCGCGCGATCGACATCTTCGCGTACTACGCCCAGAAGTCCCTCGATCTCGGCGGGATCAGCAAGTCACCCAGCGGGCGGAACAAGGATCTGTACACCAAGCGCGAACCGCTCGGAACCGTCGGGCTGATCACGCCCTGGAACTACCCGGTCGCGATTCCCGCCTGGAAACTCGCCCCCGCGCTGGCCGCGGGGAACACGGCGGTCGTCAAGCCCGCGTCCGCCGCCCCGGGCATGACGGCGATCCTCTTCGAGTGTCTCGACGAGGCGGGGCTGCCGGACGGCGTCGCGAACATGGTGACCGGATCGGGCAGCAGCGTCGGGACGCCGCTGGCCGAACACGACGACGTCGACGGCGTCTCCTTTACCGGGAGTACCGCCGTCGGGACGAGCGTCGCACAGACCGCTGCGGACGATCTCAAGCGCGTCCAGTGCGAGATGGGCGGCAAGAACCCGACCGTCGTGATGCCGAGCGCCGACATCGAGGAGGCGGTCGAGATTCTCGGCGTCGGCGCCTTCGGCACGACGGGCCAGTCCTGTACGGCGGCGTCCCGGGCGATCGTCCACGAGGAGATCTACGACGAGTTCGTCGACGCGATGGTCGAGTACGCGACCGACGTCGAGATCGGGGCCGGACTCGACGATCCCGACATGGGACCGCACGTCTCGAAGAGCGAGCTCGAGTCGACGCTCGAATACGTCGAGCTCGGGCAGCAGGAGGGTGCGACGCTCGAAACCGGCGGTGAGCGGCCCTCCGGTGCGGAGTACGAGGAGGGATACTACGTCGAGCCGGCGGTGTTCTCGGACGTCGACAACGATATGCAGATCGCCCAGGAGGAAATCTTCGGGCCGGTCCTCTCGGTCATCGAGGCGACCGACTTCGAGGACGCCCTGGCGCTGGCCAACGACGTCGAGTACGGGCTCTCGGCGAGCATCGTCACGCAGGATCTCACCGAGGCCGACGAGTTCGTCGACCGCATCGAGGCGGGCGTCGCGAAGGTCAACGAGAAGACGACCGGACTGGAACTACACGTCCCCTTCGGCGGCTACAAGAACTCGTCGACGAACACGTACCGCGAACAGGGCGACGCCGGACTCGACTTCTTCACGTCCACGAAGACGGTATACCGGAACTACTGACCGCGTTGACCGAAGTCGGTTACCTGACACGGATCTTGGGGGTGCCCCCGTCTGTTCGATCTCGGGCACTACCGGCTCATCGGTGATCGTTTCCGCTGCGGCCCTCTCCGGATCCGGTGGCGATGGGTTTATTGCCTATGGCCGTAACGTGACAAGTGATGTCATTGCCAGCAGCGCAGGTCAAAGAGCAGTTGCGAGGCGTCGCCGTCGGACTGCTCACGCCGTTCGACGAGGCTCTGGAGATCGAGCACCGGAAGATCGCGGAGAACGCCCAGTCGCTCTACGACGACGGGATGCGTACTTTCCTTGCGGCCGCGAACATCAGCGAGTACCACTCTCTCTCCCAGCAAGAGCGCGTCGACAGCGTCGAGACGATCGTCGACGCGCTGCCGTCGGACGCGTGCGTTCTCGCCGGCGTCGGGGGGAGCACGGCCGGCGCCCGAGAGCTGATCGAGGCGTACGATCGGATCGGCGCCGACGCGATGATGATCATGCCGCCGGATCACACGTACCTCCACGAGCGGGGGTTGCTGGAGTACTATCGCAGCCTGTCGTCGGCGACCGACGCGCCGCTGGTGCCGTACGTACGCGGCTTCGATCCGTCGGCCGAGTACCTCGCCGATCTGACCAGGATCGACGGCATCGTCGGGATCAAGTACGCCCTGAAGGACTCAGTGAAGCTGGGGGAAGCGATTCAGGCTGGCGACGACGACGTCGTCTGGGTCAACGGACTTGCGGAACCGTACGCGGTCGCCTACTGGGCGGAAGGTGTCGAAGGGTTCACCGCGGGTGTCAGCAACTTCCGTCCCGAAGTCGGCCAGGAGCTGTTTCAGGCACTGTCTGAGGAGAACTGGGAGCGCGCACGTACGATCAGGGACGTCTGCCTTCCGTATCAGCGCTTTCGGGACGAAACCGGCCAGAACAACACGCTCGGCGGAGCGATCAGCGTGCCGGCCGTCAAGAAGGGCCTCGAACTCGCCGGCCTCCACGGCGGGAACGTGAGAGAGCCGATTCGCCCGCTCACCGAGGACGAAGCTGCCCGCGCCGAGGAGATCTACAACAAGCTCGACGACGACATTGATCGGCTCGTCTCCTGATACTGCGTAGTCTGTCCCAGCACAGGGCCAGCCGTGTCGAGCGCCCCGCCGGACCATCCGAAGGGAATTCCAAAACACCTAAGCCCCGCTCAGAGAGAGACAATACCATGCAACGAGAACGACCAGAGACTGACATAGACGAACTGCCGCTCCGCACCGGTCTTCGGACCCGGACGCTGTCCGACGAGCGTCTCGCGTTCTGCCGCCAGATCGGCGTCGAGGACATCTTCCTCGATCACCGCTCCCCGCGCGGCGACGTGTTCGAAGACGAAGGAAGCAACGACGACGAGACGATCACGATCGACGACGGCGTCGTGCCGAGCGTCTCCGACCTCGTCCAGGCTCGTCGGCGCGCGGAGGACGCCGGGCTCCGACTGATGGGGATCCAGTCGTTGAGCTACAACGTCTACGGGAAGATTATGCTCGACAAGGAGGGCAAGGAGAGCCAACTCGAGACGATCAAACAGCTGATCCGGAACCTCGGACAGGCGGACATCCCGATCCTCGGCTACCAGTGGAACCCCCGGGGCGTCGTCCCGATGCGTACCTCGCAGACAGTTCGGCTGCGCGGCGGGGCTCGCGGGCGCGAGTTCGACATCGACGACCTCGACGCGCCGTACGACCCCGTCGACGAGCTAGAACGAGAGTACACCGAGGAAGAGCTCTGGGAGAACTACGAGCAGTTCCTCGAGGAGGTACTTCCCGTCGCGGAGGACGCCGGCGTGCGGATGGCGCTCCACCCCGCCGATCCGCCGTCGGTCGAGCAACTGGGCGGGATCCCCCGCTTATTCCGGAATCGCGAGGCCTTCGAGCGAGCGATGGAGATCGTCCCGAGCGACAACCACGGGCTCAAGCTCTGCCTGGGGTGCTTCTCGGAGATGCCGGACGCCGACGTCAAGGACGTGATCGTCCACTTCGGCGGCAACGACGACATCGTGTTCGTCCACTTCCGCGACGTGGTGGGCACCTGGCCGCGGTTCACCGAGACGTTCCTCGACGACGATCAAAGCAATTTCGACCCGAAAGTGGCGATCGACAAACTCCGAGAGGTCGGGTTCGACGGCGTCGTCGTCCCGGATCACGTCCCCGACGTGGTCGGCGACACGGAGTGGGGCCACCGGTCGCGAGCCCACGCGGTCGCCTATCTGAACGGACTCCTGGCGAGGACGGACGACGCATCCCGATAACGAATCACATCGCAAGTTTATTTCCGTTGTCCACTGACTACGTTGGTATGAACGTCCTCGTAACCGGGTCCTACGGCAGGTGCGGGACCGCGATCATCGATCACCTCGACGGCGAGCCGAGCTACGAGTTCACCTATCTGAATCGATCCGATCGTCCGTCCGATCACCGATACGGCGGCTTCGACACCCACGTCGCGAACATCTCCGAGTACGACGCGATCCGTCCCGCGTTCGACGAGCAGGACGCCGTCGTACATCTGGCGGCGTACCCCTACACGGACGGCGAGTGGCAGGACGTTCTGGAACCGAACGTCATCGGGATGTACAACGCGCTCGAAGCGGCTCGCACCGCCGAAGTCGAGACGTTCGTGTTCGCGTCGACGAACCACGTGATGGGGATGTACGAGGAAGAGCACGCGCCGGAGCTCTACGAGCCGGAGTACGATCTCCGGCTCGAGCCGACCGACCCGGTCCGGCCGGACTCGTGCTACGGCGCGACGAAATCGTTCGGGGAGGATCTCGGCCGGTACTACGTCGAACGATACGAATACCCGAAGCAGTTCTACGCGCTGCGGATCTGCTCTGTCCTTCCGTACGGGTGCGATCACCCGTACGGACGAGCCGAGCGCCACGTCGCGAACGGCGACTACGAGCGCGATAGCTCCGAATACGGCCGTTCGGTGGCTCGAATAAAAGCGATGTGGCATTCCCGGCGAGATTTCGCCCAGTTGGTCGAGCGTTGCCTCGAGGACGAGCAAGTGACGTTCGATATCTTCAACGGCGTCAGCGACAACGATCGTCGCTGGTTCTCGATCCAAAACGCTCGGGAGCGGCTCGGCTACGATCCGGTCGACAACGGTGAGACGTGGACCGAACCGCCGTCGAATTCGAGCGAGCAACCCCGATGACCGAAAGAAAGCTACACGCGAGACAACACCATGGCAACTGAAGAGCACATAGCGGCTGTCGGAACGTACAGCGCGGCGACCGAGGAGGGCGTTTACACCGTGGCGATCGATCCCGAGACTGGCGCGATGCGTCGCCTCGACGCGGTAGCGGCCGGGCCGGACCCGACGTTCGTTGCGTTTCACCCGTCCGGACGCTATCTCTACGCGGCCGTTCGCGAGGACGGCGAAGGCGCCATCCGATCCTACGAGGTCGACCGTAGCACCGGCGAACTGACGGAACGGGACGCCGCTCCGAGCGGCGCGACGGCTCCCTGTTACTGTTCGGTCGACGAAACGGGGCAGTTCCTGTTCGTCGCTCATTACACCGGCGGAGCCGTCTCGATGCTCCCGATCGATTCCGAGGGCGGACTCGAAACGCCGAGCGAAGTAATCGAACATCGGGGCTCGAGTGTCGACCCGGACCGCCAGACTGCACCCCACCCCCACTCGATCACGCTCGGTCCCGAAAATCGCTTCGCGTACGTCCCGGATCTCGGGACCGATCAGGTGGTCGTCTACGAGGTGCAGTACGACGACGGCTCGCTCGCCCGCGTCGACGCCGTCGACTGTACTCCGGGCTCGGGACCGCGGCATCTCGACTTCTCCGCGGACGGCGAGCGGGTGTTCCTGATCAACGAACTCGACTCGACTGTGACCGTCTTCGATCGGGAATCGGACGGACTGTTGTCCGAGTGCGCTACAGTGTCGACGCTCCCGGAGGATTTCGACGCTGATAACAAGACCGCCGAAGTCGCCGTGCATCCCGCTGGTGAGTACGTGTACGGTTCGAACCGTGGACAAGATACGATCGTCACGTTCTCCGTCGGAGACGGGACGATCACTAGAATCGACCGGACGGCTACCGGCGGCGAGTGGCCCCGCCACTTCGCGCTCTCCCCCGACGGTGAGCTCCTGTTCGTCGAGAATCGCGACACGGACAACATCGTCGCGTTCGACGTGGATACGGCGACCGGCGACCTATCGCCGAACGGTGAATCGCTGTCGATACGAGAACCGGTCTGTATGCGATGGTTGCCGGAATAGAAACCGAGCCGGATCGTCGTGACCGTAGCGACGAGCGCCGAGGGTCACTACCGGATGAAAACTGAGATGTCAAACGAGGCCATCGACGACGTGGTATTCATCACGAGGGGCGGGGACACGTATCACACCTCGATCGATTGCTCGACGTTGAACAGCGCGGCGTACGTGGAGGAAATCGACAGGTACGAGCTACCGGAAGACCGATCGATCTGTAAGATGTGTTCGGATACTCATATCGTTTCCAGCGGGCTCGGACGCATGCTCGAGGACCTCGATCCCGAAGAAGTCGGCTAACGGATACCTCGGGCAGTTATCGCGTTCCAGTGATAGACCGGGGTCGGGCAGTGAGGAATGTCGCCCCGCTCGCTCGCCCGGGCTCCGATCGCGCGTTCGGTTCCCAAGTCCGCGAGGCGCTCGTCACTGACTTGAGTCGTAGTACTCAAGATCCCAGGCGCTATAGACGTAGCTAATGGTTGAGGGCGTCATCGAAGTACTGTTCGGGGACCCGTTTGCCGTTATGAATGCAATCGGGCTAGTTGCGTTTGCCTTCGTCGGGGCGTCGAAAGCAATCCGCGAGGAGTTCGACTTATTTGGCATTACTATCGTCGGGCTGATGATGGCGTTTGCAGGTGGAGCGACACGGGATCTTCTCGTAACGCGCGTTCCATTGGCTCTTCAGTCACCGATCGAGATCTACTTAGGCCTTCTCGGAGTCGGGTTAGCGGTCGTTTTTAGCGTGATCTTCTCGACCCCGGACACTCATCCGGTCACTCTGGTCTCGGATGCTCTCGGACTTGCCGCCTTCACTACGACCGGTGCGATCGTCGCAACTGAGGCGAGCGTTTCGACATTTGGCGTCCTCGCGATCGCGACCATCAACGCCGTGGGCGGCGGTGCGGTCGCGGATATTCTCCTGAATCGTTCTCCGTTCGTTCTTTTCGATGACTTCTACGCGAGTTGCACAGTACTTGGCGGGATTGCTTACTGCCTCACATCCGGTGTCGGTGTCGCCGGAAGCACCGCGGTTGCAGCGTGTGCGGGCGTAACGTTGCTGTCTCGACTGGCCGCAGTCTCGTACGACTGGAGGGTTCCGACTGTGCAGGCTCTGTTCAGACAAGATACGGAGTGAGATCAGTCGTTACCGCCACAGACCTGCGATCAATCCGGATCCGACGACGCAGATGAACGAAAAGACGAGGACCACCGTGAGGACCTTCGGATCCGAAAAGCCGGTCGTAGCGATAAACAGGGCGATCGCAGCATTTCGAGCGGCTGTCGTCGTCGCCAGCACCTCTCGTGTAGTCCGTGCGGGACCGCCAAGGAGATAGCCGAGCGATAACGATACTCCCACAACGGCTACTGAGATTCCCAGTGTCCCGGTCCCGATCAGTGAAACCATATCGTCGCTGTAGACGATCAGTAGTAGCACGATCAACCCGACGAACGAATAATCCGAGAGCCGCTGAATCGGGCGATACAGGCGGTCTGCAAACGGCGAGTGGTAGACTGTCAGTCCGAGACCGGCCAATAATGGAACGAGTTGGATACCCAGAACCATCTGCCCGATCGCGAGCGGGTCTACGACGACATTGCCGGGGACGAGAACCACCAGTGAGAGTGGTATCGTCACAACCGAAAGCATACAGAGGATTGCCATGAGGCCGCTTGCGAATGCTGTATCGCTGTCCGATATTTCCGCAAACTTCGGGCCGAACGGCGCTCCTGGAGCGACAGCGAGTAGCAGAATCCCGGCCGCATACCCCGTCTCTATCGGAATATTACGGACTAAAGAATAAGAAAGTAATGGGATAACAACGAGGTTTAGCACCAGGGATTTTGCCAGAAGTTGCCGTCTCCGGAGTGCAGCACAAAGTTGACTGACTGACACGTCCATCCCCATCGAGACCATCGTCGAGAGGACGAAGACCATCGTGACGGACTCAACGATCGCCTCACCGGATACTCCATCCATTGCTCACCTAGATCCGTTTGCAACTGTACACTGTAACTACTTGACTGCTGCTCTTTCGGACAACGGCGGTGTTCAGAGCCGGTCTGCAGGCCGAAGTGGCGTGGTTTCTATGTATCCCGGTCGAAATCGTTACCTCAACTGAGTCACCGACTGCTTCGAGTTAGATCTGTGTGGCGAGACGCGACACCCGTACTTGCGACGAAGCTCGGCATCGGCTTCACCAGGTAATACTATCAATTTAAAATACAACACATATTACCTATAGTTTGGGTGTCAAACGCTGTTGACGACCGTTCATAGCTGGGTACGGACGGCGGCGTTACAGCCGCTCGAAGCCGCCGATCCGGGTCACGTCACGGTTGACGAAACCGCCATCCGGCTCACTAACGAGTGGTCCCGGCTGTACCCCGCGTTCCATCCTATAACGACCCGATTCTGCATATCGAGCTTTTTCCGACGAGAACCCGAGCAATGACCGAACTGGCTCTCAGACCTCGGCGGGATACATACTGTCGATGATTCGCTCTTTATCGTCGATTCTGTGCCGTGGCTGCAAGCGGTACTTCATCGCCATGGTCTCGGATCCCCATACGAACGTCGTGGGAATCGGATCGCGCTAAACGCGCCTTCTAAGCACTAAGGCGACGACTAGCCCGTTCTCAAATCCCCGCGGGTTTGAAGCGGATCTCTCTCTCTGAGAAACTCGAAAGGGCCACTGATATCAACCTATTTATATAATGTGGACGAACTGCAGTTCAACGACGGCCAGAATATAAAATATATTATGGTAGTGACGAGTCATCAGTTACATAGAATAACAACTGCCGCAAACGGTCAACCGCGTCCTCAAGCGGCAACGCGACCGTGACCACGTCGGCACGGACGACGATTGCTACGACTTCAACGTCGACTTCGATTGATTCCACGACTTCGCACGCGAACCGGCCCACCGCCACCGGTAACGGCCGGCTCCACGATTACTGTTGGCAACAAATCGATAGCGGTGTGTTGTTCCTCGACTACCCCTCCTCGATCACGGGGGACTCGTGGTGAACCACACTCACGCCTTCGAGCCCGCGAGAAAGAGTCTCCCACGCCGCGGCACGGCATCGCTGTCCGGGATCAGCTCGTCGGAAGCCGTGCTATGCCGCCGCGATCGCGCTGAGAAACGTACAGTGCGCCATCAGCCGTCGTCACACCGAGTCGTCTGGACGCCGGATCGTACCGCCACCGGCGGTTCCCGGTCGCAGGGTCGTAGGCGGCGAGTTCGGTATCGCTGGCCGCAAAGAGAAGCTCGCCGGCCCGACCCAGAGCCTCGACCGTCCCGCCGATCGCGACGTCGGTCGTCGTCTGCCATCGCCGCGTCCCATCGAGGTCGAAGGCGTCCAGCCGGATGAGGATGCCACCGTCGGGGTCGTCGACCGAGCTCGCAACGAACACACCTTCTGAGGTCGCTATCACCGTCTCGAGTTCGTCCCCGACGGCTCGGCGCCACCGTACGGCTCCCCCGTCGCGCTCGATGGCAACCAGCTCGTCCGAGCGATCATCGCGGTGGATACGTACGTAGACGTGCTCGCCGAGCCAGACCGGCGGCTCGAAGTAGCTCGTCACCTCGCCGTCCACCGCGGTCCGCCACAGGACGTGTCCATCGCGGGCCCGGCGCATCCGGACGGTAGAACGGCGGACCGTCACGATCCGGTCGCCGGCAGCCACGACGTAGGGGAAGACCGCGCGAGGTTGCGACTCCCACAGCACCTCGCCGGTCGCCGGAGCGAGCGTCACCAGCTTCCTGTCGCCATCCGAGTTCGTGACGTGGAAGACACTGGTAGAGTCACTGAGTACGGGGGCCGGATACTCGCTTCCGGAGCGCTGGAAACGACGGGTCCCGTCGCGCGCATCGTAGCCGGTGATCGCCTCGTCGGACGGATCGATGCTGACCAGCAGCGATCCGTGGCGACCGAGCCATCCGTTCCGGGCCTGGCCCTCCACGTGCCACAGTCGCTCCCCCGACAGCCCGGCCGTGTAGAGGTCACCGTCGGTGCTGTGGACGTGGACCGGGCCGCCCGACGTCGGGACGGCCGGTCGCGCCTCGATGGGACCTCCGGTTTCGACGGAGAGGATCCGCTCCCCATCGGCCGTGAACCCGTGGAGGCGTTTGTCCTGGCCCCCGACGACGACGTGCTCGTCGGTCGCGGCCGGTGGGCCCGCCGCCGTCGCGGTCGCAAACTCGCGCTCCCAGAGGGGTTCGACGCCGGACGTCGATGCTCGCAGGCTACATCCTGCCAGCGCGACCGTTCCCGCCGCCGCGAACGAGGCGAGCGCCCCACGGCGCGACCAGTCCCGGCTGTCCCGTCGCTCGGTCGTGCGCCGTGGCAAACCGGGATCGTCGGCAGCGGCGTCGTCGTCACGCATCGGTGATCGCCTCCGGAGCGACCCGCGTCAGACCGTACGTCTGCCCCAGATACACCGTCTCACCGGTCGCCTGTGCCCATTCGATGCTGCCGCCATCGAACCGCTTCCCGTCGAACCGGATCTTCCGGACGCGCGTGCCGTCCTGTTCGTGGACGTAGAGCGCCGTCGGGCTGAACGGGATGGTACCGCTCGAGCCGCGGATGTGGTGCGTCCCGCCGACCAGCGTCACCAGGCGGTCGCCGACCTGCATCGGCCCGTGGGTCACGGCGTTCCCGAGGTCGTCGCGCCACAACTGCCGGCCCGAGTCGGGGTCGAACGCCCGGAGGGTGTAGTCTGCGCCGCCGACGTACACCCGGTCGTCGGTCACCAGCGGCCGTGCGAACACGGTGTTGGCCAGCGAGCTATCCCAGGCGACGCTGCCGGTCGCGGTCTCCAGCGCCAGTAGCTCCTCGGTGGCGGCGCCGAGGTATGCGGTCCCGTCAGCAGTTCCGACGGCCGACAGCGGAGCGCCGATATCCCGCGTCCATCCGACTGCGCCGGTCCGGTCGAGGAACAGCACGCGGCCGTCGACCAGGGGCGCGACCACGCCGTCGGATGTCGCGCCGGGAGCGCCCGACAGCGATGCGGGCAGGTCGTGGGTGAACAGCGTCTCACCGTCCGACCGGGCGACGCCGACCAGTCGGTCGGGCACGTCATCTTCGGTGCCGGAGATCGGGACCATGATGCGATCACCGAGCGGGATGGGGGCGAACTCGACGACCCCAGGGTCGGCCGCATCGATCGGTGCGAGCCGACGCCGCCAGACCGGCTCGCCCGTGGCCGCGTCGACGGCGACCATCGTTTCGGCCTTCGAGATCGCGTAGGCTCGCCCCTCACCGACGCCGAGCGGCGATTTCTCTCCCTTCGCGACCGTCACGGACCAGGTGGTCTCACCGGTCCGGGGGTCCAGGCCAGCGACGATTGGCCGCTCGCGGAATGGACTGTGCGAGCCGGCCAACAGCTGTCCGGCTGCTGTCGTGGCGACGGACGACGGATCACGAATCCCCGCCTGCCACGACTGCTGGATGGGGAACGATTCCTCGTCGCGGAGACCAGTACAACCGGCGATGCCGCCGACGAATCCGGCTACCGCACCGAGGGCCGTACGGCGTGTGGTGGAGGGCATTTCTTCGCCGTTGTGACGGCGGTAGTATCAGTCTTGGTGCTTTGGGCTACAAATTGACTGGTGGTATTACGTCAGCGGGATAGACGCCGCCGCCTCGGCGCTCACTGCACGGCGGAACTCGACGCGCGGTTGAGCAGGTAGACCATGACGCCGCCGAGCACGACGTCGAGCGCGAGGAGCACGGCGATCGCCGGGACGAGCGTGTCCCAGATGCCGCCGAAGCGGGTGACCTCGACGACGGTCATGACGTCCTGGTCGAGCATGAGCGCGCGTGCGGCGTCCACGCCGTAGGTGATCGGGTTGTACGTCGCGACGACCTGGATCCAGTCGGGCATCGCGTTCAGCGGGAGGAAGGCGGTCGAAACGAACAGCAGGGGAAACTGCAGGAGGTTCGCGCCGATGATCGTCGATTCCTGGTCGCGGGTTACGATGGCCATGATGTTCGAGAGCGCGATGAACCACAGCGAAAAGAGGATTCCAATGCCGAGGATCCCCACGGCGCCGAGGAACCCGGTGGCGACGTTCGCGCCGAGCACCGCGCCCAGCACGAGGATGATGGCGATCTGGACGACGATCCGGAGGATCTCGGCGGCGGTCTTGCCGAGGAACATCGCCGAGCGGCTCATCGGCATCACGAGCGTCTTCTCGAACATCCCTTCCTCCATGTCGTTGACGAGACCGATCCCCGACCCCGCGGCGGCCGCCAGCGACACCTGCATCGCGATGGCGGGCAGCAGGAACGTCTCGTAGGTGATGCCCCCCGCCCCGCCACCGCCGCCGAGCGCGCTCGTCGCGATCTGGCCGAACACCTGCGTGAACAGGACGAGGAAGATGATCGGCTGGATGAGCGACCCGACGACGACGAACGGGTTGCGTATCGCCTTCAGGTTCCAGCGGACGAAGTTCACCCAGAAATCGCTGATAAAGGAGTTGCGCGACGGCGTCGTGCGGGCGTGCCCGCCGTCGGCGCGGGCTTCGTCGGCGGCCGTGTCTCCCGCGGCCTCGCTCATTCGGCGCTCACCTCCGATTCCGTCACGTCGGCGGCGTCGGCCGACCGGTCCTCGGAGTCGAGTTCCTCGCCGGTGATCGCGAGGAAGACGTCGTCGAGCGTCGGCGCGCGGATGTTGAACCCGGTGACGGTGATCCCGGCGTCGCGCAGGGCGACGAGCAGGTCCGTCCCGTGCTCGCGCGCCCGCTCGGCGGTGACGCTGATCCCGTCGTCGGTGACGGTCACGTCCGCGTCGGCGTCGAAGACGTCGCCTCCACGGGCGATCTCGGCGGCGCGCTCGCGGGCGTCCTCCCCGGCGGGGACGTCCACGTCGAGGATCTCCCCGCCGACCCGCCGTTTCAGCTCCGCGGGCGAGCCCGTGGCGACGATCTCGCCGTCCATGATGACGGCGATGCGGTCGCAGAGCTGGTCGGCCTCCTCGAGATACTGCGTGGTGAGAAACAGCGTCGTCCCGCGCTCGTTGATGCGCTCGAAGTACTCCCAGAGGCGGTTGCGCGCCTTCGGATCCAGCCCGGTCGTCGGTTCGTCGAGGAAGACGAGCGGCGGGTTGTGGACGAGCGCGGTCGCGGCGTCCAGTCGCTTCTTCATCCCGCCTGAGAACTCGCTGGCCTGCTTGTCGCCCACGTCCGCCAGGTCAACCAGGTCGAGCAGTTCGTCGATGCGCTCGACCCGTTCGCTCTTGGGGACGCCGTAGGCCCGCGCGGCGAAGCGGATGTTCTCGCGGGCGGTGAGCTCCTCGTCGACGCTGGTCTCCTGGGCCATGTAGCCGATCGTCTCGCGGATCCTGCGGGGCTCGTCCCGTACGTCGAAGCCGTTGACGGTGATCGACCCCGCGGTCGGCGACAGCAGCGTCGAGAACGTCTTGATCGTCGTCGTTTTCCCCGCGCCGTTCGCGCCGAGAAAGCCGAAGAACTCGCCCTCCGGGATCGTCAGATCGATCCCTTTCACCGCCTCCGTCCCGTCGGCGTAGGTGAGTTCCACGCCCTCGGCGTCGATGGCGGCACCGCGCCCGTCCGTCCGTAGCGTGTCGTCGGTCACAGGGGTCTTTGTAACCTCAGACCAGTAGTCAGTGCCCTAATTTGTTCGGGGTTTTATACCAGATGTCCGTCGAAACTCCGTCACGAGGTGATTCTGCGCGCGGCGCAGGCGCTCGGAGAGCGACGCGGACGCGACGCCGAGTTCGTCGGCGACGTCCGCCATCGTAGCGGCTCGCGGCGTGTCGAAGTAGCCCATCTCGTGGGCGGTGACGAGCGCCTCCCGCTGGGCGTCGGTCATCTCGCGCGGCCAGGAGCGGTCGCTGGTCCCGAACGGACCGGTCGCCCGTCCGTCCGATCCTTCGTCGGTCTCCACGAGCCGGTCCAGCCGGAATCCGTAGTCGTTGGCCCGGCAGAACGTCCGGAACTGGTCGAACTCCTCGCGGTCGGCGAACCAGCGCCGCTCCTCCCAGCCGCTCGGCGTGGCGAGCACCCGGTCGGGGATCGACCCGTTGTCCGCGAGCAGTTCCAGCTCCGTCGGCGGGCCGCCGGTCGGGCGACAGCGGTACCGCCGCGTCGCCCCGTCGGCGACGATCAGCGAGTGGTCGGTCACCGAGTCGGCGTCGGCGAACGCCGCCTCGATCGCGTCGGCGTCGGCGTCCACGATCCGCACGATGAACGTTGGCGCCCCCGACGGGCGTCCCTGGACCGACTCGAACTCGACGGTCGCGTCGGGGACGCCCTCCGCCACGTCGACCAGCGGCAACTCCTTGGAGGTCATCCGGAACTCCGCAATCAGGCCCATGGCGGTCAAAGGACGGACAGGCAGTTAGCGCTGGCGGAGGAGTCTGTCTCGTAGAACAGTTGGAAGGGTCACTGCTGTCCAGTAACCACGAGCACTCATCACCTGCAATGTTGCCGATATCCGACGGCCCCGAACGTTGATGAGAGAGACTCCTCGCTCATGTCTAGTTCATCAGCTAGTTCTTGGACTGTGACTTCCTGTCCCCAGCTGTTACCCTCCGACGTTAATGGTTCCACCCTCGAGAATGGCAACGATATCGGAGAGATCGAATAGCCGGAGATCATCACGCTCGTCTGCGGCTTCCTCGACGGAGCGTTTGAACCCGGAGCGGCTGAACAAGGCGAATTCATACGTCTGCTCACCACCTCCGGTGGGTGTCCAATCGATTTGCTCCACGTCGTCTTCGAGGTCCGCGAGCACATCATAACCGAGGGGGGTGTTGGTAAATTTCGCTTCGCCAGCGATCAGCGTCGACTCGTCAGTTGGTGCGACGACATCTACTTCCTGACCCTTGTACCACCACTGGCTTGGCACCTGTGTGAGCTGGTAGTCTGCATAGAGCGCCGGCACCGCCTGGTGACAGAGCGATTCGAACGTTTCGCTGACGAAGTCGGGCAATTCCGGTTCGATGAGATCCGCGTAGGCGTTCTCGCCGTAGAGTTCGTACTGTCCCCCGCGGCCGTAGAGATAGCGGAAGTAAAACCGGAATACGGGATCTCGAATCTTGTATCGAGTCCGCTTGCTGCGCGCCGGATCGGCGAGTGCCGGATGATGTTTCTCGATGATCTGGAGGGTTTCCAGCCGGTCGAAGTAGTACGACGTGTTGGTGCTCTCGATGCCGGCTCCCTGAGCGATCTCGTTTCGACTGCGATTCCCGCTGGCCATCGACTCCAGAACCGAAAAATACGTGTTCACCTCGTTGAGCTCCATCTGGAGGACGGTCTCGGGCTCGTCGTGGAGTGGGCCATCCGGGTCGCACAGCAGCCGCGTGATGTTCTCTCCGAGACTCTGGGATGGATCGAGCGGGCTGAGATAGCGGGGTGTGCCGCCGAAGACGCCATAGACGAACACCCGTTCTTCGGGATCATACGTTGGCACGAACTCTTGGATGGAGCGAAACGGCAGCTGGGTGAGTTCGAGGCGGCCATTCGGTGTCTGGGACACCCGTCCGTAGAGTGGCGCACCGCCATCGAGGACGTGGGTATGGATCATGCCGATTGCAGAGCCTGTGAGTACGAGCGTCGCCTGACTCTCGTCGATAGCTGTATCCCACAGATGTTGAATGACCGAGGGAAGTCCCTCGTTCGATTCGATGAGATACGGAAATTCGTCGATGACGATGACGGCGTCTCTGTCGGTGAGGTACGTTAAGAGCGGTTCCCACTCCTCTTTGACGGCCGTGATGTCGGGATAGGTCGACGCTGCTGCCTCGACGAATCGCCTGAGCTGTGTCGTCGCTGTCCCCTGGACTGCCTGATAGTACACGGCATCGTCGCGGTCGGCAATCGATTGGCGGACGAGTTCGCTCTTGCCGATCTGGCGGCGCCCATAGATGATTGCGAGTTCTGCAGTGCCACTCTCATAGAGGGTCTGCAACCGATCGAGTTCATCGATACGATTGACGAACTGGTCCATACCTCTAGGTCGTGGCGGGAGATACATATGTGCTCCGAAGTTAGAAACTAGACTATAATAGTCTGAACTATAATATTCTGATCCCTAATACGGTGGGTCAATCATTCGATCTTTCATCTACTAATGCTCCGACAGACATCCCCGAATGTTCCGTTAGTCGTCCTGTGAGCGGATTTCGCTGGCCCGCTGTTCAAGCCGGCGGAGAATCTGGATGCGCTGCTGATTCGCGTTCTCATAGGCGACGCAGGCTCGGAGCGTCTCCACGTCGTGAATCGTCGCGATACCAGCGTTGATGAGCCGGGTATTTGGCGGTTCGAGACGCTGTTCCGGTGTGAGACCGTCTGATTCGGCGGATAGATCTGACGAGTGTCCTCAGCAAGGTCGTGGATATACTCGCGGAGGGTTTCCATATCCTCGCGGGCGCCTTCGAGCGTCTTACCCTCACTTTGGCCGTGATCTTGTCTTGATCGCGAGTACCAGTACCGCGAGTGAGTTTGACGGTGAGTGAGACGCCGACATCGCTTCGCTCGACGTACTCGGTTGGTGCCTGACGCTCACGGTTCTGCGGCGATTCTGCGCCCGTACGAGGCTGCTGGCTGTGTTCTGACATTGATCGCTCCTGTGATCGTTAGTTGACGGACGGTGCGACTGGATCGTCGACTCTCTCACGAAGGACTGCATCTATCTCGCGTCCCGTGAGTCGCCAGCAGCCGTCGGGTCCTGTAGCAACTCTAGCTGGCTCACTACTTCGGTCTTGAACGCCTTGTACTCCGCAAGCGCCACCTCCTCATTATCAGTGTAATCGAGCAGGAGGGCGAGTGCGAGTTGGGCTGGCCCGCTGCCACCATCTCCCCATTCGAAGCCCGAAGGACTGTGATTCGCCAGCTCGAGGCTCCGCTCTGGCGTGAGCTGTTCTTGGTCCGATTGCCTCTCGACAATGGCGCGGCCTCGACGACGGGAACCGACGTAGATGACGTCGGGATCAGCCGAGGTTCGTGACTGTACGTGTGAGCGTGCGTCGCTGATTCCACTCATAGGTTGGTTCGCGGGAGGCTCGTTCGATCACCCCCGTACCCCTCTCGTGGGTCCAAAAACAGGACGGAGCTGCGTTCGGCAACGTATTTGACAGTTGCAACGTACTGTCCAGGTATATCGGGATGGCTGTACTGGATGATCTCTCAGGGTTCGAGTTCGAAGATGTAATAGAGGACGTCTTCCGTAATCTCGGCTACGAGAACGTCCGCCAGGCAGCGCGGACGGCCGACGAGGGCCGCGACGTCATCATGGAGGAGGTTGTCGACGGTACCCGCCGCGCGATCATTGTAGAATGCAAGCATACAGGGACGGTCGGGCGGCCGGTCGTCCAGAAGCTCCACTCGGCGATCGCGACGTTCGACTTCGACGGCCCCAAACGCGGAATGGTCGTCACGACCGGCCGGTTCACGAACCCTGCTCAGGAGTACGCCGACCGCCTCCAGCAGAACGACGACCCGCACCCAATCGAGTTGCTCGACGGCGAGGATCTCCGGGAGATTGCCGACGAGATCGGGCTCGACCTCTACAACGGGCGCATCGAGATTCTCTGCGACGAGACCTTGCGCCCGTACGACCCGGCCGCCGACGTCGACGCGGCCGTCGCGGAGGCGTTCCGCGACATCGAGAACATCGAGGCTGCCGACCTCCCAGACCCACACTCATCGGTGACGTTCCGCCCGGTGGTCGCGGTTACCGCGGACACGAACGCCGTCTTCGAGACGTCGGTAGGCGTCATTCACCGGATCAACGACCGGCCCCGATTCGTTGCCCACGCCGAACGCGGGCAGCCCCAGGTCGTCGACGAGGACGTCGGGACGCTGGTCACCGAGAATCTCCACGCGACGGTCGACCTCGACACCGAGCAGTTCGGAGCGGTGTTCGACGACGTCGAGGAGCGACGGTTCGGGCAGACCCAAACGGAGTACAAGGAATGGGCCGTCGAGCGGCTCCAGCAGCACCACACGACGACGGTCTCCTACACGGGCGACAATAACGTCACCTACAACAAGACCTGCGAGCCGAACCGCTCGGACATCTCCGTCCAATCAATTGAACCAGTGTACCTCCCCGAAGTTCGGCACACCACCGACATCCAAGCGTACACCTACCCCTACGAGTACTACGCGGCAGGACCATCAAGGGTGACTGCCGAGGACGGCATCCATCAGTGCGTCCACTGTGACACGAGCGGCGGCGACGAGACGTACACCTACTGTTCGAACTGCGGGGCAATCGCCTGCTCCAGCCACATCAAAACGGAGCGGCTGGAAGGCGAGCCGATCTGTACGGGCTGTGCAGTCACCGAGCGGTTCGCGCTGAAGACGAAGTACTTCTACGACGAGGAGAATCTCGAAGCGTTCCGCGAAGAGTACGCGGATATGTCGATTCACGAGAGGGCGATGGAGAATACACTGCTAGTCGGTGGTGGTATTGTGACGACGCTGCTGGTGATCCTCGGCCTCCTTGTTATATCGGGGATGATCTAGGTGCCGCCAGTAGCCGTCAAAACTCTGCGAGACTTCGGTTCTGTGCTGGCGTCGTCGCTCTCCCTACCTGGATGAGTTCGAACTGCGCCAGATCGACATCGACCGCTCCGCCGATTTGGTTCCGAAGCTCGTCGTCCAGCGATGCGACCTCGATCGCTGTTAGTGTCCGCTGAGTCAACGCGTAACTGCTCGCCAACCCTGTTGGTCTGATAGCGAGCACGGAATCGGCTGGCGCGTCCCCGAGCGCACATTCCGCATCTCGGTGGGTGTAAACTCTCGCCTGTAGCTCTTCCACCGGCAACAACGGAGTCGCATCTCCGTAGTCGAGATAACCGCCCGCATCGGAGAAATGCCTTATGCTCATCAAGCTATACTAATTAATTACTTCTACTTATTTCTTATGCTGGCCAAAGGATTATTCGCCGCGAAGCCGGAGGCTGGGATAATGGGACGAGACCTCTACGTCTGTACCGCGGGTGATCTCGCTACGCGGTCGATTGCGTCACAATCACCGGATGCCACGGTCGCTGCGACCACTGACTGGCTTGAGTCGGAGGGATATGATGTAGCACCTGTCATCGACGGAGAGACAGTTGTCGGATACGTCGAACTCGACCACCTGCAGGATGCAGCGGCTGACGATCAAATTGCAGCGCACACGAACCCAGTAACGTTCGAGGAGATCATCAGTACCGACGCCACGTTCGATGAGGTACTCTCGGCACTCTACGAGTCCCCGTTTTATTTTCTGGGCGGGCGGAATCGGCTGACGGGCATCCTGACGCGCGCGGACCTGAACACGTCGCCCGCGCTGATCCACCTCTTCGACCGCATCACACTACTCGAAGAGCGCTTCCGTGAGCTCATTCTTGACGAGGTCCCTGACTGGAAGGAGCGTATATCTCTCGATCCAAATATTGTGGAAGATATCGAAGAGAGACACGCTGACGCCCGGCAATCAAACATCGAACTCGATGAAATCCATTACGCTCAGTTCTCAACGCTTGCGACGATCATCAGTAATATCGAGGTCTGCTGGGACGCCTGTGGCTTTTCGAGCGATCACCGAGCGTCGAGCCAACTCGACGATCTGACCGAGTTGCGAAACTCCGTCGCTCACTCACAACTGATCGTCCAGCACACTGGCGAGGGGTTGGGAAAGGGGAGAACGATCGGTAAAGTCGAACAGACCTACACGACGCTTACGGACTGTCTGGACGCTCTCTAGACGTGGCCATGGACAACCTCGGGAACATTCTCGAACCCTCATCTGCCTTCGAGAATTCCTGAAGTGCCGATCAGACCATTTCCTACGCAGGTTTAACGAGCCGTTTGTCGAGAGCGGCCGTCAACGAACCTTCGAAACTGCCAGGACGCCTGCTCGAAGGCTTCCTCAGTGGGGCCATCCCACCGGGGGAACGCAGAATGACCGCTCACCTTGACGGTCCACTCGGATGGCTCCTCGAACGGATTCCGTGCGGGGAGTTCGACGACGTAGAGATACTCCTCGTCGCCGTGAATGCCGTCTGCTGGATTTTCGACGCCGTGACCGAGCAGGAACAGCGGCTGGTCGAGATGCCCCATATTGTCCGGGTCGAGGAGACCCGAGGGTTGGTCAGCGTGGATGCTCCGATCACGACCTTCATCCACGTAGAGGGTCATCGTCGAGAGCGTGTCGAGGAACTGGGCAGCGGCGTACGCAGGCCTGCGCTCTGTTCGTGTCTCGTCGAGCAGCTGCTTCAGCTGGTCCAGGTCACGGGGGACGCTATCGGGATACCCGTCCGAGTGGCGGTAGATTTGTGCAATGCGGTCGGTATCGGACTGTTCGCCTGCGGTCTCGCTCCGTTGGATGAATCGGCACCGTCTAGTTTAGCACCTCCTCAGCCGGCGTGCGGTGGTTGAGTGCCTGATGCGGTCGCTGTCGATTGTAATACTTGACGAAGACAGCGAGCCACTGCTGGGCGCTAGCCCGACTGCCCACCCATGAGGCGTGAAAGCGGTCGATCCGCATTCTGAGGGTCTGAAACCACTTTTCGATGTGGTTTCGGAACGAGTAGTCGAGCCGACCGCTGAGATCGAGGCGCGCGAGGGCAGTCAAATAGCCGTAGTCATCGACCAGAAACACGGTGTCTGTAAACTCGTGTTTCCGGTCGAGGGAGCGCAGAAACGCCGTTGCAGCGTCGGTGCCACGGTGTTCGAAGAGTTCAGCGCCCAGTACGAGTTTTGTGTCGGTGTCGATCGCGGCGTAGAGCCAGTGGAGCTCACCGTTAATCCTGACAGCCAGCTCATCGACAGCGACCCGCGACGGCGTTGCCGTCGGCGGGTCTGCCAGGCTGTCGGCCAGCCGGTGAATCCACTGCCAAACCGCTCCGTGCGAGCGGTCAACGCCCAGCAGCCGTAACACCGCGGTTGTTTCCCTGATCGATAAGCCGGCAGCGGTGAGCCGGACGCCGAACGCCCTGACGGGCGTCGGCGTCCGCTCACGCTGCCAACACTCAAGATCATCCGTCGCGAAACTCTCTTTGAGCAGGTCTGAGAGTGGCATAGACACCTACCTCTTCGACCTGCTCACTCCTTAGCTAGACAGTGCCGCTTTCAGCATCTCTTTGACCTCCCGATTGTAGTCAAATAAGCTGATTTTGTCGACTCCCTTACTGTGAGGAGGCCAAATATCCGCCGATTCCAGCCGAGAGGACCGCGAGCAGCGACGCCGCGAGGCGCAGCAATTGTGGCGTCGATCCAAGCGGAGGTGGTCCCTTCGAGACCTCCATCATATCGTAGCGCATCACCGTTTTGTGGTGGCTCTCAGCTCCTTCATCTCGTGCTCGACGATCCTGATTGAACGGTTCGTCTGCCGTCGGAAGGGTCGCGTTCTCGGGACGTTCGATCGCAACATACCCGGGTCTCGTATCCGGGTTCTCTCTCCGAGCCTGTGACCGCTCCGCGCCGGTCATGTAGTCAAATTCGGGCGCTCCTTGTCCCGGCGAAGTGCGGTACGTCCCACCATTTTCGAGCGTTCGAACGTACAGCTCTTGCCCTCGATCGGAAAGATTCTCGTACGGGATAATCGTCACACCGTCTTCCTCAAGTTTGTCTCGGCCGTCGAAGGTGACTGCCGTCGTGTCGTGCGTGAGCACCGCCTGAACGGGAAACAGTGTGGGCACTGTGAACAGGATGATCGCAAGAGCGAGGAGCGCCGTTCCGACCGCAGTGCGTCGATCCATCGATCTCATTCTAGATCAGCTCGATTAAACGCCCAATATCCAGCGAACAACGGGATCACGAGCCAAAACGCGAGGATGACGAGAGAAAACTCGTCGGTAAGGTACACCGGAAGATTAAGATCGGTCGTCGCTGCCTGCGTGCGCGTACTCGCTGCCGCGTTCGTGGCGCTATCGCGGAAGAGTTGCTGTTGCAGCCTGTCGGGCAAGACGAGGTTGATCGACTTCCGGTACGCGAGGAACGGGCTTGTGTACTGAACTGCATTGTAGAGATCCGGATTGCTCTTCATACCAAGTATGGACGTGTGAATCCCACGGACCAGGTTTTTGATCTGGATCAGGGGAAATACGTAGAGGATGACGAGGACGAAGTACGACGTCAGCGAACTGGCGATCGCTCGGCTTCGCGTCGCCGCCGCCGCCGACACTGCGATGGCGATGCTCACGAACACCGAACCATAGATGATCGTTAGCAGAAGCGTCCCAAGAATAACACCAGCGGGGAACACACCGAATTTGGCCAGCGAAATGCTGATCGCGGCGATGTACATGAATACGACGCCCGATGCGACGATCCCGAGTCGGCTTAGAAGCTTCCCGACGAAGACGTCCCGACGGGTGTTCGGGAACGACAGCAAGAACTTGATCCCGCCGCCTTCGCGTTCCCCGGCGATAGCCATGTACGTCGCGGCCAACGCGATGATAGGTAGCAGTACCGCCAGTAGCTGCGTTAACATCCGGAACGAACTCTGGACAGTCTCGATCCCGGTCAATCGGTAGCCTCGAGCCGTAAACCCGAGGAGGACTGCAATCTGTCCGAGGAGGACAGCAGCGACCCAGAGCGTCCGGGACCGCCGGGCACCTTTGAAGTCCTTTTTTGCGACGGTGAGCACACTCATGCGGAGACCCCTTGAGACGCTCTCTCCGTTTCGTCCGTGCCCGATCCGTCGCGGCCACCGCTCGTATACCGGTTGAACAGTTCCTCAAGCGAGGTTTCCTCGACGAAGATGTCGACGACATCGGCCTGATCGTCGACCAGCCTGACTACGTCCGCCTTAACGGACGAATCAGTGCAGTAAGCGGTCAGCGTCGTCTCCTTGAGGACCACTTCTGCGACGCCATCCAACGTTTCGACATTGTCGACCGTTGGCTGTCCTGCACATTCGAGTTCGATGCTGGAACGACCACCTGCTTTCTTTCGAAGCCCCTCAATAGTATCTTCCGCGACAAGTTGGCCGTCGCTCATGACGCCGACTCGATCGCAAACGGCTTCGACCTCCGAGAGAAGGTGACTCGAGAAGAACACGGTCGTTCCGTCATCGGCTCGGTCACGGAGAATCGACCGCATCCGCTGGATACCATTTGGATCGAGTCCCGCTGAGGGTTCGTCGAGAATGAGGAGATCAGGATCGTCAACTAGCGCCATCCCAAAGGCGAGTCGCTGGGCCATCCCCGTAGAATAGCTGGCGGCCGTTCGGTCTGCATCGTCATGGATGCCGACTGTCTCAAGTATCTCATCTGGGTCGTCGTCAGCTCCCTTGGTCTCGATAGCCCACTCGACGTATTCGCGTCCGGTCAGGTACTCGTCGAACTCGTATCCTTCCGGAAGGACACCGATACGCTCCCGGATCGCGGTGATCTCCGTCTGCGTATCCATTCCGAGGATCTCTGCGGAGCCGTCGGTCGGCCTGATGAAGTCGAGCAGCATGTTGATCGTCGTCGACTTGCCCGCGCCGTTTGGACCGAGGAACCCGAATATCTCCCCGGTGTCGACGGTCAGGTCTAGATCTTCGACCGCGACCGTGCCGTCACCGAATCGTTTCGTCAATTCGTTCGTCTGAATGGAGGGCATACTTCGGCTTCGGAGTTACTAGTTATATGTGTTAAAATCTTTGATAAGATATCACAAGCTCATATGGGCGGTTTAAATAACCGGATCTCATGAATTCTGAGGATCCGCCTTGACGAGTATTGTCAACTACATCCCGCACGTTGTGCGGTAGGAGATCAGCGCCCTCGCTGTGTCGTATCATCAGTAGAAACCGTCGTTGTGAAAGAACCTGCCATCTACGACAACAGGGGTGTGCTCAGTACAGATGAAACCCTTCACAGATAGCCACCTGAGATTGATAAAACATTTATCTATTCATAACAGAATATAACTCATGAATCGCCGTTCTCTTCTCCAGTATTGTGGGGTCAGCACACTCTCTTTGGGAAGCGGCTGCCTTGATTTATCAAAGAAGTCAGTACGAATCTGCGAGATATTCGCATGGACTACATACGAAACAAGCCACGAGATACAGCTACGACTCTCTGACGCGGAAGAGATAGTCTACGAGGAGCCGTATGAAATCGGACCTCAAGGAGGATTTGAAATTGAAGGGTCTGACCTTCCAGACCGCGAAGGTCGGTTTACCATTCAGGTGAAGATAGACGGATACGATTGGAAAGAGTGGTTCCTTCCAGAATACGCTGAGGAGTCTATCTCTGTTAGCCTTCGGTTTTTAGAGAACCCACCTACTGTTGGTATGGGGTACTCCACAAATTGTTAGGTTCGCAGTTCTAACTAACGGCTGTTTCAGCGGGAAGGTGTCGAACCAATAGGATTTCAACAGCGCCCGCGATTTTAGTTTACGAAAGTTCTCTCGCAGTAGACAGTTAGATATAAAGTATTTTATATTTATAGGAGTCGCAAGGTTGAAAACTCGCTAGGAGCGGGTACCGATGGAATGATCCCAGCGTCGCAACAGCACAGCACGGCGGACGGATTGTTTACTTGAACTCATGAGTCTAGTACACGAGGCTTTAGAGGGGACAGATTCAGCGATATTTTTCGGATCACTGTCCATCCTCCTTGTCATCGCAGCAGTCATCATCGCATGGCCAGAAGCGACGGCTTCGCACCTAGCGACCGTTAATACCGCCGTCGTATCGAATGTTAGTTGGCTCTTCCTCTGGCTCGTCTTCGTTTCATTTTGTTTCTTGATGTATATCTTGCTCGGACCGTGGGGGAACATCAAGTTGGGCAGTCCAGATGAAGAGCCTGATCTCTCATATGCCGGGTACCTTGTGATGATCTTTACTGCAGGCCTGTCCTCTGGCGGTCTCGAGTACTGGGGCCCAGTGGAGCCGCTGGTCCATTATCAAACTGCACCTCCATTCTTCGGGTCCAATGTCGGTACATGGGCAGGAATGACGAATGCACTCCAATATGCGATCTTCCACTACGGGACCTCAGCATGGTCCGTGTATTTGGTGTTCGGCATTGCCGTCTCCTACTTTGCATATCGTAAAGACATGCCGTTTCGGCCCGCAGTCATCCTCGCCCCATTTGTCGGCACAGACAATGTCGATGGATGGCTCGGCAAAACAGTCGATACGCTTGCCGTGGTCGTTTCGGTGAGTGGAATCACGATCTCGTTCGGGCTCGGCGTCAATCAGTTCTTGGCTGGCCTGTCGTACAACTGGGGAGTCCATGTTGGGACACTCGGCGAAGTCCTGTTCATCCTCCTCATCACAGTGGTATTCCTGCTATCGGTTACCGCCGGAATACAGGAAGGAATCCAGCGGTTTGCAAATCTGAACGTGATCGTCCTCTTGGTGCTCATGGCAGTAGCGCTGGTGTTCGGCCCGATGTCATTTCTTCTCAATGTCGGGACACAGGCAATCAAAGGATACATGACTGACTTCGTCGGTATGAGTCTGTACTTCACACCGGCTGCCACCAGTTGGTATGGATCGTGGACGGTGTTCTTCTGGGCGTGGTGGCTCACGTTTGCGCCCATGGTCGGCGTGTTCATGGCGCGAATCTCCCGTGGGCGAACTCTTCGACAACTCGTGTTCGCCGGGATGCTTGGCTCGTTCGCACTCACCGTACCGTGGTACGTCGCGACCGGCGGGTCGGCACTCTGGCTACAAACCACTGGTCAGGCTGATCTGCTAGGTGTATACTCCGAAGTTGGCCTAGCCGGTGTCAGCTTTGCCCTGTTCGATCAGTTGCTTCCATTTGCCAATCTATTTTCTGCGATCCTATTGCTCCTCGTGTTGAGCTTCCTCATAACGACCCTCGATTCGGCGACGTTTAGCTTCTCTATGATCGCCAACAAAGGCGAGCCGTCGCCCTCAACTCTCAACCGGATCACATGGGGTATAGTGCTGGCAGCCCTGACGATCGCACTCAGTCTTGCTGGCGGCATTTCGGTGCTCCGCTCATTTACTGTCCTTGCCGGAATCCCCGCTGCCGGGTTATGTCTGATCGCTCTAGTCGGGATGATCATTCAACTCGAACGCCACGCCCCAGTTCTATTGGAAGAGACAGACGATATGGACGACAAAATGATCTCAAGCGTTCGGAGTCGATTGCCCAATCGGATAACGGAGCAACAGCCAACAGATGATTAGAATGGTGGCAGAATTAACTAAACCAGTTATTCAACGGCAGCAGAACAGATTTTGAGCTCGTCGGTAACAGTAATTTCAGCAACTGCGTCGTCATACGAGATGGAGATCGTGGCATAGAACGGGTCATCGGAGCTGACCCAACCGGTGACATCGGGGAGCACTTGCTCCGTCGCTCGCATGCTACTCGACTCACTGAGCGGAACATCGAGTTCGATCAGCGCCTTCGTCACCTGCGGTTCGAACTGTAGTGCACTGATGATATCGACAGTGACGAACCACGAGCATGTCTCACAAGTCATCTCCGCAGTCGGTGTCGAGTCCCTATCGAGCCGCTCTCGCGGCACAGTGATGCTGGTGATGCCAGCACACGACGGGCATTGCCCCGTGCGGGCCAGTCCGACGTGGTGCATCATCCGGTCGTAGAGTGCTTTGTAGATCCCCTCGCCCTCGCGGACAGCGAGCCCGTTTTTCGGAAACCGGTACGTGGCACCCCAAAACAGGTCACACGCGGGGCATTCAACGGTTAGAAACTCCTGTTCGTACTTCCCTCGGAGTCCAGACGTACAGTTCGGGCACGACTCTTCGATCTCGAATTCGACCGGGACCGACTTCATCGGCCGGTTCGCCATGACGGCTTCGTAGAGGGCGATAGCGCTCGCCGTTGGAACATACCCGCTCTCGACTTCTTCGACGTAGACGCCGCGGAGTTTCTCCAAGTGATAGTTGAATTTCCCGCTGTCTTCCATATCTGTTGCTGCCATCAGCTCCGCGTACGAAAGTGTGCGCTCCTTCCGTACCTCGTGAAGTGAATCCGGATCGAGTGGGACGTAGTTGTCGAAGAACGCACGAAGAATGGCAAGTCTGATCTCGTGGCCGAGCAACGCGAACGCCTCCTCAGGCGCCGTTCGATTCCGTTCATCGTTAGTCATACGTACCCGTTGAACCGAGGTCCCATTGAGTGCTGGCCTCTCCGAAGTGTGTGGGTCTTTCTCGTGAAGTTAGGTTCACAGAACGCTTACAGCCCGGCACGCCCATTTCTTGCGTAGTAACTACGTATGTCGAATCAAGCTACGTCACCGTCTCTGGGTTCGCGTCTCCGCGAGCGGATACAGTCTATGAGCCCGCTTTCCCTGACGCTGCTGGGACTACTCGGAATCATCGGGAGTTGGTTCCCGTCACTGGAGATCCTCAAGCTGTTCCATGTGTTCTGGTTCTTTGCATTATGGCCGCTCGTGTCGATACTACTACGCGACAGCAAGCAATCGCTCGGATTCGACACTGGCGACGAGGGACCGCGGGACTGGCTCGAAATGGATAATGGATGGCGAGGTCACGTCGCCTTTCTTCTGGGTGTTCCTCTATCGTTTTTCAATCCACTCGTGTTTCGCCAGGACGCGATGCAACTTCTGGGAAGCCTCGTCGCTATCGGGAGACACCGTGGGTCGCTCCCCAATCCAGAAACCCACGACCAGTCGACGAGCTATCGACTGCCCGTCGAGGGAACGTGGACAGTCGTGAACGGGAGTCCGATCAAAGAGTACTCCCACTCGTGGTTTCCGGCGACCCAGCGCTACGCCTACGACCTCGTGATCACCGACGACGAGGGGCGTAGCCGTCCAGCAGGCACAGATACGAGCATCGAAAACTACTACTGCTACGACCAGCCTGTCCTCGCACCTGCCGACGGCGTCGTCATCGATGTCCACGACGATGACCCGGAACTCGGGCGAGCCGGTGGATTTTCCCATCCGCTCAAACGGAGTATGACCGGGAACGCCGTCACGATCCGTCACGCGGAAGACGAGTATAGCAGTCTCATTCACCTCGTCCCGGGTAGCATCAAGGTTGAACCCGGAGATCGCGTAACGCGCGGCGAGCAGATCGGTCGGTGTGGGCATTCGGGGAACTCCGCAGAGCCACATCTCCACTTCCAGCTCCAGGATCACCCGACGTTCGAGATCTCGGCGGGATTACCGATCCGGTTCGACGACATTGACGTGGACACGCAGGGGGTAGATGTTGTTGAAGAGACTGGCTGGACGGAACCGGATGGTTCTGGTCGCTACATTCACGTCGGCCAGCAGGTGGCACATACTACCGACGGTGAGCCGCATCGATCCGAGGACATAGCTGGTCCGTCCGAGGTGACGGCTTCCGCAGGACTCAGTCGCGTCCGGACGCTTGGACGGGTCGCTACGGGTGTCTCCATCGGCGGCTTCGTCACCGTCCTCGCGGGGTTTGTCGTGCCGTCGTTACAGACGATTGCACCCGCGCTCGCAGGACTTGCCGGTCTCGGACTCGTGTATCAGGTCGGGCAAGGCCTCGTGAACGGTGACCGAGTCCGTCTCGAGTCTCTCGAAACAGTTTGTGGTGTCGGCGTGGCGGCAGCGTTGGTCGGTGTCTTTGTCGCTCTAGATACACTTCCGGCACTTGATTCATATAGGGTCGGAACGGGGATGTTCGTGACTGGGTTCCTGTTGTATATCGCTGTCTGGGATTACGGGCGGCGAGACCTGTTCCGACTTATTGGTGGGGTAACTGACAAATGATGGCGTCGCCAAGACCGCGCTGTACGTCTACGCGACCGAACGCACTGCGTCGGGATTTGTCGACGACATTGACTTCAGTGCGCTTGGCGGTGACAACTCAGCGTCCACCCACGGGTTTGGAGATCGGTTCGGCGGTCCGGGGAACGGGCGAATCGAACGACTGGTTCCGCTCAACTGCGGGCTTTGAGATACGATGCTCCGACTAACTCACATACCCACGGATGTCCGGCAGGGAATGAAAATCGCGCGGGCGGAGTGGATACGCCATCATCGTGAATTCGAAACTCCACTGACTGGTCGTCCGGTCATACTTGTCATCCTGGTCGGAATCGCCAGCACTCTCGGGTGGTGTGGGTACTCACTGGGCCGCGACCTCATCGCCGGACAGCCACTTCCAGATGGCGTGGTAAGTCTCTTTGTCAGTGCTGCGTTTGTCTGGATGGTTTGGCGAAGTTCGAAGTACACGCACGTTCGGTTCGAACGTCTGAACCCGAATTTCCTGTTGACGACTGTTTCCACCAGAACCGCTGCTCTGGGTCTGTTGGGGTTCGTCTACGCGCGACTGCTCACTACGCTCGTCGTGCCGACGCTCGGGATCGCAATCGGCACCGCAATCGGACTCCGGTCGCCAACGGTCGTACTCACGATCACTCTCGCAAGCGCGTGCGTAGCTATGCTTGCCGCTGTACTCGGAGCCACCAGTAGACTCGCCGCCCGACTCGTCGCGCTTCGACTCGTGCGAGCACGGTACTATCGAGATCTCCTCATCGTGTTCGGCTGGATTCCGCTCATCACCGCTGCGATGCTTCTGCAAGAGCTGTCATTCTCACTTGCTCCGTTGGCCGGACTCTTCGGTGCGTTACCGCTGGCATGGTTCGTGGACCTAGCGCTCATCGGTACTCCGACTGATACGGTCAGCTCACCTCGTCACACGCTGCGTGTATTTGCTCTCCTCGGTACCACAGTCCCGATTTTCACGGCCGGGACGACGCTTCTCGCTCGCCAGGTCTGGGAACACGATTCTACCAGTTCGACAGGGACTCGCGGTTCACACTCACTTCTCAAAACAGGGGTGGTCGAGCGATTTGTCGGTGAACGCATCCCGCGAGCGATGTACACCGTCGCTCGGGAGCGATGGCTGATGGAACGCCGGGTTCCACAGGGACTTCTATCCACGGGCTATGCCCTCCTATTCATGGGCGTGGTTGGGTTCCCAGTGGTCGCACTTGCCGGTGGTACAACCAGCCTGCTGGTGTTTTTCGCAGTTACGCTCGGCCTCGTCACTGGTGTCGCGTTCAGTTCGGATCCAATCGGCACCGAATATCGCGCATTGCCGATGCTGTTCACGTCGGTCACGGGCCGGCAATTCGTTGGTAGCTCACTTCTCGCCGCGACCGTAGTCGGTATCCCGCTCATCGCCCTTATCATCGTTCCACTTGGCATCGTCGGTCCCGTTGGGTTTGGACAAACGTTCTTGATTGCGCTCCTCGGCAGTGCCGTCTGTACTTGTACCGCAGCAGTCGCCACTATGGTCGGGCTGGGCGTCGAGCGGTTCAACTACGCTCCAGTTCCGTTTTTCTTCACCGACGTACCGATTTACGCAGAGGTAGGCGCTGCTGCATTCCTTCGTCACGGACTGGTTCTTACCATCGGGGTGTTCGTCAGTATACCAGCCTTCGTGGGAACCGCTCCGCCTATCTACGAGGCCATCACAGCCTACGGGGTGCCGACCGCCGTCGTCCAGATCGGCGCGCTTCTCCTCACACTGTTGCTTGCCGCCATTATCACGAGAACCGCGTTCAGGGCTGCAGTACAGCGGTTCCGAGACTATCAACTCAGGTGACCTCCAGACGATGACCAACAGAACAAACGACACACCGAGTGCGGATGACCGAGACCCTCGCACTGGAATGGATACGCAACCAGCAATCAGCACGGACGATCTGACGAAGACGTACAGCGACACGACAGCCGTCGATAGCCTCAATCTCACAGTCGAACGGGGAGCGGTGTACGGGTTCCTCGGTCCGAATGGGGCGGGAAAAACGACGACGATCCGAATGTTGACGGCATTGCTGCCACCGACCAGTGGCACCGGACGCGTTGCGGGAGCGTCAATCGCTGACCGCGAGGCGCTCATCGAACATATCGGCTATCTGCCCGAGTCACCACCGATCCACGAGGAGTTCACCGCCCGTGAGCAACTCGAATACCACGGTGGGTTACGCAATATGACTCCAGATGCCATCGACGACCGAATCGAAACACTCCTCGCCCGATTCGAGTTGACCGACGCTGCCGACCAGCGGATCGCCACGTACTCAAAAGGGATGCGACAGAAAACGGGGTTAATTCAGGCGATTATGCACGATCCTGAGGTGGTCTTTCTCGACGAACCGACGTCCGGGCTTGATCCGCGTGCCGCCCGAACAGTGCGGGAGACGATTACGAACTTGGCTGCAGGAGACACCACCGTGTTCCTCTCAACGCACATCCTCCCCGTCGTCGAGGAAATTGCGACCAGCGTCGGCATCCTCTACGATGGCGACCTCGTCGCGGAGGGCCACCCCAGCGAGCTCACAAGCCGCAAAGCAATCGATAAAGAACAAACGCTCGAAGACGTGTTCCTCGAAGTCACAACCGAAGACGAATACCGTACGGATGAATCCGCCACGGAGTAAATGCTATCTGCGCTTCGAGTTGCATCTCTATATGCCACTGTCTAGATACGGAATGAGCAGGCCGAAGAGCTAGGTGTTCATGCCACTCTCAGACCTGTTCAGAGAAACTTTCGAGACGGAGATTCTTGAGTGTTGGCAGCGTGAGCGGACGCCGAACACCCTGACAGACGTCCGCTCACGGTGGTGTTCAGATAATGATTGAAGGGTGAGGCGTAGCGTTTTCAAAGTGATCTATACTCGAAAACGCACGCCTCACTGGGAGTGTCGACCGAATCGAGGTAGGTTTATGGAGCGAGAGGCAACACAAAAGCTGTTGATGAAGCTCGGTATTCAGCTCCATCTTGCTGTACTATCAATTTCGAATACAGATTCTATTCTTGAGATATACGGTGTAGAGCGGGCTCGGTCGATCGTTCACAACTGGGTCCACAAGGCCGATCTACAGCCCGAAAGCGGACACTGTCCAGATCACGTAGCGGTTGACGAGACCGTGATCCAGCTCAACGGGCAGCAGTACTGGCTGTACGCTGCTGTCGATCCGGAACCAACGAATTGCTCCATACACAGCTTGAATCCACCACTACGACCATTCTTGTGCAGTCCTTTCTCGCCACACTACAGGAGAAACACGACGTCGAGGACGCAGTGTTTCTCGTCGATGGCGCGACCTCACTCCAAACAGCGTGCTCACGACACGGCCTCGATTTCAGATACGAGAAGCGGAAAACCGGAACAGCGTCGAACGTACCGTTCAAGAATTAAAACGACGAACCTCTTCGTTTAGTAATAGCTTTAGCCACGCCAAAACAGAAACTGCTGATCAGTGGCTCAGATCGTTCGCATTTGCGTGGAATCAGCTTATCTGAACACGACTTTATCAGCGGACAAGGCGAATACCCCGAGGCTTGACCTCGGGGATGAAGCCGACACGCAGGGATACAAACCATTAAGTGAACACATCGGTAATCAAGAGACAGCGATGGAACACAGTCACCGCTACCACGCCTACCCGACACAAGAGGTAGCGGAGCGACTGGAACATCATCTGGACGTTCATCGCCAACTCTACAACCACGTCCGCTGGGACTACGAGAACAGTCCAGAGGACGACAAACCATCCGAGTACGACCAGAACAACAAACTCCCCGAGTGGAAGCGCAAATGGCCGGTGTTCAGTGAACTGCACTCGAAGGCCGCGCAAGCCACTGTCGCTCGCTTCCATCGCAACCTCTCGAATCTCCGCAAGAAGAAGGAGAAGGGGTACAACGTTGGTCGTCTCAAACGGCAATCACCTACCGAGTACCGAAGCGTGACGTACAACCAGTCCGGTTTCGACCTCGATGAAAAGAGGGGCCGTGACAGGTTCGCTTACGTTCGCTTCAGCAAAATCGGCCGGGTCAAAATCCGTTACCATCGCCCGATTCCTGACTCCGCTTCGATCAAGGAAGTCACGTTCAAGAAGGAGACGACCGGCGAGTGGTTCGTCTCGTTCGCCCTCGAAACCGACGACGCCAATCTGCCCGAGAAACCCGACCTGAGCTCGCTTGACGCAAGTAACAGCGTTGGGATTGACCTTGGCATCCAGAACTACATCCACACTAGCGACGGCAAGACCGTGGATTGGCTCGACCTCGAAGACGAGTACGAGCGTCTTCGCCGTGAACAACGCAAGCTGTCTCGGAAGGAAGAAGGGTCGAACAACTACGAGAAACAACGCCGGGAAGTGGCGAAGGTAAAGCGGCACATCAAGCGGAAGGTGCTGGACTACCAGCACAAGATTACGACGTGGCTTGTCAAAGAGTATGACGCTGTATTCGTTGAGGACTTGGACGTGAAGGAGATGCTCGAACAGTCGCACAACGCTCGCAACAAGCAGGATGCGGCGTGGCGACAATTCATCACCCTTCTCGAATACAAAGCCGACCTGTACGGCTGTCACGTCAAGCAGGTCGAAGCACGAGGCACAACCAAAGAGTGTGCATCGTGCGGTGTGGAAACAGCGAAACCCATCTGGGTCAGAGAACACTCCTGTCCGAGTTGTGGGTTCGAGACGGACAGAGACGCGAACGCGGCGATGAACGTCTTGCAGAGAGGCTTTTCTGAACTAGGGCTGGGATGGCCCGAAGACACGCCCGTGGAGACTGTGACCGCTACGGACACAACTCACTTCGAGTCCGTGTCTGCAAGTCACGTCGTAGAAACGGGAAGCCTCGGGGCTTGACCCCGAGGCGATTCACGAGACCAACGAACGTTTTTCGAGCGAGAGGGCTTTGGTGAATCGCCAGAAGGCGTTCGATTCACTGTTTCACGGCACGCTTGATGTTGTAGACCGCACACATCAGGACGATTTCACGAAATTCGCGGTACCACGCTCGGGCACGCACCGCGTGGCCAAGCGTACGCTTGATCGTCGAGAAGACGGTCTCAGCCAGTGCTCGTTGGCCGTAGAGAGCCCCATCGATCCGCGCGTTGTGCGCGTGATCGATGGGGCGGAACTCACGATGCTTAATTAGTGGTCTCACGCCTTCTTCCCGGAGCTTCTCGCGTAATTGCTGCCAATCGTAGCCTTTGTCAGCGGCGAGGCTGTGCAACTCGCCCGTGTTGCGGCGGGCGAGTTGCCAGCCGAGCTGGGTGTCGTGACGTTTCTCGGTCGTACAGTGCACGTCGAGGACAGCTTGTGACGCTGTATCGACGAGCGCGGTGGTTTTGAGCGTCTGAACGCGGTAATTCGTTCGACGGCAGTAGTGTTTGCTAGCGTGTTCGCGGTCGAAAAACGTCGCGTCCATCGCGGCGTGTCCGGAGGTGTCGTGCAGCTGCGCCGACAGGCGCAGCAGCACTCGCCACACCGCCATCTTGATTCTGTCAAACGCCTTCACTAGCGTCGAATGATCCGGGAGATCGGGCTTCTCAAGGCCGATCTCCGCCAGTATTTGTGGCATCTCGCTCAGCAGATCGAGCGCGTCACGGTACGGTTTCGCCAGGTGAATCCGCAGACAGTGCAGCGACACGACGGCGTAGTCGGCGAAGCCGCCACCCCCTTCGGGGGCGGCGACTTCGCCTCGACCACCAACAGCGTTTTTAGCCAATCGCACTGCTTTCTTCGTGAAGCGGGAAATCTTCGACATGGATCATCGGCGGTTTCCCGCTTCAACGTCCTAGTTCTGACGGTCGAAGCCGACGCCGTCTAGTGATTCACCAGAGCCAGCGAGAGGCATGGCCACTAGTACGGGTATGACTAGCTAACACAACGGATTCCCCATCTCACCATCACTACGTTTCACTAACGACGATGGCTATCTCTGAGTAGCGAGCCGTCGTAGTCATCACAAAGTGTTTGGGATTGCCGGTTCGTCGAACGAGAGGAACAGAGCGTTACTGACCGGCTATAAATCGGCTTTCCGTATCCAGGTGTGGGGAGAGCCTTCCCTGAATGTTAGACGCTATTTGCAGGATTCGTTTTAATAGATACTATATTGGGACTTGTGCTGAGTCGAACACTGAATTCCATCAGTTTATGAACACAGCGGTCCCGAATACGAGTCAACCTGACGTGCGGTTGCCGGACGAGGGGCTTGAGAAGAAACTCCAGAAGTCCAGTCTTGAGGACCCCCCTTTGATCATGAGGCGGCCATCTGACACAAGTAGACCAGTGGATTCGTGACTGGATATTACATAGTTATGGTTGTAATACACAGCGCTCGAATGGGCCTGTTCAATGTCGTAAGTAAAGAAGATCAGGCAGTTGGCAGAGTGAGTGACTCACTTTCGTCAGCAGACTCGTTGCGAACCACAGATAGAGAGGTTCCTCCAAATACCGACTCCGTTCTCAGCAAATCTCTAGAGAGAGTTCTCGTTGACTTCGATCGTTTCGTCGATCTTCTGGTGGACACTGCGACTGGAGACTATCATCGTCAGAGGACCTGTTTTGACGCCTCGCCGGCCGCGGTGTGGTCGATTCGATCGACTCCCCGAATACCCATTGATCGCAAATACCGGTCCGGAAATATATGGCACTCTATTGCCTGGAATTTACGGAGAGACCTCACCCGGTGTCGAAGGCTCATACATTATATTCCTCGAATAAGGAGAGCTGCCCACTGTTACTAATAAGAAGCTCCTGATAGCTATGTCACACGAAGCTAGCCAGAACTGATAGCGGGGGCAACGCGATCAAACACTGCTACAGGAATACGACCAATTCAGTTACAATGATATGCGTGTAAAGATGGTTCTTGAGCCTGGTCTCGTGATAGAGCCTGTTTAGCGGTGACGTGTGATTCCCCCTCGATTCAGCGTATGCGATGAGGAGTGCCGTTCATGCAGAATTCAACAGAAGGGCTTCTCACGATGCGATCTTGGTTTCAAGTTCGTCGACTGCATCCCGTAGCAGCTCGGCCAGCTCCTCATCGGATGGCAGCCGATATGGCGGCCCGGAGACGTCGAGCGATCCGAACACGCCGCCGTCCGGGCCTTCAATGGCAACGGCCACCGATCGGAGCCCTTCCAGTGATTCCTGATCGTTGACGGCATACCCCTGCTCTCGAATGCGGTCGAGTTCGTCGTAGAGTTCATCCCGGTTGACGATAGTGTTCTCCGTCTCTCGTGGCAGCCCCCACCGGTCCAGGATCCCATTGCGGCGCTCCTCGTCGAACTCAGCGAGCATGGCCTTACCGCTGGCCGAGTTGTGCATATAAAATCGGTGACCCACCTGGAAACCTTCCATCGAGGGGTTGTTGGTTTCGTCGAACAGAATGATGCTGCGACCGTTCTCCTCGACGGCGAAGTTGACCTCCTCGTTTGTCCTGTTCGCGAGTTCGAAAGCTTTCCTCTTCGCCAACCGGTACCGGTCGTCCCGGTAGCGGGCTGCTTCCCCAAGGCGGAAAAGCTTCAGTCCGAGGTGGTAGGTATCGCCGACCTTCATGACGTATCCACACTCCTCTAAGGTGTTGAGGTGCGTGTACAGGGTGCTCGTGGAGAGTTCCATGTGTTCGGCGATCTCGGAGAGCGTTGCACCGTCGAGTTCCTCGATAGTATCGACGATGTGGAGCGACGTTGCCGTGGTCTTCCGTCGTTCACCGTCGTTCTGGCGAGCCATGCATTAGCACTGTCAAGGCAGAGACTTAAACCCCGGGACGGAATCTTACCCAAAATGGGGAATGCATACGTTGGGTTTTAGACTAAATAGGGCGACGATATACCAATTCATCGGCAAAAAACTAGAGATATATAATTCGGTAGCCGGTCCATCGTAGATTAATAGCCTATCCGGGGCTATATAATTATCTACCATGTGGGTTATGCGCACTGTTCCCCAGATTCCGGACTGTAAAGAACGGCCAGTGGTATCACGTCCGTCGTCCCGACTACCAGTACCTATAAATCGCTCTGTGTAATCATCACCCACTATCGGTACGCTACCGAACGGTTCACCGTCAGGAAGCGTTCGGAAGGCAGCCACCGGTTCAGGAACACTATGTCCGTACAACTCACTGACATTCAGCGAGCACAGAACCGCCTCGCCGGCGAATCGGTCGCCAGAGAGACGCCGATTGAGACGAGCCGGACGCTAGACCGCGATACCGATGCCCGGATCTTCCTCAAGATGGAACATCTCCAGCGAACGGGCTCGTTCAAGACGCGAGGGGCGTACAACAAACTCGTCCAGCTCGAAGACAGCGACGGTGGATCGTCGGTCGACCGGGCGATCGCCGCCAGCGCCGGCAACCACGCGCAGGGTGTCGCGCTCGCCGCGGCGGAGACCGGCCTCGAAGCGACGATCGTCATGCCGACGAATGCGCCGCAGTCGAAGGTGGACGCGACGCGGGACTACGGCGCCGACGTCGAACTCCGCGGCCAGGATTTCCAGGCGGCGATGGACTATGCGCAGTCGTTGGTCGATGAGAGCGCCGTCTTCGTGCACGCGTACGACGATCCCGACATCGTCGCCGGCCAGGGGACGCTCGGCATCGAAATCGTCGATCAGGTCTCGGACGTCGATACGATCGTCGTACCGATCGGCGGCGGCGGGCTCATCGGCGGCATCTCGGCCGCCGTCGCGGAGCTGGATCCGTCCGTCCGCGTCATCGGCGTCCAGGCCGAAGATGCGGCGACTGTCCCCCAGAGTCTCCAGAAAGGTGCGCCCCAGACGCTCGATTCGGTCCAGACGATCGCAGACGGGATCGCGACGGGTGGCATCTCGGAACTCACGTACCAGCTCATCGACCGGCACGTCGACGAGGTGGTGACGGTCTCGGACACGGAGATCGCACACAGCATCCGCTATCTCCTCGAGCGGACCAAGCAGATGGTCGAGGGCGCCGGAGCGGCGACCGTGGCAGCGCTCCTGAGCGACCAGGTCGATGTTGCCGGCGAGACGGTCGTCCCGGTCCTCAGCGGCGGCAACCTCAGCGCGACGATGCTCCAACGAACGCTCACGCACGAGCTCACCTATCGACAGCAGCTCGTCCAGCTCCGGGTTCGCATCATCGACGAACCGGGGAGGATGAGCTCCATCTCGAGCATCATCGCCGACGAGAACGCCAATATCCGGAACGTCAGTCACGAGAGGGCCGTCGACGAGCTCAAGGTCGGCGAGGCGTACCTCGACTTCCGCATCGAGACGAGCGGCGGCCAACACACCCAGCACATCATCCAGGCGATCGAAGATGCGGGCTACGAAGTCACCCGCCTCAACTGATGTTCGAGTCTCAGTCACGCGATCGGACGATGCCGTCGTGCGTCGCGGCGCTCGTCACGGCCCCTGGCACAGCCGCGGACCGTCGGAGGCAGCGCTCACGGTAAGTTATATACCACTGCAAGGAATTACCCCAAACGTGTCGACACGAAAGCCACCACTCTACGAGAAGCACTCGCAGTCCGGAGCCGACTTTACCGACTTCGGCGGCTGGGATATGCCGGTCTCGTTCGACTCCATCACGACCGAACACGCGGCGGTCCGCGACTCGGTCGGTATCTTCGACGTCAGCCACATGGGTGAAGTCACGGTCAGCGGCCCGGACGCAGCGGAACTGATGAACCGGCTCACGACCAACGACGTGACTGCGCTCGATCCGGGGGACGCTCAGTACGCCTGCATCCTGAACGAGGACGGGATCATCATCGACGACACCGTGATCTACTTCCGCCCCGACGGCGAGGAATACCTCTTCGTCCCCAACGCCGGGAACGACGAGATGATGGTCGACCGCTGGACCGATCACGCGACAGCCCACGACCTCGACGCGACCGTCCTCAACCGAACCGATGAGCTCGGGATGTTCGCCGTGCAGGGCCCGGATGCGGTCGAGCGCGTCCAGGCGGCCGCCGCCGATCCCCTCGATGATATCTCCCAGTTTAGCGCTCGCGAGACGACGATCGACGGCGCCGACTGCCTCGCCGCCCGAACCGGCTACACCGGCGAAGGCGGCTTCGAGTTGATCTTCGACGCCGACGACTCCGAAGCTATCTGGGATGCGTTCGACGACGTCCAGCCCTGCGGGCTCGGAGCGCGAGACACGCTCCGGCTCGAGGCCGGGCTGCTACTCTCCGGGCAGGACTTCCACCCCGAGGATGAACCGCGCACGCCCTACGAGGCTCGCCTGGGCTTCGTCGTCGACGACTCGAAGTCATTCTTCGTCGGCCAGGAGGCGCTCCGCGACGCGGACGACCCTGACGAACTGCTCGTCGGCATAGAGTTGCAGGAGCGGGGCATCCCGCGCCACGGGTATTCGATCCTGCACGACGGCGAGCAGGTCGGCCACGTGACCAGCGGGACGATGAGTTCGACGCTCGAGGAGCCGATCGCGCTCGGCTACGTCGACGCGGAGTACGCCGACGAGGGCACCTCGCTGGGCGTCGAGATACGAGACCGGACGGCGGCGGCGACGGTCGTGAGCCACCGGTTCCTCCAGGAGCATCGCGCGTGAACTACGAGCGAACTTCAAGTAACACCAATGGAATTTGACGTCCCCGACGAACTGTACTACACCGAATCGCACGAGTGGATCGAACTGACCGACGATACCGCGAGGATCGGGATCACCGATTTCGCGCAGGACGAACTCGGCGACATCGTCTTCGTCGAACTGCCGGCGGTCGACACCGACCTCGACGCCGGCGACGAATTCGCCGTCGTCGAGAGTATCAAGGCCGTCTCCGACATCTACGCCCCGGTCTCCGGCGTCGTCGCCGACGTCAACGAGGCGGCAGAGTCCGAACCGGAGCTCGTCAACGACGCTCCCTTCGGCGACGGCTGGTTGATCGAACTGGAGCTCGACGGAGATCTCGATACGGGGTCGCTCCTGTCTGCCGACGAGTACCGAGAGCAGATCGAATGAGTATGCGAGAGAGTTACCGATGACACAGCAAACCCAAATGACACAGAACAGCCAGAACGCGAGCAGCGAGCGCCGGTCCGAAGGCAACCCCTTCACGCCGCACACCGAAGCGGACGTCGAGGCGATGCTCGACGCCATCGGCGCCGAGTCCGTCGAGGAGCTGTTCGACATCCCGCCGTCGGTCCAGTTCGAGGGCTCGTTCGGGATCGAGTCGGCGTCCGAGCAGACGGTCGTCCAGGATATATCGGCCACGCTCGCGCAAAACGAGCAGCTCACGGAGTTCCTCGGACGCGGCCAGTACGATCACTACGTCCCTTCGCTCGTCGACAACCTCTCCCTTCGATCGGAGTTCCTGACGAGTTACACGCAGTACCAGCCCGAGATCGCACAGGGGTTCCTGCAGGCGCTGTTCGAGTACCAGTCGATGCTGGTCGAACTCACCGGCCTCGGGGTCGCGAACTGCTCGATGTACGACGCCGCGACGGCGCTGGGCGAGGCGGCGCTGCTGGCCGACCGAGTCCGCGAAACGAGCGGATCGCAGGTGCTCGTCTCGGACCTCGTCCGCGAGGAACGGCTGTCCGTCCTCGAGAACTACCTCGCCGGTGCCGACATGACGGTCGAGACGTATCCCACCGTGAACGGGGCGACCGACGCGGCGACGCTCGCCGAGCACGTCACCGACGAGACGGTGATGGTGTACGTCGAGAACCCGACAGCGATCGGCTCCATCCAGGAAGAGCTCTCGGCGGCGGGCGACGTCGCCGACGAGCACGACGCCGCCTTCTGTCTGGGGTCCGACCCCGTCGCGCTGGCACTGCTCGAAGAGCCGGCGGCCGTCGGCGCGGACATCGTCGTCGGCGACGCGAGCGTCCTCGGACTCTCGCCGGCGTACGGAATGGGGCTCGGACTCTTCGCCTGCCGTGAGGACTACCTCCGGCAAGTGCCGGGCCGCCTCGTCGGCGTGAGCGAAGACGCGAGCGACAACCGCGCGTACACGCTCACCCTGCAGACCCGGGAACAGCACATCCGCCGAGAGCGGGCCACTTCCAACATCTGTACCAACCAGGCGTGGGTCGCGCTACGAACCGCGATTCACATCGCCTGGCTCGGCGCGACCGGGCTGGTCGACCTGGCCGCGGAGTGCGTCGAACTCTCTCGGGATCTGGCGGCTGATCTCGACGAGATCGACGGCGTCACTGCGCCCGTGTACGACCGGCACCACTTCCGCGAGTTCCTCGCGGAGACGCGCCAGGACGCCGAGCAGGTCGCCGCTGACCTCGAGAGCGCCGGGTTCGCAGTCCACGCCGTCGACGATCATCGGATTCAGGTCTGTATCACCGACGCGAACCGTCCCGAGCGGGACGAGTTCGTGGCGGCCGTCGAGGAGGTGGTCGCCTGATGCAGCGCTACGATCAGGCCACCTGGAGCGAGACGGACGGCGATCGGTACGAACCTCTGCTCGCGGAGAAAAACGAGCAGCAGGTCGACGTGGCGGAGCAGACCTCGCTCCCCGACGAGGTGACCCGAGAATCGGTGAGCCTCCCGGAGCTCTCCGAACCCGAGATCGCGCGCCACTACACGCGCCTCTCCCAGATGAACTACGGCATCGAAAACGGGGTGTTCCCGCTGGGGTCCTGTACGATGAAGTACAACCCCAAGTTCACCGAGGACGTCGCCGCGCTCGCCGACGCGGCCGTTCACCGGGATCGGTCTGCCGAGTCGACGCAGGGCACGCTCGAGATCTACGGCCGCCTGCAGGATTATCTGGGGCGGATCGGCGGGATGGACGCGGTGACGCTCCAGCCGCCCGCCGGCGCCGCCGGCGAGTTCACGGGCATCCTCGTCGCGAAGGCCTACCACGAGCACAACGACGAGGGGAACCGCAATGAAGTGATCGTCCCGTCGAGCGCCCACGGGACCAACTTCGCGAGCGCGGCGCTGGCGGGCTACGACGTGGTCGAACTCCCGCCGAGCGACGACGGCCGTATCGACCTCGACGCTCTGGAGGAGGCCGTCGGCGACGAGACGGCGGCGCTGATGCTGACGAACCCGAACACGCTGGGGCTGTTCGAGCGGGACATCGAGGAGATCGCCGAGATCGTCCACGACGCGGGCGGGTTGCTGTACTACGACGGCGCGAACCTGAATGCGCTGCTGGGGCAGGCCCGGCCGGGCGATATGGGGTTCGACATCATGCACTTCAACCTCCACAAGACGTTCGCGACGCCCCACGGCGGCGGCGGACCGGGCGCCGGCCCGATCGGCGTCACGGAGGACCTGGCCGGGTTCCTCCCCTCGCCGCAGGTCCGGGCCGACGACGACGAGTACGAACTCTACGAGCCGGAGCACTCGATCGGCAAGGTCCACGGCGCGATGGGGAACTGGCTCGTCCTGCTGAAAGCCTACGCCTACATCGAACGGCTCGGCGACGACGGACTGGCGGACACGAGCACGAAGGCGGTGCTCAACGCGAACTACCTCGGATCGAAGATCGACCTCGACATCCCCTTCGGGCCGTTCCACCACGAGTTCGTCGCCAGCGCGGGTGACCGCGACGCCGCCGACTTCGCGAAGCGGATGCTCGACTACGGCGTCCACCCGCCGACGACGAAGTGGCCCGATATCGTCTCCGAAGCGCTCATGACCGAACCGACGGAGACGGAGAGTCGGAAGACCCTCGATCAGCTCGCCGCGGCGTTGAACGCGGTGGCGGAAGAAGACGAGACGACGCTGTCGACGGCGCCGTCGTCGACATCGGCTCGTCGCATCGACCAGACGAGCGCTGCCCGGAGTCCGCGACTCTCCTGGCACGCGCTCGAGTGAGAGCGCGACGCTCGCGCCGTCCCGCCGGAACCGCTCCGGCGGTCCGTTCTATCCCCGTCGACAGCGCGGGGGCTGTTTCGGGCGACCGCGGCGCGACTGCGAACTATTAACAGGAGGCAGCCTAGAGGACATCACGAGGATAGCACATCTATGCAAGAGACAGACGTACTTGTCATCGGTGGTGGGCCCGCGGGCTACGTCGCGGCCATCCGCGCGGGACAGCTCGGCCGAACTGTCACCCTCGTCGATCGGGGCGATATCGGCGGAACGTGTCTGAACCACGGCTGCATCCCCTCGAAGGCGTTGATCGACGCGGCCGACGACGTCCACTCGATCCGGAACGCGGAGGATCGCGGCATCGAGGCGGACGTCGCAGTCGACTTCGACCAACTCACCCAGTGGAAGGACCGCGTGGTCCGGAAGCTGACGAAGGGCGTCGAGAAACTCTGCAAGGCTAACGGCGTCACGCTCCAACAGGGGACGGCCCGGCTGGTCGACGATCACCGCGCGGAGATCAGTAACGACGGCGACATCGAGACCGTCGCGTTCGACCACGCGATCGTCGCCACCGGGAGCCGACCGATCGAACTCCCGGGGTTCTCGTTCGACGACGAGCCGATTCTGAACGCGAAGGCCGCGCTCGATCTCGAGGAGGTCCCCGACGAACTGGTGGTCGTCGGCGGGGGGTATATCGGGATGGAGCTGTCGACGATGTTCGCCAAACTGGGGACGGACGTGACGATCGTCGAGATGCTGGACGCGCCGCTACCGCGGTACTCGGACGACCTTACTCGGCCGGTGCGAAAGAAGGCCGACAAGCTCGGCATGTCCTTCCAGTTCGGGCGCGTCGCGGCGGACTGGGAGCAGACCGGCGACGGGCGGATCCGGATCACGACCGAACCCGCCGCGGACGACGCGGGCGAGGACGCTCTCGAACGGCTCACGGCCGACAAGGCGCTGATCGCGGTCGGCCGTTCACCGGTCTCTGACACGGCGGGCCTCGACGCGCTCGGCGTCGAGCGCGACGACAAAGGATTCGTCGAAACGGACGACCTCGGCCGGACGAACGTCGATCACGTCTTCGCGACGGGCGACGTCGCTGGCGAACCGATGCTCGCCCACGAGGGAAGTGCGGCGGGCGTCGTTGCCGCCGAAACGATCGCGGGCGCGGCGCCTGCTCCGCCGCGCACCGTTCCGAGCGTCGTGTTCACCGATCCCGAGATCGGCACCGTCGGGCTGACCGAATCCGAGGCCAGCGAGCAGGGCCACGAACCCACTACGGGGAAGTTCCCGTTCCGCGCGAGCGGCCGAGCGCTGACAGCGGGAGAGCGCGACGGGTTCGTCAAACTCGTCGCGGACGCCGAATCCGGGACGCTCCTCGGCGGCGAAGTCGTCGGTCCCGAGGCGTCCGAACTGATCGCCGAGATCGGACTCGCCGTCGAGCAGGAACTGACGCTCTCGGACGTCGCGACGACCGTCCACGCGCATCCCACGCTCTCCGAAGCGATCATGGAAGCGGCCGACTGCGCGCTCGGTCATCCGATCCACACCTTCGACCGGTAACTGGCCACCTGCCGATTTGAGTCGCAACCGGGTGACCCGGCCGCGGGCAGTTCGACGCGGTCGCTCGCCGTCGGTTGGGGACGCGGTACCGCCGTCGACTGTCGCGGTCGATCCTCTTGGATCAAAAAATGCTGTCCGGGGCCTGCCAGAGGGCGTTGCGTTACTTGCTGGCGACGGCTTCGATCTCGACGCCGACGCCTTTCGGGAGCTTGTCGACACCGACGGCGCTCCGGGCGGGCGGCTCCTCGTCGAAGTACCCGCTGTACACCTCGTTCATCTCGTCGAAGTCGTCGATGTCGTCGAGGAAGACGGTTACTTTGAGCACGTCGCTCATGTCCAGGCCCGCCTCGTCCAGCACCGCCTCGACGTTATCGAGCGATTGTTCCGTCTGCTCGGCGATCGGCGCATCGTCTAGCAGTTCGCCGTCGGGCGTCGCGGGGATCTGTCCGGCGGTAAATACGATGTCGTCGGTCTCGGTCGCCTGGCTGTACGCACCGACCGCTGCCGGCGCTTCGGTTGTCTCTATGGTTTGCACCATACGTCACTCACGCCCCCACGTCGACTTAAAACATGGTGAGACCGGTAGTCGGACGGTCGTTCTCGGCGCTCGAGCGGAGCGCGGGAGTCGACCCTCTTTCCGACAGGGATTCTCGAGTTCACTGGCAGGGATGACGGTGTGCTGTCGTTCCGCCCGCCATCCTCTCCCAAGGATTTTTATACTATCAGGTGGAGTTGATCAATGTATGTTACCAGACAGCGGTCTGGCAGCGACGGATCCTGACGTCCAGGCTGCCATCAGCGGCGAGGAAACTCGCCAGGAGTCGAATTTGGAGATGATCGCGTCGGAGAACCACGTCTCCGAGGCCGTCCTCGAGGCGCAGGGGTCGGTGCTGACCAACAAGTACGCCGAGGGGTATCCCGGATCGCGGTACTACGGCGGCTGCGAGCACGTCGATACCGTCGAACAACTGGCGATCGATCGCGCGAAAGAGCTCTTCGGTGCCGACCACGCGAACGTTCAACCACACAGCGGCACGCAGGCCAACATGGGCGTCTACTTCGCGATGCTGGACCCCGGCGATCGGATCCTCTCGCTGGACCTGACCCACGGCGGTCACCTCTCTCACGGCCATCACGTCAACTTCTCCGGGCAGTACTACGAGGTCGAGCAGTACGGCGTCGACCCGGAGACGGGGTACATCGACTACGACGAGCTCGCCGATCACGCTGAACGATTCGATCCGGATCTGATCGTCAGTGGGTCGTCGGCGTACCCCCGCGAGTTCGATTACGAGCGCATCGGCGAAGTCGCCGACACCGTCGACGCGTACCACCTGGCGGACATCGCCCACGTGACGGGGCTCATCGCCGGCGGCGTCCACGCGAACCCGGTCGGGGACGCCGACTTCGTGACGGCGAGCACGCACAAGACGATTCGCGCCGGCCGCGGCGGGATGATCCTCACGACGGAAGAACACGCCGAGGCGATCGACAAAGCGATCTTCCCCGGCGCGCAGGGCGGACCGCTGATGCACAACATCGCCGGCAAGGCCGTCGGCTTCGGGGAAGCGCTCACCGACGAGTTCAGCGAGTACGCGGAACAGGTCGTCGCAAACGCGAACGCGCTCGCGGACGTGTTCACCGATCGCGGACTGTCGCTCGTCAGCGGCGGCACCGACAAGCACCTCCTCCTCGTCGACCTGCGCGACTCGCATCCGTCCGTCACCGGAAAAGACGCCGAAGAGCGACTGGAGAGTGTCGGGATCACGGTCAACAAGAACACGGTTCCGGGCGAGTCGCGGTCGCCGTTCGTCACCAGCGGCATCCGCGTCGGGACGCCGGCGCTGACGACGCGCGGGTTCACCGAGTCGGAGATAGAGCAGGTCGGACAGTACATCGTCGACCTCCTCGACGATCCGGACGACGACGACCTGGCCGAGGAAGTATCGCTGGAGGTGGACCGGCTCTGTGCGGAGCATCCCATCTATGACTGATCATCGACCAGTTGTCGAACGCTATGAGCAAGGCACGTAAACCGGATTGGCTGAAGATCCGACCGCCATCGGGCGAGCGCTTCACGGAGATCAAGCAGTCGCTCCGCGAGCGTGATCTCCACACGGTCTGCGAGGAGGCCAACTGTCCGAACATGGGCGAGTGCTGGAGCGGACGGGACGGCCCCGGGACGGCGACGTTCATGCTGATGGGCGATCGCTGCTCGCGGGGCTGTAACTTCTGTGACGTCGAGACCGGCGGGATGGAGCCGCTGGATCCCGACGAGCCCGCGAACGTTGCGGACGCCGTCGCCGACATCGGACTCGATTACGTCGTCCTCACGTCGGTCGACCGCGACGACCTGCCCGACCTGGGCGCGGGCCACTTCGCCCGGACGATCCGCGAGATCAAGGAACGGGATCCCTCGATCCTCGTGGAGTGCTTGATCCCCGACTTCCAGGGCGAGCCCGATCTCGTCCGCAAGATCATCGACGCCGGGCCGGACGTGATCGCCCACAACGTCGAGACGGTGGAGCGCCTCCAGTGGCCCGTTCGGGACCGCCGCGCCGGCTACGAGCAGTCGCTCTCGGTCCTCGAGCAGGTCGAGCGCGAGAGCGACATCCATACGAAGACGAGCCTGATGCTGGGGGTCGGCGAGTACGCCCACGAGGTGTACCGGACGCTGTCGGACCTCCGGGAGGCCGGCGTCGACATCGTGACGCTGGGGCAGTATCTCCAGCCCTCCCGCTCGCACCTCGACGTCAGCGAGTACGTGCATCCGGACGCCTTCGACACCTGGCAGCGCGTCGCCGAAGAGGAACTGGACTTCCTCTACTGCGCCTCCGGGCCGATGGTCCGCTCGTCGTACCGCGCCGGCGAACTGTTCGTCGAAGCGATACTCGACGGCGAGGATATCCAACGGGCGCGTTCGCGCGCCCGGGCCCAGTCGTGAGACGAACTCGCGAAACCGTGAACCGATTCGGAAACCGAACGTGAAACCAAATACGGAAAATGCCAGAAGACGCTGAACTCGAGGAACTCGAGCACGGAACCGAACTGATCAAGCGCGGCTTCGCCCGGATGCAGAAGGGCGGCGTGATCATGGACGTCGTGAACCGCGAGCAGGCCCGGATCGCCGAGGACGTCGGCGCGGTCGCGGTGATGTCTCTGGAAGCCGTCCCCGCCGATATCCGCAAGCGCGGCGGCGTCGCGCGGATGGCCGACCCGGCCGACGTCGAGGCGATCATCGAGGAGGTGTCGATCCCGGTGATGGGCAAGTCCCGGATCGGCCACGCCAAGGAGGCCCAGATCCTCGAGGCGACCGGCGTCGACATGATCGACGAGTCCGAGGTGCTGACGCCCGCGGACGACCGCTTCCACATCGACAAGCGCGACTTCACCGCGCCGTTCGTCTGCGGCGCGCGCAACCTCGGCGAGGCGCTCCGGCGCATCGACGAGGGCGCGGCGATGATCCGGACGAAAGGTGAAGCCGGCACCGGCGACGTCAATCAGGCCGTCCACCACCAGCGCAACATCAAGAGTGCAATCCGCAAGCTCGAAGGGATGGCCCACGAGGAGCGCGAGGAGTGGGCCCGCGAGCACGAGGCGCCCGCCGACCTGGTCCACGAGACCGCCGAGATGGGTCGCCTGCCGGTCGTGAACTTCGCCGCCGGCGGCATCGCGACGCCGGCCGACGCCGCGCTGATGATGCACCACGGCTGCGACGGCATCTTCGTCGGCTCGGGCATCTTCGGCGCCGAGGACCCCGAGGCGATGGGCACCGCGATCGTCGAGGCCGTCAACAACTGGGACGACCCCGACGCGCTGGCCGAGATCAGCAAGAACGTCGGCTCGGGCATGAAGGGCGACGCCAACGCCGACCTGCCCGAGGAGGAGAAGCTGCAGGGTCGCGGCGTCTGAGATCCGAGGCTGCAGTGCCAACAGCGTGGCGGCACAGGTGATGTGGTGAACATCTACCGGGATCGCTGGTAACCGCCACAATCGCGCCGAATTCGGCGGACCGGCGTACCGACGCCCCGAAGTGTACTAACCCGAACCACCATTCATATATGAATTTCTACAGTACCGGAATCCTGTAGCCCCGCAGTCGCCATCGATAATTATATATGTTGATTTAATTCATAGGGTACATGCTATGGTATGGCACGAGCTGGCGCCGATAGCACCGGCGTATATGGAAATTGCCAACAGCCCTTGGTTGTGGCTCTCGACGGTGCCGGTCGTTTTGGCCGTACTGCTGCAGGCCACTCTCTTCCTCCGGCGGGCGTGGAATGATGGGAGGGAGATGGGGCTCTCGGAGGAGAAACTAAAGACCGGTTTTAAAACCGGGCTGATATCGGCTATCGGTCCTTCGGTCGCAGTGTTAGCTGGGATGCTGGCGCTGATCGCGACTGTCGGCGGTCCCGTGGCGTGGATGCGTCTCACGGTGATCGGATCGGTAGCGTTCGAGCTGCCGGCCGCCGAGTTAGGCGTCAGTCAATTCGGATACAGCCTGGGCGACGAGGGCATCACCGAAACGGCGTACGCGACGGCAGTCTGGTCGATGACGCTCGGCGGCACCGGCTGGCTCCTCGTCTCGGCGTTCGGCACGCGGCACATGGAGACGTTCAGAACGAAGATCAGCAACGGCAACGAAAAACTCCTGCCGGTTATCAGCGCCGCGGCGATGCTCGGCGCGTTCGCGTACTTCTTGAGCGGTGAGGTCACGGCCGGGACTCCGGAGACTGGGTCCGTCGCCGTCGGCGGACTCGCGATGCTCGCGCTGTTGCACCTCGCTGATAGTCGGGACATTCAGTGGATCAGAGAGTGGTCGCTCGGCATAGCGATGTTCGTCGGTCTCCTGGCCGGCGTCGCGGTACAAGTGACCGTCGGAGGGTGGTGGTAATATGGCAAAAGGTCAGAGCAAGCAGGTCAGTAAATCTCAATCGGCGGACGGTAGCGACGTTTACGAGGAACAGTTCATCCCCTACGTCAACAAGTGGGGGAGGCTGACCAACCTCCTCGCGGTCGCGCTCTCGCTGGGGCCGGCGGTGACGCTGCTGGTCGTCTTCGACATCCTGCCTCCTTCGTCGGCGATCATCGGGGCGTTCGCCGCGGTTGCGGTCACGTTCGGGTGGGCCTGGGTCATCGAACCGCTGTCGTACTACCCGGTACTGGGCATCCCCGGGACGTACATGGCGTTCCTCTCGGGGAACATCTCGAATCTGCGACTGCCGTGTGCCGCAGCGGCCCAGGAGGCCGCGGACGTCGAGACGGGAACGCCGCAGGCGAGTATCATCTCCACGGTGGCGATAGCGGCCTCGATCTTCGTCAACACGGCGATGCTGGGAATCGGCGCATTCGCGCTCGTATCCGTCTTCCAGGCGCTCCCCGAGCTGTGGAGAAACGCGCTCGAATCGTATCTGGTACCGGCGGTCTTCGGCGCTATCTTCGCCCAGTTCGGGCGAGACTACCCGAAAGTTGCGGGTATCGGATTCGGAATCGCGTTGAGTATGACGCTGCTGTTGGAACTCGGATTCCTGGCCTTCCTCCCGAGTTACCCGCTGTACGCGGTGATCATCGTCTCCGTATTCGGCACGACGCTCATCGCTCGCTGGATGTGGTACAACGACATGATCTCGCCGCCCGACGAGGACGACGAATAACGCACATATAGCACGACGAACGAGTACACGTTACAAATCACCTATGACAACGACAATGCACCTCCCGGCGGAACAGGAACTCATCGATCTCCGGCGCGAATTCCACGAATTCCCGGAACCCGGCTGGCGCGAGTTCTGGACCACGGCCCGAATCGTCGACGAACTCGAACGCCTGGGTGTCGATCAGATCCACGTCGGCGCCGAAGCGCTCGATCCCGACGAACGATTGGGGGTTCCGGACGAAGAAGAGCTCTCCGAGTGGCACGAACGAGCGGCAGCTCGGACGGACCGAACCGACGTCCTCGAACAGGTCGCGGGCGGACACACCGGGGTTGTCGCGGTCGTCGAGCGCGGTGATGGTCCGACGGTGGGGCTCCGCGTCGATATCGACGCGCTCCCGATCACCGAGGCGTCCGACGAGGATCACGAGCCGAGCGCCGCGGGATTCCGCTCCGAGAACGAGGGATACATGCACGCGTGCGGCCACGACTCGCACATCGCGTTCGGCCTGGGAACGCTCCAGACGGTTCTCGACAGCGACTTTAGCGGCACGTTCAAGGTCTTTTTCCAGCCGTCGGAGGAACTGCTCGGCGGCGGGAAAGCGATGGCCGCCGGCCCCCACATCGACGACGTGGACTACCTGGTCGGAACGCACGTCGGGCTCGATCACCCGAGCGGGACCGTGGTCGCGGGCATCGACGAGGCGCTCGCCTTCTCGCGCTACGAGATCACCGTCACCGGCGAGTCCGCCCACGCCGGGTTCGCGCCCAACGAGGGCCGCAACGCGGTCCAGGCGCTCGCAGACGCCACGAGCAATGTCTACGGCATTCCCCGTCACAGAGACGGTACAACCCGGGTAAACGTCGGCGATCTCAACTCCGACAACGCCGCCAACGTGATCGCCGAAAAAGCGACCGCGACAGTCGAGGTGCGGGGAGAATCGGACGAGCTGATGGAGTACATGTGCGATTCGGTTCGTCGGCACGTCGACTCAGCGGCACAAGCCCACGGGTGTGAGGCGGAACTCTCGCTCGTCGGCGAGGCGATTCGCGAGGACAGCGACGAGGAGCTGGTCGATCTCGTCGCCGACCTCGCGCGGGGCGTCGATGGCGTTTCCTCGGTGCGTCGCCGAGCTAGCGCAGGTGCCAGCGAGGACGTGACCTACCTTATGCGGGCCGTCAAAGAGAACGGCGGGAAAGCGACGTTCGTCGGAATCGGCGGCAACACCGACGGACACCATACGCCGACGTTCGATATCGACGAGGAGTGTCTGCTGCCCGGCGTCACCGTGCTCTCGGAAACCGTGCTTGATCTCCTGTCACGGCCCAGTTAGAGGAATCTCGCATACCTTCGTAGCGGATGCATCAGAGCCCACACGGCCGAACAGCAAACAGAAACAACACCGATTGACAGAAGGCGCCGAGTCCATGGAACTACGTACTGATACCTCACTGGACGGGGGAACCCGAAGATGAAGGTCGTCACGGCCGTCGAACACGGCGACAGCGACGTTCTGTCCGTAACTGATCGCGATCCCCCGACGATCGATACTGACGGAGAGGACGTTCAAATCAGCGTCGCCGCTGCCGGCGTAAACTTCGCTGACGTCGAGCAGCGACGAGGAACCTATCCGGACGGGCCGTCCCCGCCGTTCGTTCCCGGGCTCGAGATCGCCGGGACCGTCGCCGCTGCTCCGAGCGAAGCGAGCCTCGACGTCGGTGATCGGGTTGCGGCGCTGACCTCTACCGGGGGGTACGCTCAGGTCGCAACGGCACCGATCGAGCGGACGTTTCGGGTCCCCGAATCGCTCTCCGCCCGCGAGGCGGTGGCGATTCCGGTTCAGGGCCTGACCGCACACAACACGCTCCACGAGTGGGGTCGATTAGCTTCCGACGAGCGCGTCTTGATCCACGCTGCTGCGGGCGGTGTCGGCTCGATAGCGGTCCAGTTGGCCGCCGCTGCAGGTGCGGAGGTGTTCGCCACGGCGAGCACCGACGTGAAACTCGACCTCGCGAAAGACCTCGGTGCCGACCACGCGATCAACTACTCCGAAACCAGCGTGGCAGAAGCGATCTCGGCACGAACCGACGGTGAGGGCGTCGATCTCGTTCTCGATGGCGTCGGCGGTACTGCGTTCACCGAAAGCGTAGCGGCGCTCGCGCCGAACGGCCGAATCGTCTCGTTCGGGATGGCCAGCGGGTCGATCCCGACGGTGGCGGCGCCTCGACTATTCTTCGAGAACCAGTCGATCATCGGGTACCATCTCGAGCACGCGTTCGAGCACGTTCCAGACCGCGTCCGTACTGCGGTCCCGGCCCTCCTCGATCACCTGCGCGCTGGCCGAGTCGAGCCTATTCTCGGCGACACGTTCGCGCTGACCGAGGCGAGCGCGGCCCACGACGAACTGGCGAACCGCGAGACCGTCGGCAAACTCGTCCTCGAGCCGTGAGGGGATCTTGTCGCCACCGTCGATAAACGGTATTATTTTACTCGCCGACCCAAAAGCCCGAGACATGATCGACTCGACCGACACGGGCGAGCATATCGATACGATCGTCGCCGACAGACTACGCGTCGAAACGGAGTCGTTCGACGACTCGACCGAGCTCAAAGGAGAGACGCTGGACGCCGAATCGCTCGATCTGGTCGAACTCGCCGAAGTGATCGAAGCGGACCTCGGTGTCCACATCCCCGACGAGGATCTCGCGGAGATCGAGCGAGTGGGTGGCCTCAAAGAGTACGTCAGGGAACGCGTCTGAGCATGGACCGTGATGCCGTCGTGACTGGTATCGGTCTGGTCACACCGCTCGGAATGACCGCGGACCGAACCTGGGAAGCGGTTTGTGAGGGCGCCGCCGCCGCCGATACGATCACCCGCTTCGACCCCGACGAGACGGCCGTCCGATCGCAGATCGCGTGCGAAATCGACGGGCGTCCGGCGGATCAGACGGTCGACGATCGGATGATGGGCCGGTACGCGCAGCTCGCCGTTGCCGCAGCCGCGGAAGCGATCACCGATGCCGGATTCGATCCCGGTGAGCCCTCCTGGACGCCGCGGCGAGTCGGTACCAGCGTCGCTTCGACGTTCGGCGGACTTTCGGAGATCGAAGCGGCCACCGGTCGACGCCCGTCGCCGCGGTTTCTCATCACCGCGCTCGCGAATCTGGCGGCCGGCCACGTCAGTATGTGTTTCGACGCGCAAGGACCGAACCGATCGCCCGCGACGGCCTGTGCAGCCGGCGCTCACGCGATTGCCGATGCGGTCGCCGACATCCGAACCGGGCGCGCCGACGTCGTGATCGCCGGAGGAACCGAGGCGCCAATCACCCCGACCGGCGTCGGCGGCTTCGACGCGATGCGGGCGCTCAGCACGCGAAACGACGAGCCGGAACGAGCGAGTCGTCCGTTCGACGCCGATCGAGAGGGGTTCGTTCTCGCGGAAGGATGTGGGATTCTCGTCCTCGAAGAGCGCAGCCACGCGGCCGAGCGCGGTGTCACGCCGTACGCGGCCATTACGGGCTCCGGATTGACCGCCGACGCCCACCATCCGACGCGGCCGGCCGAAGAGGGGCGGGGGCTCCAGCGGTGTCTCGAGCGTGCACTTGAGGATGCAACGCTGGATCCGGATGCCGTCGATCATGTCAACGCGCACGCGACGAGTACCCCGACCGGTGACGCCCGCGAAGCGACGGCACTCCAGTCCGTGTTCGATGCCGTCCCGCCGGTCACGAGCGTCAAAGGCGCACTCGGGCACGCTCTCAGCGGCGCCGGGGCCATCGAGAGTGCGATCGTCGCTACGGCGATCTCTGAGCGGACAGTTCCACCGACGGTGAACTACGAGAACCCGGATCCCGAATGCGATCTTCCGGTCGTGACCGAAGCGCGCAACACGTCTCTCGACGTCGCCGTGACGACCTCGGCCGGCTTCGGCGGAACCAACGGCGCACTCGTCTTCGAGCGACCATGACCATGCGTGAGGAAGGCACTTCAGACGGCGATGCTGGAGGGAATACCGCCGACACCGTCGATAGCGTGACGTTCACCGACGCCAAGCCGAGGACTGGCCTCTCCAGCGACTCCAGTCCCGTCGTTCGCCACGGCATCGATCTCGTCTCGATCGAGAGGATCGCCTCCCTTCTCGCGGAGTTCGGCGAGTCGTTCCGCGACCGCGCGTTCACGAAGTCGGAACGAGCGTACTGCGACCGCCAGGGAACGCCAGCCCAGCACTATGCGGCTCGATGGGCGGCCAAAGAGGCGTTTTGCAAAACGCTCGACGCTGCATCGCCTGCGATTCCGCTGGACTCAGTTGCGGTTGTTCGTAAACGGGCCGACCCGCACCTTCGTCTCGAACCGCCGGCCACCGAGGCCTTCGGCAGGATGCTCGCCCGACGGAACGTGTCCCCCGAGACAGTCGAACTCGCTGTCAGCCTCAGTCACGACAAGGACGCTGGGTACGCGATCGGCTCTGTGACCGTCTTCAGTATCGACTCGTCACTCGACGAGTGAACACTCTCCAACGCACTCTATGAACCAGAACAGTTGCACCACGACGCTCGCAGACACGGCATTCATCTTCCCCGGTCAGGGGAGTCAACGCCCCGGGATGGGAAAGACCTTCTACGAGGCGTGGCCGGAGGTCCGAACGGCGTTCGACAGTCTCGACGGTGCACTCGATAGTGACTTGCACGAACTCTGTTTCCGGGGTGGAACGGAAGAACTCACGCAACCACGCAATGCCCAACCGGCGCTACTGGCCGCCGGATACGCGACGTACGCCGGTATCACGTCACGATTTACTGTCGAGCCCACTTTCGTCGCCGGTCACAGCTTGGGGCATTTCACCGCCATAACGGCCGCCGGCATGACGTCACCGACTTCTGTGGTCGATGTTGTTCGGCGACGGGGGAAATGTATGGAACGGGCCGAACGAGAGGCTGGACCGGGGACGATGCTGGCAGTGTTGCTCGCTGATCCAGAGACGGTTACCGACGTCTGTCGGGACCGTGATGACGTGAGTGTGGCGCTGTACAACGGGCCCAAACAGACCGTGATTAGCGGGTCGACCGGGGGCGTCGAGGAGGTTCGAGCGACCCTCTCTAACGCTACGACAGCCCGGTTCCGCGAACTTCAAGTCGGTTCGGCATTTCACTCCCCGATCATGGAACCCGCTGTTGGCCCTCTCGAGAGGGTTTTCGAGGATATCCCACTGGCGGAGGCAACGATACCGATCGCCTCGGACGTTTCCGGGCGAGTCTACACCGATCCGGCGATCGCCCGACGGGATCTTACCGACCAGATCACGTCGTCCGTCGACTGGATCGGCGCTATCGAGGAGTTACGTCGGCGCGGCGTCACCCGCTACGTCGAGTTTCCGCCAGCCGGCATCCTGACAGCCCTCGTCGAGCGTATCCACCCGGACGCTGAGTGCTACACGCTCGAGACGCCTGCCGATGCGCGGACGGTGGTTGCGTGATGGTCGACTTTCAGGACGACGTCGCCGTCGTTACCGGCGGCACGCGGGGGATCGGTCGTGCGGTAGCGACGCGTCTCGCTGATGGCGGTGCAACAGTGATCGTTACCTATCACGACGACGAGGAAGCGGCCGAACGGACAGCCGACCTGCTAGCAGCATATCCGACCGACACCAGGGTCGAGCAGTGCGACGTGACCGACTTCGACGAGGTGGCAGCGGTATTCGAGACGATCTCAGACCGGTACGGCTCGCCGACGATTCTGATAAACAACGCGGGGACGATGGAGAACGGGCTACTCGTTCGCATGACGCCTGAACAGTGGCAACATGTTCTCGACACCAATCTGTCCGGTGCGTTTTATTGTACGCGTGAGGCGGCTCGACTGATGCTCCGAAACCGCGGTGGCCGGATCGTGAACGTCGCGAGCGTCGCGGCACAGCGCGGCTGGCCGGGACAGGTAAACTACGCTGCGAGCAAGGCCGGACTGATCGGACTGACCCGCGCGGCGGCGCGAGAGCTGGGCGAGAAAGGCATTCGCGTCAACGCCGTTGCGCCAGGATACACTGACACGAATCTTATCGAAAATACGACCAGCTACGAGGACGAGGTAGCGGACCGCACGGCAAGCGGACGACTGGCAACGCCGGACGAGATTGCCGATGTGATCGCATTTCTGGCGAGCGACGCTGCATCATACGTGAACGGTGAGGTTCTGCGCGTCGATGATGGGCTCTTAGGTTAAGACCGGTCTGACCTCTGGCGCTCACCGTACTTCTGCACGCGTAGGTGGCCCGGATCGATTTTGCCTCTCGCGAAATTCGGCCACTGATCGACCAGAAAACATAATTCTAAACTGAGTAACCGAATTGTTAAGTGTTACCACCATGCGATACATCATGTGGTGATTGATCAATAATGACCTTCACAGAGGAACTGCGCGGCGCAAGTCTCATCATCGGGAGCATCATCGGTGCCGGCGTTCTCGGGATACCGTACGCTGCCGCTCAGATCGGGCTGTTCCCGTCGTTAGTTCTCATGGTGATCGTTGGTGCGTTACTGTACGCCACCTCCATCATCCTGCTTCGGTTCTCGGCGAAGAAAGGCGGCAGCCAGATCGTCACCCTGGCCAGAGATCTACTGGGGCGTCCCGGGGGGTACCTCATGATGGGCGGGATGATGATTTACATCTACGGTGCGCTGCTCGCGTACACCGCCGCTGGCGGGCAGACGATCGCCGCTATCACGCCGCTCAGCGAGGTTATGGCCGCGATCCTCTTCTGGATCGTCGCCTCGTTCATGATCTACCAGGGTCTAGAGGCCTCGATCAAGACGGAGTTCGCCCTCGTCATCGGGATCGTCCTCCTGTTTCTGGTCGTGGCGCTCACGAGTCTCCCCCACGGGGATCTCTCCAACGCCGATACCGTCGACATGGGTGCCTGGCAGGCGTTCATCGGCGTCGCACTCTTTGCCTTCGTCGGGCACGCGATGATTCCGGACGTCTACAGATCCATCGGCGATTACGACTCGGCCAAACGGAGCATCCGCCTGGCCTTCGTCCTGATCTTCACGCTCTACGCGATTCTGACTGTCGCCTTCGTCCTCGTCTTCGGGCGCGAAGTTCCGCAGATCGGACCGCAGGCCTTCGAACAGATCTACGGCACGAGCGGCCGGATCATCGGGAACCTCTTACCGTTGATCACCGTCATGACCAGTTTCATCGGCTTCGGCCTGGCCCAGAAGAACAACTACGTCGACTACAACGGCCTCCCAACGAGCGTCGCGTGGGCCCTGACCACGGTACCGCCGCTGGCGCTTTACCTCTACGGGCTCCGCAACTTCGTCGGCACGCTCAAGATCGCCGGCAACGTCGGCGCCCTCATCATGACGTTGATCGTCCCGATCGCGATGTACGCCGTCTGGGATGCCAGAGGCTCCGATCCGGCCGTGGCCGAGTCCTCTAGTTCCGCGGATGACTAGACCGATACCGCACCGCTGAGTCGCTCGAAATCAGGATCGATCCCGAGACAAAAGAGTAGACGGTTTCCCGTCCTGCGTCGGGGCCCCGGCACAAGAGGGCGTCTCTCGCGACGGGACGGGACAACACATTAATATCGCTACCGGTCACTCTATTTGATATGGAGTACCACGAGGCAGCCGACTACCTAGAGAGTCTGGACCGCTCTCGCCCGAAGCTCGGCACGGAGACGACCGCCAGAATGCTGTCCGTCCTCGGGAATCCACACGAGGGAGTCGACTGTGTTCAGATAGCGGGATCGAACGGTAAAGGGAGTACGGCGGTGATGCTCGAGCGGGTGCTGCGCGAAGCAGGCCTCGACGTCGGGTTGTACACCTCGCCGGAGCTCAACAGCTTTCGCGAGCGGATCCGGGTCAACGGGCGGAAAGTTCCGAAAGAACGCATTCGGTCGTTCGTCGAGGAGATCGAGCCCCACATTTCCCGACTCCGCGGCGACGACCGGCCCACGTACTTCGAGGTACTGACCGTCCTCGCGTTGCAGCATTTTGCGAGCGAAAACGTCGACGTTGTGGTCCTCGAAGTCGGTATCGGCGGTCGCCATGACGCGACGAGCGTCGTCGATCCAGTGGCTAGTGCCGTCACGAACGTAAGCCTCGAACACACCGACGTCCTCGGCGAAACGGTCGAAGAGATTGCCCACGACAAAGCACAGGTGGCTCCAGACGGAGAACGGCTCGTGACGAGTGCGAACGGCGAAGCGCTTGACGCGATCCGGGACGAAACGGAGGTCGTGACCGTGGGCAAAACGGAGGCTAACGTTATCGCCCGGGAGGAAGAAATGGCCTCGCAGGTCGAAACAACTGTATCGATAATCGGCCCGGACTGGGATGTCGCAACAACGCTTCCGCTGCTCGGCCAACACCAAGCGACCAACGCCGGCATTGCGGCAACACTCGCCCGCCAGGTGGCGAACGTCGATCCCGCGACGATCGAACGCGGCCTCCGCAACGTTCACTGGCCGGGCCGGTTTGAGGTCATGTCGACGGAGCCGCTGGTGATCCTCGACGGCGCTCACAACCCAGCAGCGTGTGCGACGATCGCCGACCTCGTCGATCGATACGAATTCGACGGGCTACAGCTCGTGTTCGGCGCGATGAAGGAGAAGGATCACGCGCGGATGGCGGCACAGCTTCCCGAGTCAGACGTGGTTCGCCTCTGTCAACCGGACGTGAATCGGGCCGCATCGCTCGAGACGCTCGCGGGCGCGTTCGAGACGCGCGCAGCGCAGGTCGAGCAGGACGAAACGGTCCAGACGGCGGTCGAACGCGCGCTCGACTCGGCAGACGACACAGACTGCGTGCTGATTACCGGGTCACTGTACGTCGTTGCCGAAGTCCGGGACCGACGGATGCGACTCCAGATCCCGAAACAGACGGACACGCTTGATGCTGCGCGCTCTGTTCTCTCCGAAATGCACGTTCAAGAGGGAGTCGCTGACCACGTCGCTAAGGACACCGTCACCTACACGTTCAAGACTCAGTTACACGAAGCACAGGCGGAATCTCTACACCAAACGATGCAATCCATCGGCGGAACGAGTGTCATCTCGGAGGACGATTCTCCCGAGAGACTCGTATCCGTCATTCTGTCCGGTACTGTCGCTCAGTACGAACAGCTGGCTGATACGATACAAAACAGTGATCTGGGGCTTTCGTACGTTTCGGAACGAGTCAGGAAGGTCATCAGCGAAGGTGGGGCAGCCGACCGATATCCATGGGACGCCGATACGGCGATCATGGGTATCCTGAATGTCACACCGGATAGTTTCTACGACGGTGGCCAGTACGAGAAGATGGAGGATACCGTCCGACGAGTCGACGAAATGATCACCTCGGGTGCGGACATCATCGATATCGGGGGGGAGAGCACTCGGCCGGGTGCCGACCCGGTCTCGGTCGACGAGGAAATCGACCGCGTAGTCCCGATTATCGAACGTATCGCCGATACAGACGTGTCGATCTCCGTTGATACGAGACGGGCTGCCGTCGCAGACGCTGCTTTGGAGGCGGGTGCAGACATAATCAACGACGTCTCCGGACTGGCGGATCCAGATATGCGGTTCGTCGCTGCGGACCACGACGCGCCGGTCGTCGTCATGCACAGCGTAGATGTACCTGTCAATCCAGACCGGACACCAACATACGACGATGTCGTCGAGGACATCACGCACGAACTCGATGACCGAGTACGACTTGCCGAACAGGCGGGACTCGATCGTGAGCAGATCATCGTCGACCCCGGACTCGGCTTCGGGAAGTCTACCGCAGAGTGTTTCGAGTTAGTCGACAGACTGGGAGAACTGCGCGCTCTCGGTTGCCCGATCATGGTTGGCCATTCTCGCAAGTCCCTGTTCGAACGCATCGACTGCAGTATCGACGAGCGACTCCCGCCGACAATCGCGACTACAACGATGGCGGCCGAGCGAGGAGCGGATATTGTCCGCGTTCACGACGTTGCAGAGAATGCCGCCGCAGTCAGGACAGTTCAAGAGACGAATAAATAGAGGCCAAGACACAGTCAGAGGAAGTAGATTGATCGATGCAACATCCTATGCAAGATTCAGCGTTGAACAGTATAGAGGTAGAGAGTAGAGTATACTATAAGTTTATGTTATTATAATATTTACATTAATACTATATACCTAAAATTTCCCTGAGGGAGTCGCTGAGTGGCATAAACACCCACCTTCGACCTGCTCACTCCGTAGCTAGACAGTGCTGTTTAGAGAATTGTCTCAGTGATCGAGATTCTGCAGCCAGACCGGTCCTCGATTCGACGTGATTAGAGCAATTTGGAAACAGATAGGTTTACCGTTTTTCTTTTCAGACTATGTACTAAACATAAGTTAAATTATATAATGGGCTGTCTTAATCAGAGTCCAGTCGTTGTAGCACAGTCGGGAATTCCTCATTAGCAAGAAAATCAGGGAATTCGACATCGTACTTTTGCCGAAGGCTGAGAACTCCTCGGAAAAGAGTGATTCTACGGGCGAAAATAGCCGTAAATTGAGGATTTCGTTGGCCTATGGATTCGCAGCGACGTACAGCCAGAATTGCCGATCGTTAAACGAACTCACTGCGTGATCGATCGCAACTCGAGTCGAAGCGTCGTACTGGACCTTCTGGACCGAGTCATAGATGACTTTTGAGGATCTGTTGACATTCTAACCATAAATAATATTATCATTATGTAAAATATATTATTCAGCCACGAACACCGATACCAGAGCTGCATCGCACGGCATTGTGTCCGATCTCATTCCATGAAATGAATTCAGTCTCCGGCCCGCTGAGGCAGGGATTTCTGGCACGAGCACTATGAAGTTATCATATCCTACTTTTCACACCCAACTAAACATGATCGATCACCAGACGGGGATAATATTGGTGGATCGTGTACAAACAAAGCCTGAGAGATTCGACGTGAATGGACGGACAAGAACGGGGAGATCTTGGCGTATACCGCGGCCAGCAACCGCAAAGATTCATTTAACGCCATTAGATTACGTTCGATCTCAATGAATGCATACGAGTAAAGTTATTTGCCCTCAGCCGAAGCACTTCCTATGACAGACGATAATACGGTGCACTCCGATGAACGGGTGCTCGACATCATCGAGGCGTTGAAAGAACACACGACGGCAGGTGTGACGGAACTCGCTGAGACTCTGGATATGCCGAAGAGCACTGTTCACGTGCACCTTTCCACACTGAAAGATCGAGGCTACGTCGTTCAGAACGACGCCCAGGAGTACCAGCTCAGTCTGCAGTTCTTGGACATCGGAATGATGGTCCGCGAGACCCAGCAGATATCCGACGAAGTGCTGACGAAACTCGACGAGCTCGCCGACAGGACTGAAGAAAAAGTGTGGTGGACCGTAGAGGAGAACGGAATGGCCGTGTTCTTGGCAGAATCCGTAGGACGCCACGGCATTCAGACCAACGCCCGAATCGGCCAGCACGTCGACCTCTACCGGCTAGCTGCCGGGAAAGCGATCCTCGCGACCCTTCCCGAACAGCGCCGTACGGAGATCATGGACGGCTACGACTTCCCGCTCGCCAATGGACAGACCCGTTCCGACCTCGAGGAAGAACTCGCGGAGATACGGGAGCGTGGCGTAGCGTACGGTTCCGAGCAGTTCCTCCAGGGGGTCACCGGCGTCGGCGCTCCACTGAAGGACAACTCCGGGAACGTCTACGGTGCCATCAGCATTTCGGGCCCCGTCAACCGCCTCGACGGCGAGCGCATCGAGAACGAACTCACGGATCTCGTTCGCGGCATCTCGGGGGAGCTACAGGTCAACCTCTCGTATCGGTAGGTTCCCTACAGAACCCCGACACCGAGAGCCTCTCGAACCACGCCGCTTCGGTGTCGAGGATCGTGCTGTCGTGCTCTTCGAATGTGATGTCTGAGAGTGTGTGAGCGGGACTTCCTACATGCCAAAGAATTCCTCGGCGTTCTCGAAGAGAATCTTCCGCTGGATCTCTTCGCTGAAGTCAGTATCCTGCGCAAACGAGTCGAGCCACGTCTCGGGGTCGATCATCGGATAATCGGTTCCGAACATCACCTTGTCTTTGAGCAGGGATCCCGCGTACTGAAGCACCTGGTCGTCGATGTACTTGGGAATCCAGCCCGAGAGGTCCATGTAGACGTTGCCCTTCTGCTGGCAGATTGCGAGTTGTTCCTTTTCCCACGGGTAGGCGGGGTGAGCGATGAGAATCTGGAGGTCGGGGTGCTCAGCCGCGACGTCATCGATGAGCATGGGATTTCCGTACTTGACCTTGAGACCGCGCCCGCCGGCACTGCAGGCGCCCAACGTGGAGTTCCCGCCGTGGAACACGACGGGGACGCCGAGATCTTCGATCGTGCTCCAGAGATGGTCGTGGCGGTCGTCAGACGGATCGAATCCCTGTGCGATCTGCTGGAACTTGAACCCCGAGAGATCGAGATCCTCAACGCATCGGATAGCCTCCCGAACGCAGTCGTCTTTCAGGGGGTCGACGCTTCCGAACCCGACGAAGAAATCGGGGTGCTCGTCACGGACTTCGGCGACGTAGTCGTTCGGCACGGGCGGATTCCCGGTGTTCGTTTCGGCGTCCCACCCCAGCAAGACGGTGCGACCGACGCCCGCCTCGTGGTACTCGTCGATCATCTCCTCGTAATCCCACGTTTCCAGGTCCGTTCCGAAGCGATCGGCCGCATCTTGCATCATTTCGCCGCCGGCGTCGTGAAGAAACTCGCTGGTGGGCTGGTGGGCGTGCGTATCGAACAACCGATTCTCGTCCGTACCCGGTAGCGCTCCGCTCATACCGTAGGGATGCGGGTACCACCACAAAAGTCTACCCGTCCAATGGGTGGTGCGAGCGGCAGCGGGAACGGACGCCTACGAGTGGAGGTCCCCACGAATGCTCGTATCACCGCGCCGCTTCAATCTCGTCGATGGCGCCGGGGTTCTCGATGCTGGAAAGATCACCCACCTCTTCGCCCGTGTAGACGCTCTGGATGATACGGCGGACGATTTTCCCGGACTGGGTCTTCGGGAACTCGTCGACGAACAGCACCTCGCGCGGCCGGAACGGCTTGCCGAGTTCCTCGCCGACCCGGGCGCGCAGTTGGTCGCGCAGGTCCACGGACTCCTCGTAGCCCTCGTTGAGGATGACGTAGGTGACGACGGCGGTCCCCGTGGTGTCGTCGGGGGCGCCGATGGCGACCGCGGCGTTGACCGCCTCGTGGTCGATGAGTGCGCCCTCGACCTCCGCCGGGCCGACTTTCCGCCCCGCGACGTTCAACACGTCGTCGGCGCGGCCGTGCAGGAACCAGAAGCCGTCCTCGTCCTTCTGGGCCCAGTCGCCGTGGTCCCACATGTCGTCGAACCGCGACCAGTACTCGTCGAGGTAGCGCTCGTCGCCGCTCCACAGCGATTTCGTCATCGACGGCGCCGAGGACTTGCAGACCAGGTAGCCCTTCTCGTGGTCGTCGGCGATGGAGTCGCCCTGGGCGTCGACGATGTCGACGTCCATCCCCAGCGCCGGCCCGCCCAGGGTGCCGGGCTTGAGCGCGTGCAGGGGCGTCGGCTGGAGGAAACAGCCGAAGATCTCGGTCCCGCCGGAGATGTTCATGATGGGAACCTCGCCGTTGCCGACGTTCTCGAGGAACCACCGCCACGAGTCGGGGTCCCAGGGTTCGCCCGTCGACCCGAGCAGGCGCAGCGTCGAGAGGTCGTGGCCCTCCAGCCACTCGTCGCCGTGTTTCTGCAGCGCCCGAATCGCCGTCGGCGAGATGCCGAACGTCGTGATGCCGTGGTCGTCGATCATCTCCCAGAAGCGGTCGGGGTCGGGGTGGTCGGGGGCGCCCTCGTAGAGGAAGACCGTGCCGCCGTGGGCGTGATTGCCGATCAGCGTCCACGGCCCCATCATCCAGCCGATGTCGCTGACCCAGAAGAACCGGTCGGAGGGCTTGTGGTCGAACGAGAAGAAGATCTCCTTGGCCGGCTGAACCAGCGCGCCGGCGTGCGTGTGGACGATCCCCTTCGGCTTCCCCGTGGTTCCCGACGAGTACAGCAGCATCGACTCCTGGTCGGAGGGCAGCGATTTGGTCTCGTACTCGTCGTCCTGGGTGGCGACGGCGTCGGTCCACCACTCGTCGCGGTCGTGCCAGGGGAGGTTCTCGGTGGTTGAGTCGAGCCGATCGTAGACGATGGTGTGCTCGACGTGGCCCGCTTCCTCGATCGCTTCGTCGGCGCTTTCCTTCAGCGCGACTTCGCTCCCCCGGCGGTAGAAGCCGTCGCCGGTAAACAGCACCGTGCACTCGGCGTCTTCGATTCGCGTGGCGGTGGCGTCGACGCCGAAGCCCGAGAAGATGGGGACGGCGACGGCGCCGACCTTGAAACATCCATAGAGGATGGGAACGATCTCGGGGACCATCGGCATGTACAGGCCGACAGTGTCCCCGGTCTCGATACCGCGCACCTCCAGGGCGTTGGCGACGCGGTTGGTCTGCCGGTGGAGTTCGTGGTAGGTTATCTCGCGGACCTCGCCGTCCTCGCCTTCCCAGATCGTCGCGATCTTGTTGCGGGTCTCCGAGTCGGGGGCCGCGTGCCGATCGACGGTGTTGTGGGCGACGTTGAGTTCGCCGCCGACGTACCAGTCGGTGAACTGCGGGCCGTCGGACGCGTCCCGGATCTGGTCGTACGCCTCGAAGAAGTCGAGGTCCATGTACTCGATAATCTCGTCCCAGAACCAGTCCAGCCCCGATGCGGGTTCGCCGTCTACCTCTCGAACCGTCCGCTCGTGCAGTTCCTCGAAGTCCTCGATGTCGTGTTCCGCCATGAACGCGGCGACGTTGCTCTCCTCGACGAATCGGTCGGCGGGCGTGTACGCGACCTCGGATGCACTGTTCGCGCTATCGGACATGGATGCTCTCAGTTCAATAGAGAGCAGGGAACAACCAAGTTGTTTCGGTTGATATGTAAGAGGGTCTTCAGGAAGACACACCGCAAAAGAGAATGTCTCTACGTCGGGATTCGCTCCGAGAACGCCGAGGACGTCTCCGATCCGTAGTCAGTCGAAATCCGGTTTTCGCCCGTTCAGAAACGCATCGACGCCCTCGTCGTGTGCGGGCGTGTCGTAGGCCATCGACTGGAGGCGCGCCTCCCGCCGGAGCCCGTCGCGCCACGGCTGGCCGAGGTTGTCGTGGATGGCCTCCTTCGCGAGGCCGATGTTCGCGGTCGGGCGGTTCCGGAGCGTCTCGACGAGATCTGCGACGCGGTCGTCGAGATCGTCGTCGGGCACCGTCTCGTTGACGAGGTCCATCTCGGCGGCCTCGTTGGCGTCGACGAGGTCGCCGGTGAAGGCCAGTTCCTTCGTCTTCCGCAGCCCGATGAGCCGCGGGAGGATCGCCGTCGCGCCCATATCCGGCACGAGACCGACGTTGACGAACGTGGCACCGAAGCGGGCGGAGTCGCCGGCGTAGGCGAAATCGGAGATAGCCGTCAGCGACATCCCGGCGCCGACGGCGTCGCCGTTGACCTTCGCGACGATCGGGACCGGCGCCGAGAGAGCGTTCTCGGCGACGCGGCCGAGAGTGGTCCGGACGCGCTCGTAGGCCTCCGGCGTCGTCTCCGCGCGCTCGGCCATCGCCTCGATGTCGCCGCCGGCGCTGAAGGCGTCGCCCTCGCCGGTGATGACCACCGCGTCGTGTTCCTCGGGGTCGAGGTCGGCGAGCGCGTCGGCCAGTTCGCGGGCGACGGCGGCCGTCATCGCGTTCCGCACGTCTGGCCGGTCGAACGTGATCCGTCGGACGGGTCCGTCGTCGATTTGCATGACTGTACACGTGTCCGGGGACCACTTAGTTCCCGCCGTGGGCTTCCGCTCGCTACGTGTCAGTCGTCGGCCCCGTCCCCAGGGTTGTCGTCGACGTGCCCTTCGGGGAACAGTTGTGAGAACAGGGCGTGCTGGGCGCGGTGGAGGCGTTCGATGAACGCGGACTTGCTGATGCCCATCTCGGCGGCGACGTCGTCGGCCGTCGCTTCCCGCGGGACGGTGAAATAGCCCATCTCGACGGCGTAGCGGAGGCTCTCCTCCTGGGCGGGGGTGAGGTCCCACTGCTTGGCGATGGAGTTTTCCTCCTCGGCGCGGAGGGCGTAGACCCGCTCCAGTTTCACGCCGACCGTCTCCCCGGCGGTTTCCATCACCGCCCGCATGACCTCGTGACCGACCACGGCCCCGGTCAGGATGGCGTTGCCGTTCTGGTAGGTCAACGACTCGACCATGAACCCGGCGCTGACCAGTTCGTGGACGACGCAGGGGTGCAGGGACAGACAGCGGTAGTTGTAGCGGTCACCGTCGTGTGACTGGTAGAGATACCGGATACGGTCGTCCTCGTCGAGATAGTCGGATAGCTCGTCGTCGGGCGCCGAGCTGAACCGGAGCAGGACGTTCCCGTCGTCGCGCATCAGCGGCGGCGCGACGTCGACGACCGCGCTCGTGGCCCGACTCGCGTCCGCCAGCGGACAGTCGTCGCCCTCGATGCGGAACTCCGTCATCAGACACTCATCTATCATGACCCGTAATACTGCGGCCCGATTTATAAAACCCGTCTATAGGCTGCACAATTAGTAAGGGGAGAGCCGCGCTATCTATATGTGTACAATGAACATCGACGAAGTCAAAGAACAAGCGGGTCCGCGGCAGTTCAACCCGAACGACGACATGCCGCAGGAGTACCGCAAAGCTGCGACGCGCATGCTGGAGTTCCACGCCAACAGCGAGATCATGGGCGCGTACCTCGAGCGTCCGTTCATCCGGAAAGCGCCGAGCCTCGAGCGGAAGATGGCCTTCAGCGCGAAGGCCCAGGACGAAATCGGTCACGGGCAGATGCTCTACCGGGCCGCCGAGTCGCTGGGCATCAAGACGCGGGAGGAGATGCTCGACGACCTGGCGAACGGCGACGGGAAGTTCCTCAACTGCTTCCACTACCCGATGGAGAGCTACGTCGAGACCCCGATGATCGCCTTCTTCGTCGACGGCGCGGCGATGCGCCGACAGGCGACGCTGAAAAAGTCCAGCTGGGAACCGTACGCCCACGCGATGGACAAGATCTGTTTCGAGGAGGGGATGCACGTCAAACACGGCGAGTCCATCCTCCGCGAGCTGATGAGTGGCTCCAAGAAGGAACAAGAGATGACACAGGAGGCCTTCGAGGAGTGGTGGCCGCGCATCCTGCAGTTCTTCGGTCCGACCGACGATCAGAGCACCCACCACGACTTCGCCGCGGACGTGGGGCTGAAGACCGCCACGAACGACACGCTCCGGAACGCCTTCCTCAACACCTACATGCCCAAAGCGAAGAAGTACGGGCTGGAGATCCCCGACGAGCCCCGCATCCGCGACAACGGCGACGGCACCTACGAGGTCGTTGAGGACGATCTCGACTGGGACGAGTTCTTCACCGTCTCGAAAAACGAGTACGACGGCAGCATCCAGCAGATCGACGGCCGCGCTCGGGCGCAGGAGGCCGTCGAGTGGGTCCGCGACATGATGGACAGCCAGACGACCACCGGCGACGGACCGACCCCACAGGCGGCCGACTAACCATGATCTGGGAAGTATTCCGCCAGGGAGCCGAGGACAAGCCCTACGTCCACTGCGGGAACGTCCACGCTCCCGACCGGGAGATGGCAAAGCAGTTCTCGGTCATCCAGCACGGCCGGCGCAAGCCGACGAACGCGCTGTGGGTCGCCCCGCAGGAGAAAGTCAGCGGCGTCTCCTACGACGAGGACACGACCGACACGGACGTCGACGGGACGGAGACGGACTGGGAGGTGTTCCGTCAGGACGAGGCCGGCGACTACCACACCCACTGTGGCGACGTTTCGGCGACCGATGCCGAGTCGGCCAAACACGCCGCGATGGAGGAGCACGGCGACGACGAGCCACACAGCCTGTGGGTCGTCCGCAGCCAGTACGTCGGCGAGGTCACCGGCGAGCACGTGACGTTCGGCGGGACGACGGACAAGTCCTACCGGTTCGCGCAGACGTACAACGTCACCCCGGCCGCGGAGGAGGTCGAAGCCTCCGAGAGCGAGCAGGTCGAGGCCGAGCGCAAGCGAGGTGAGGTCTGATGGCGGCGACCGGAAGCGACCTCGGCGGCCCGGACGAACTCACCGAGCGCGAACAGCGCGCGGTTGAGGCGCAGCTGTTCCGCCTGGCCGACGACGAGTTCATCCAGGCCGAGCGGTTCACCTACTGGCAGGTCCGCGCGCCGACGCTGGAGTCCGACCTCGCCGTCTCGAACAACGCGCAGGACGAACTGGGCCACGCCCGCCTGTGGTACGACGCGATCCAGCAGTTCGGCTACTCCGAGGAGTCGCTGCTCTGGGAGAGCGACCCGTCGGACTTCCAGCACAGCACGCTGGTCGAACTCCCCTTCGAGGAGGGCGACTGGGCCGACGCGGTGGTCCGCGCCTACCTCTACGACGTCGCCGAGGACGTCCGCCTGTCGGCGCTCGAGGGGTCCAGCTACAAGGTCATCCGCGACCGGACCAGCCGGATCCAGGGCGAGGAAGGCTACCACGTCGAACACGCCCAGAGCTGGCTGGAACGGATGGCGAACGACGACGACGCCAGCGAGCGCGTCCAGGCGGCGATCGATCGGCTCTACCCGTACGCGCTGACCATCTTCGAACCCACCGGCGACGTCGAGGAGGACATCGACGAACTGGGCGTCCGGACGATGACGCTGGCGGAGATGCGCGAGGAGTGGACCGACCGCATCACCGACTTCCTCACCGGCGTCGGATTCGAGGTGCCGACGGACGCCGACCCGGCGACGCCGATCGGTCGGGACAACGAGCACACCGACCACTGGGACGACCTCCACGAGGAGATGACGGAGACGTACCACAACCTGGATCGGCACAAGGCCACCCGCATCATGGACGCCGAAGATGAGTAGCAACTACGACCGGCCCCGGGCCGATTCGAACGCGAAACCGTGCTCGTACACCGAGTACGACACGAAAGACCGCGCCGAGGGCGACGTCCCCGCGACCGGCGAGGGCGCCGACGGCCTCGAGCGCGAGGTCTGGGCGGCCCTGTACGACGTCGAGGACCCCGAGATGCCCATCAGCGTCGTCGACCTGGGGCTCATCTACGGGCTGGAACTCGACGACGGGTCGGTCACCATCGACATGACGCTGACCTACAGCGGCTGTCCCGCGCGCGAACTCATCCTGGACGACGTCGAGCAAGCGGCCGAGAGCGTCGACGGCGTCGACGACGCCGAGGTCCGGCTCGTCTGGTCGCCCGACTGGTCGATCGACCTCGTCACCGAACAGGGCAAGGAAGCGCTACGCGAGTTCGGACTGAGCTTCGAGTGATGAGCGAACCCGACCCGAGCGTCACGACCAGCGGCGAGCTGACGGGCGCCGAGTGCCCGTACTGCGGGTCGACCGACACCGAACGGGAACACCCCCGCGGACCGTCCCGGTGTCAGTCCATCCACTACTGCAACGAGTGTCTCCAGCAGTTCAAGAAGTTCGAGTGACGCACGGTTTCGTGCGTCGCCTTCCGGCTCCGCCGTGAAGGCCTTCTCCCTGCAATCTCTGTCCCGCTTGACCGTACAGTAACGATCGTTTAATCTGATAATAATTTGACATTCTAGGGGACGATACCAGCCGCGATATGAATCGGGCGGCGGTTCCGACGATCTCCGTCCGAAAGCGGAACTGGAACGGCCCGAGAGTGGGGACAGTCCGGACGCCGCCCTCGACAAATCGTACGCCGACGAGTCTCCCCGCCGCAGACATCTTCGGCTGCTGGTTCCGTCGGGACCCGCCGGACGACGGCGTCGACGCCGCAAGCGCCCCGCCAGACCCTCCCTCGTTCCCGGTGACGGTCTACTCTAGGTTGACGTGGACGTTCTTGACTTCGGTGTAGGAGTCGATGGCTTCCTCGCCCTGCGCGCGGCCGTGGCCGCTCTGCTTGGTGCCGCCGAAGGGAGTCTGGGGCCAGGTGTTCGGCGTCTCGTTGACCATGACCATTCCGTAGTCCAGTCGGTCGGCGACGGTGTGTGCACGGGAGAGGTCGTTGGTCCAGACGCAGGCGGTCAGCCCGAACGGCGAGTCGTTGGCGACCGTCAGCGCCTCCGCCTCGTCGCCGACCTCGATGATCGACAGCACCGGGCCGAAGATCTCCTCCTGGGCGATCGTCATGTCGTTGTCCACGTCGGCGAAGACG
>NZ_BAAADV010000008.1:164908-306329 GCF_039522665.1 Natronoarchaeum mannanilyticum
GTAGTCGAGAATCTCCTGTTGTTGGCTCTCGCTGACGACGGGCCCCATCTGGCCGTCGTCGTCGATGCCGCCGCCGAGCGGGATGTTTTCGGCGATGTCGGCCATCTTCTCGACCAGCTCGTCGGCGACGTCCTCGTGGACGACGACGCGAGAGTTGGCCCAGCACATCTGCCCCGCGTTCATGAAGATGCCGTACTGGATGCCCCGCGCCGCGGCGTCGAGGTCGGCGTCCGGGTAGACGACGGCCGGCCCCTTCCCGCCGAGTTCCAGCGTCACGTCGGCGACGGCCTCAGCGGCGTCCTGCTGGATCGTCTTCCCGACGCCGGTGGAGCCGGTGAAGGTGACGTGATCGACGTCCTCGTGGCCGGCCAGCGCGCTGCCGGCCTCCGAGCCGGATCCGGGGACGACGTTGACGACGCCGTCGGGGAGCCCGGCTTCTTCGGCCGCTTTCGCGTAGTACAGCGCCGACAGCGGCGTCACGCTCGACGGTTTGAGGACGACGCTGTTCCCGGTCGCCAGCGCCGGGGCGACGCTGCGCCCGGCCAGCTGGAACGGGTAGTTCCACGGGGAGATGTGGGCGGTCACGCCGACGGGGTCGCGCGTCGTGTAGTTGAGCCGGGAGTCGGAGACGGGGATCTCGCTGCCCTGGATCTTGTCGGTCCAGCCGGCGTAGTGCCGGAACGTATCGATGACCATGTCGATCTCCATCCCCGCCTCGAACGGCGTCTTGCCGTTGTCGTGGGACTCTACCATCGTGATCTCGTCTTTCAGCTCCTCGATGGCGTCGGCCATCGCGTGGATCTTCTCGCGGCGGACGTCGGGATCCATCGTCCGCCACTCGGAGTCGCGGTCGGCAGCCTCGGTAGCCGCCTGGACGGCCGCGTCCACGTCGGTGGCGTCGGCCTTCTGGACGGTCGCGTAGGCCGACTCCGTCGCGGGGTCCTCCGTCGTGATGGTCTCGCCGCTGTTCGCTTCACGCCACTCTCCGCCGATATACAGGTCTGTGGGCCCGGAGTACTCCATTGCAGGCAGAACATGTACGCCGTTCGTCTTAATGATTGTCGTTGACCGGCCGCTTTGGCGCTACGATTCCTCGTTGGAGTGAACCACGTCCAGCAACCCGTTTTCGAGCAGCTGCTGGCCGGGGCTGGGTAGCGCCGTCCGGCGTCGATCAGTCTTTCTTCTTGATGAGGAACTTCATGTCGCCCTCGAAGACGACGGTGTCCTCCTGGTTCTCCATATGGGTGTCGAGAACGACCAGGCCGACGTCGTCGCGGCCGACCTCTTTCTTGTTGGAGACGCTCATCTCGAGCTGGAGCGTGTCGCCGATGTTGACGGGGTTCGGGAGGTCCATGTAGTTCATCCCGAGGAACGCGTAGGCCGTCCGCTCGACGATCCCGGTCCGGTAGACGAAGCCGGTCGCCTGGACGAACGTCATCGGACCGTGGGCGATCCGCTCGCCGAAGTCCTGCTCCTCGGCGTACTCCTTGTTGGTGTGGAGTTCGGTCCAGTCGCCCGACAGCGCGGAGTGCATCACGAAGTCCGACTCCGTGACCGTCCGACCGACGCTGATGAACTCCTGTCCTTCTTCGAAATCTTCGAAATGGTGTGGCTCGTAGCTGTACGCCATATCTACTCATTTGCCAGGACGCATTTATAACTTTACACCCTGACATTCGGGCGTCGCGGAGAGATGAGCTCGCCCGTGAGTGGACGGACTACCGCGACCAGTACGTATTTACTGCCAGTTGTCGAACGTGATACCCGATGTCAAGCGTTGCTGACGAGGTCCGCGAGCGCGTCGAGTCCGACGCGTTCTGCGAGACACTTGGTATCGACGTGGTGGAACTGGAGACGGGCTACGCCCGGACTGAACTGACGATCACCGAGGAGTTGCTGAACTTCCACGGCACGCCGCACGGCGGCGCCATCTACTCGCTGGCGGACGCCGCCTTCGCCGCGGCGTCGAACTCCCGCGGGGAGCCGGCCGTGGCGCTGGAGACGAACATCTCCTACCTGGAAGCCGTCGACACCGGTGAGACACTCACGGCCACCGCAGAGGAGACACACGTCGCCGGATCGACCGCCGAGTACGAGGTCGAGGTGACCGACGGCGACGACGGTCGCATCGCGACGTTCCGCGGTCGCGTCTACCGACCCTAGTTGCGGTGATCGTAGACGCGCTGGACCTTGCCGACCTCGCTGCGACCGATCTCGCCGTGGTCGACGAGGTTGAGTTCGTCCGGCGTGAACTGGAGGACGTTCGACAGCCGCTCGGCGATCTCTTTTTCGAGCGACTGCTTGCTCCGGTCGAGATCCTCCTCGCACTCGATAGTGAGTTCCATCACGTCGAGGTTGTTCTCCTTGTCGAGATCGATGCGGTAGTGGGGGGCAACGCCGTCGATGTCGAGGACGACGTGTTCGATCTCGCTGGGGTAGAGGTTCACGCCCCGAACGATGAGCAGATCGTCGGCGCGGCCGGTGACGTTGTCCATGCGCACCATCGTGCGGCCGCATTCGCACTCCTCGTAGTTCAGCGTCGTCAGATCGCCCGTGCGGTACCGCAGGACCGGGAGAGCCTCTTTCGTCAGGGTCGTCAGGACGAGTTCGCCCTCCTCGCCTTCCTCGACGGGTTCGCCGGTGCGCGGGTCGACGACCTCCGGGTAGAAGTGGTCCTCCCAGATGTGCAGGCCGTTCTGGGCTTCGTGGCACTCACAGGAGACGCCGGGGCCGATGATCTCCGAAAGCCCGTAGATGTCGATGCCGTCGACGTCGAGTCGCTCCTCGATCTCCTCGCGCATCGGGTCCGTACACGGTTCGGCACCGAAGATAATCGTCGAGATGGGCAGCTCCCGGGGATCGTAGCCCATCTCCTCGGCGGTCTCGGCGAGATACAGCGCGTAGGAGGGTGTGCAGGTGAACACGTCGCTTTCCAGGTCGGTCATCAGTTCGACCTGTCGCTGGGTCCCGCCGCTTCCGACGGGAATGACGGTCGCGCCCAGCTCCTCGACGCCGTAGTGCAGGCCCAGGCCGCCGGTGAAGAGTCCGTAGCCGTAGGCGTTCTGGACGGTTCCACCCTCCTCGGCACCGCTCGCCGCGAGCGAGCGGGCGACGACCTCGCTCCAGACGTCGAGGTCGTCGTCGGTGTAGGAGACGATCTTGGGCTTGCCGGTCGTGCCCGAGGAGGCGTGGATGCGGGCGACTTCTTCGTCGTCGACGGCGAAGAGGCCGTCCGGATACTCGTCGCGGAAGTCCTCCTTCCTCGTCATCGGCAGTTTCGTGATGTCCTCCACACCGTCGATATCGTCGGGTGAGAGGCCCATCTCGTCGAGCGTCTCGCGGTAGAACGGTACGTTCTCGTAGGCGTGTGCGACCGTCTCGCGGAGGCGCTCGCTTTGCAGTTCGCGCAGCTCCTCGCGGTCGGACGCCTCTACGGGCTTGGGCTCCATGCTTCGATCGTTGATAGCAGTACTACCAATAAAATGGTTTGGGTCATTATTACGCAAGCCTGTCCGATCATCCAACGTGAATGCTGGTGCGTACCCGTCGAGGTCGGTCTCGGGAGGAAAAGGTATTTTTCGTCACCGCCGGAACAGAGCGGTATGCGGGATGCCTACATAATCGGCGCAGGGCAGACGCCGTTCGGCGCGATGCCCGAGGAGAGCTATCGCTCGTTGTTCACGGCGGCCTACGAGGAAGCCGCAGACAGTGTCCCCGACGGGTTCGACGACGCCGACGTCGACGAGGCGGTCGTCGGGTCGCTGGGCGTCGGGGGGCGCCAGCTCGGGCTGTCGGGGCCGGCGGCGACGGAACACGCCGGGCTCCACGGGATCCCGAGTTCGCGCGTCGAGAACGCGTGTGCCGCCTCCGGCTACGCCGTCCGGCAGGCCGTCCAGGCGGTCAAAAGCGGGATGGCCGACGTGGCCCTCGGCGGCGGCGTCGAACTGATGACCGACATGAGCAGCGACGTGACCAAGTACTGGCTGGGGGTCTCCGGCGAGACGGAGTGGGAACGCCTGACCGGGACGACGTTCTCGGGCGTCTACGCCCAGATGGCGAGCGCCTACATGGACGAGTACGAGGCGACGCCGGAGCACCTCTCGATGGTCGCGGTCAAGAATCACGAAAACGGCGCGAAAAACCCGAAGGCGCACCTCGGCTTCGAGTGCTCGCTGGAGGACGCCGTCGACGCGCCGGTCGTCGCGGACCCGCTGAACCTCTATCACTGCTGTCCCACCTCCGACGGGGCGGCGGCGGTGCTGGTCGCGAGCGAGGACGTCGTCTCCGAGTACACCGACGACCCAATCCGCGTCGCCGGGGTCGGGGCGGCCAGCGAACGCGTCGGACTGTTCCAGCGCGACACCTACACCGCCATCTCCTCCTCGGAGACGGCCGCCGAGTCCGCCTACGATCAGGCTGACATCGAACCGGCGGAGCTGGACTTCGCGGAGGTCCACGACTGCTTTGCGATCGCCGAGCTGCTCGCCTACGAGGATCTGGGCTTCTGCGACCGGGGCGAAGCCCCCCAACTCCTCGAAGAGGGGCGAACCGAACTCGGCGGAGACCTGCCCGTCAACGCGTCGGGCGGGCTGAAATCGAAGGGCCACCCCATCGGCGCGACCGGCGCCGGCCAGATCGCGGAGGCGTTCAAGCAGCTCAGCGGGAAAGCCGGCGACCGTCAAGTCGAGGACGCGAACGTCGGACTGACGCACAACGTCGGCGGGAGCGGCGGCGGCGCCGTCGTTCACATTCTCGAACGGGAGGTGGCGCGATGAGCGACGCCCGCATCGCCGGCATCGGCGCGTACGCTCCCCGCCTGCGCATCGCCGCGGAGGAGTTCGAGGAGGCGTGGGGGAGCTTCGACGCGGCGGGCGTCGAACGGAAGGCCGTCCCCGAGGCCGACGAGGACGCGCTCACGATGGGCGTCGAGGCCGCGCGCCGGGCGCTGTCGGCCGCCGACGCCGACGGGGCGGACGTGCGCCACCTCTCCTTCGCGACGACGACGCCCCCGATGGCCGAGGAGGACCTGACCGCGCGCATCGCGAGCATCCTCGGGACGCCCGAGAGCGTGCGGACCGAGACGCACACGGGCAGCACCCGCGCCGGCGCGCAGGCGTTCGAGGCCGCGCTCGCGGCCGGGCCGTGGAACGACGGCGTCGGGCTGGTCGTCGTCGGCGACTGCCCGCGCGGCGAACCGGACAGCGAGGTGGAACACGCCGCCGGCGCCGGCGCCGCCGCCCTGGTCGTCGACGGCGACGGACCGGGACGGGTCGTCGACAGTAGCTCCCACGTCGTCCCCTACCCAGGAACGCGGTTCCGGCCGACCGGAAGCGAGGAGACGGCCGGGCTGGGCGTCACGCAGTACGACCGGCAGGCGTTCACCGCGGCGCTGGGCGGCGCCGTGGATGCACTCGACGCCGCTCCGGACGGCGTCGACGCCGCCGCCGTGCAGTCGCCGGACGGCAAGCTCCCCTACCGCGGTGCCGGCGCGCTCGGCGTCGATACCGAGACGATCGCCGCCGCGGAGACGGTCAGCGCGCTCGGGGACACCGGCGCGGCGAGCGTCTTCCTCGGGGCTGCGACGGCGTTCGAGGACGGCGCCGAGCAGGTCCTCCTGGCGGCCTACGGGAACGGTGCCGGCGCGAACGTCGCCGTGGTCGACGGGCCGATTCCCGTCGAGAGTGCGCTGGAGGGCGACGCCGAGTTGACCTACGCCGAGTACCTGCGCCGGCGCGGCGAGATCACCGGCGACGAACCCGAGGGTGGCGGCGCGTACGTCAGCATCCCCTCCTGGCAGCGGACCGTCGACCAGCGCCACCGGCTGGTCGCCGGCGAGTGTCCGGGGTGTGGCGCCCTGAACTTCCCGCCGAGCGGGGCCTGCAGGCGCTGTAACGCCACCGCCGACGCGTACGACCCCGTCCCCCTGCCGGGGACCGGCACCGTCGAGGCCGTCACGACCATCGCGCAGGGCGGCGCGCCGCCGGAGTTCGTCGAACAGCAGTCCAAGAGCGGCCCCTTCGTCAGCGCCGTCGTCGCACTCGACGGCCCCCGCGGTGAGGAGACGGTCAGCATCCCAACCCAGGTGCTCGCGAGCGACGACGAGGTCGAGATCGGGACGCGCGTCGAGACGACGATCCGGCGCATCTACACCCAGGAAGACGTCATCCGATACGGGTTCAAGGCGCGGGTCGCGTCCGACGTGCGGTAGTCACGGCCGCTCGAAGACGGTCGCGACGCCCTGTCCGAAGCCGACACACATCGTCGCGAGGCCGACGTCGGCCTCGCGCGTCTCCATCTCGTGGAGCAGCGTCGTGGAGATGCGCGCGCCCGAACACCCCAGCGGGTGGCCGAGCGCGATGGCGCCGCCGTTGACGTTCAGTTTCTCGTCTGGAATCTCCAGCTCGTCCGCGCAGTGGAGGCTCTGGGCGGCGAAGGCCTCGTTGAGCTCGACGAGGTCGACGTCGTCCATCGTCAGGTTGGCGTCGGCGAGCGCGGCGCGGGTGGCCGGAATCGGCCCCCGGCCCATGACCAGCGGGTCGACGCCGACGACGGCGCGCGTCGTCACGCGGGCGAGGACGTCGAGGTCGTGTTCCTCGGCGTACGACGCCGAAGTGACCAGCAGGCCGGCCGCGCCGTCGGTCAGCGGCGAGGCGTTGCCCGGCGTGACCGAGGCCTCGTCGTCGTCCCGGAACACCGTCGGGAGATCGTTCAGTGTCTCGAACGTGGTGTCCGGGCGCGGCGTTTCGTCCTCGTCGACGAGCCCCTCGTCGGTCTCGACGGGGACGAGTTCGTCGTCGAAGCGGCCGCTCTCGGTCGCCTCGACGGCGCGTTCGTGCGAGCGGAGCGCGAAGCGGTCCTGGTCCTCGCGGGAGATGCTGTGTTCGCGGGCGATGGTTTCGGCGGTCTGTCCCATCGGGAGCCTGTCGGGGTCGTAGCGCCGCTCGATAGCCGGGTGCAGCCAGTCGGAGAAGGGAATCCGGCTCATCTGTTCGACCCCGGCGACGGGGTAGACCGCGCCGTCGCCGGCCTCGATGGCGCGGGCGGCGTCGTTGAGCGCCGTCAGCGAGGAGCCACAGAGGCGGGTCGTCGTCGACCCCGGTACCGTCTCGGGGAAGCCGCCCGCGAGAAGCGACTGGCGGGCGAGGTTGCGGCCCTGTTCGTTCTCCTGGTTCGCACAGCCCAGTCTGAAGTCGTCCCAGTCGGCGGCCGGGACGCCGGTTCGCTCGACCAGCGCGTCCAGTATCGTCGTCACGAGGTCTTCGGGGTACTGCTCGGCGAGCGCGCCGTCCTTTCTCGCCTGCGGCGTCCGGACGGCGTCGACGATAACGGCTTGCTGTGAATCGCTCATCCTGACAGGACCTTGTACAGGAGAGGACATTAATTCTCTGCCTGCCGGGGGACCGTCAGGCAGACAACGTTTTTACCCATCGACTCCGTGCGTCGAAACGATGCACGTTGCCGTACTAGGAGCCGGCACTATGGGCCACGGCATAGCCCAGGTGTCCGCGATGGCTGGTCACGACGTCCGGATGCGCGACATCGACGAGGAGATCGTCGACGACGGACTGGCCAGCATCGAAGCGAACCTCGAAGGGGGTATCGAACGCGGGAAAGTAACCGAAGACGAGGCCGAGGCCGCGATGGCGCGACTCGACGGCACCACGTCGCTCGAAGAAGCCGTCACGGGCGCCGACCTCGTCGTGGAGGCGGTGCCGGAGGACATGGAGATCAAACACGACACCGTGACCGAAGTCGAGTCCCACGTCGGGCGCGACACGGTCATCGCGTCGAACACGTCGTCGCTGTCGCTGACCGAGATCGCCAGCGCGCTGGACCACCCCGAGCGGTCCGTCGGGCTGCACTTTTTCAACCCCGTCCACATCATGGGGCTGGTCGAGATCGTCGTCCCCGAACAGGCCAGCGGCGGGACGGTCGAGCGGGCCCACGAGTTCGTCGAGGGGATCGACAAGACGCCGGTCGAGGTGACGGACTCTCCGGGCTTTGCCTCCTCGCGACTCGGCGTCGCACTCGGCGTGGAGGCGATGCGGATGGTCGAGGAAGGCGTCGCGTCGCCGGCGGACATCGACGCGGCGATGGAACTGGGCTACAACCACCCGATGGGGCCGATCGAGCTCGGCGACGTCGTCGGACTGGACGTCCGCCTGGACATCCTCGAGTACCTCCGGGAAGAACTGGGCGAGCGATTCAAACCGCCACAGGTGCTCAAGCGAAAGGTCCGTGCGGGCAAGCTCGGCAAGAAGTCGGGCGAAGGCTTCTACGTCTGGGAGGACGGGGAAATCGTCGGGACGAGCGGGGACTGGGGGGACGAGTGATGACGCTCGAAGACGTCGCCGCCACCTGCGAGACAGTCAACGTGACGGTCGGCGACCGAGTGGACGGCGTCGCAACCGTCGAACTCTGCCGTCCGGACGCCCGCAACGCGCTCAACGCCCAGTTGCGGTCGGAACTGAAGGAGGTGTTCGACGAGATCCCGAACAGCGACGTCAAGGTCGTCGTTCTGACGGGCGCGGCGGACACCGGCGCGTTCGTCGCCGGCGCGGACGTGACCGAACTGCGGGAGCGCGACGCGCTCGAACAGCGCGAAGCCAGCAAACGCCCCCGCATCTACGAGCACGTCGACGACTGTCCGATGCCGGTCATCGCCCGCATCAACGGCCACGCGCTCGGCGGCGGCTGCGAACTCATCCAGGCGTGTGACATCCGCATCGGACACGAGGACGCAAAGATCGGCCAGCCCGAGATCAACCTCGGAATCATGCCGGGCGGCGGCGGCACCCAGCGCCTTCCGCGGCTCGTCGGCGAAGGCCACGCGATGCGACTGATCCTCACCGGCGAACTGATCGACGCGACAGAGGCTCAAGACATCGGTCTCGTCGACGAGGTCCACGGCGACGACTCGTTCGACGACCGGGTGTACGAACTCGCCGAGTCGATGGCCGCCAAGAGCCCTGTCGCCCTCGAGTTCGCAAAGAAGTCGGTCAAGGCAGCGTCCCGGATGGACCTCGAATCCGGCATCGAGTACGAGGCGGAACTGTTCGCACAGCTGTTCGCGACCGAAGACAAGAACGAAGGCATCGACGCCTTCTTCGAGGACCGCGACCCCGAGTGGCCGAGCGAGTGACGGGTCGTGTCGGCGGCCGCCACGCTGGTTCGATATAATCGAATCAGCCTATGACGCTGTAAGGGGCTCGTAAGGGCGCGTTTTGAGCAGTATCCGGCTGTTACTCTGGTTTTCGTACATTCCAATTAATCGAACGATTTGTAGGTAATTTGTTACTATATGCGGCCGACGCGCACTACACTGTTACGGTGTCTGTTGACAAGCCACTCGTGATAGCGAAGAAATAGCGAATAGAGAGTCCGAACGTGAGAATCTCCGTATTCCCTCGACGATCTACTCGCCGGCAGTGGGGCCTTCAGCGAGTCGGGAAGGGGATAATAGCGTTCATCCTCATTGAATCCGTGGACTGAGCCCCACTAAGCCAGGTTTATGGGCGGCTCAGAATTATAGCTCGCACAAAATGTGAGGCGGGACCGCGCTTCCCGACGACTCCGATCCACTTCGGGGGCGCCCTCCCGCGGGATCGTTGGATTGGGGGGGTCGGAATGACCAGATCCGACGCATCGCATTACAGTAGTACAGTTGTAATTCCAGCGGTCGTCGCGACAGTTCTCTCCTGAGCTGTCGAGGATAGTCAGCGACGAACTCCCGGACCGGCAGAGATTCGAATTACTCGAACGCAGTGTAAAAGGGGAATTCGGTTACGAAGACGAACCATCTCCCAGGACGCCGAATATCGGCGCTAGAGTCCATTCTACGGAAACTCTGTCATCGTGCTGGGATCCCACACGCTAGATCATCGGAGATTCGTTCAATGAGGGTGAACAGTTGGAGGATCTCGTTTCGTGGTCGCGACGACGGACAGGCATCCATAGAAACGCCCGACAGCCATTGAAACGTCCGATATCGTAGATATACGGATCGGCAACGTCAGAAGGAGCGTTCGAATCTCTCGGACAGGGAGAACGGAAACGAACCTGCGACGGACGACGACAGCCTGGGAGAACGCCCTATATGTGAGCGAGATTGATAGTGATCTCGTTGACCGCCCCCAGGAGCAGCGTCGGGAGTTCGTCACGCAGGAGCGATCCTTCGAGCCGGTTCGCCGGTCCAGAGATACTGATCGCGCCGATGGCGACGTCGTTCTCGTCGGTAATCGGGGCACCGATGGCGTGGAGCCCCTGGACGGACTCCTCGAGATTGAACGCGTAGCCCTGTTCGCGGATCGACCCGATTTCCTCCCAGAGCGCCTCCTCGGAGGTGATCGTGTTGGGTGTCCGCGCGGGGAGGCCGTAGGTGTCGAGGATTTCCTCGATGCGCTCGTCGGGCAAGTGAGCAAGTATCGCCTTGCCCGCGGCGTGCTGGTGTAAGTAGTTCCGGTGCCCGATGCGAGCGTAGGTCTGGACCGAGTGTTTCCCCTGCGCGCCGTAGATGTGGATGCTGCGGCCGTGCTCTTCGACGGCACACCAGATTTTCTCGTCGGTCACGTCGGCCAACTCGTCGACTTTCGGCTTGGCCTCCTGGTAGAGCGTGTACTCGTCCCGGGCGACGGCGCCGTAGTCCAGGAACCGGATCCCCAGCCGGTACTCGTCGTCCTCCTCGATGAGGAAGCTGTTGGCCTCCAGCGTCTTGAGATGTCTGTGCGCCGTGCTCTTCGCACAGCCGAGGTGCTCGGTTATCTCCGGAACTCCCGCAGACCCGTTTGTCTTCAGGTACTCGACGATCTCGATCGCTCGCTCAACCGTCTCGACGGGCCTGTCGATGTCGGCCGGGACTGTCATACCACTACTCACGGGCGAACTCTTTACAAACTTTTTGTTCGACCTATTCGAACGCTCTCGGCCCCTGTGATGGACGTACTCCCAACGAAACTCCGGTTCAGTGGAAGAACGGAGATCCGTTAGAAAAAAGACCCACGGATGAGATGATGAACGTGTATGCCAAAGATAGTCGACCTGCTCGTCCGCAAGGACGGGTACACCCACGAAGAGTTCGTCGAGCGGTGGCAAGGTGAGCACGCGGATCTCGCGAAGGAGCTTCCGGGGCTCGAGCGGTACGTCACGTCGGTACCGACCCGACCGGAGGAATCGGAGTACGACGGGGTGCTGGAACTGTACTTCGAGGACATGGCCGCTCTGGGCGACGCCTTCGACTCCGAGATAGCACAGACGGTACAGGACGACGCCGCGGAGTTCATCGACCCCGGTGCCGGACCGCGCCTCATCGTCGAAGAGACGGTCCAACTCGACGAGAGACATGACTGAGACGGGCGAACGACTCGTCGCCGAACTCGACGAGCAGGGCGTCGAGTACGTCTTCGGCTACCCGGGCGGGCGCATCATCGAAATTCTCGACCACGTCCCCGACTACGACGTGGAGATGGTCCGCCCTCGCGACGAGCGCGAGGCCAGCGTCATGGCCGAGATGCACGGCCGCCTCACCGGCGACCCCGGCGTTCTCGCCGGCCAGGGGCCCTGGATCGGTAGCCTCGGTGCCATCGGACAGATGGAAGGGAAACTCGCCTCCTCCCCCATGGTCGTCATCACCGAAGCCAGCGAACGCGGCGACTACTCCACGCTGGCCCCCTACCAGCAGGCCCGCGGCGACTACGGCGGACTGGATCTCCCGTCGGCGCTGGACGCCTACACCAAGGAGAACTGGTTCCCGCGGTCGCCGACAGAAACGGTTCGGAGCCTCCAGCTCGCGTTCAAACACGCCACGGCCGGCCGGCCCGGCCCGACCGCGGTCATCCTCGACGGCGACGCCGTCACCGAGGAGATGCCCGACGATCCCACCCCGCCGGTCTGGGACGGCCACGACCAGGTCCGGAACTGGGAGTCCCGCCCCGACGCCGACGACACCCGGACAGCCGTCGAGGCACTCGCAGATGCCGAACGTCCGGTCATCATCTCGGGCAACGGCGTCCACGCGGCCGACGCCTACGACGAACTGCAAACTGTGGCTGAAGCCACCGACGCCGTCGTGACGACCTCCTACCTCGGCAAGTCGACGTTCCCCGAGACGCACGAGTTGGCGGCGGGCGTCATCGGCTCGTTCGGCCACGAGGGCGCGAATCAGGTGGTCAGCGAAGCCGACGTTCTGCTCGTCGTCGGCTCCCGACTGAATCCGATGGACACCAACTGGCAGTCGCCCGAGTTCATCCGGCCGGACGAGCAGACGATCATCCACGCCGACATCGACACGCGCAACGCCGGCTGGGTCTACCCCGCCGACGTCGCGCTCATCGGCGACGCCGCACAGAGTCTGGCCGATCTCGCCGACGAACTGCCTGACAGCGTCGGCAACGACTGGGCGCGCGACCGCGCTGCCGACGCCCGGGAGTCCTTCAGCGGGCCCGAGTGCGACTCCGACGCCTCGCCCATCAAGCCGCAGCGGGCGGTCAAAGAGATTGAGTCCGTCGTCGACGAGGACACCATCGTCACCGCCGACTCGGGCAACAACCGCTTCTGGCTGCTGAACTACCTGCAGGCGCCGGACACCGGCACCTACTACGGCAGCGGCGGCGTCGGCGCGATGGGCTGGTCGACGCCCGCTGCGGTGTCCGCCGCCATCACGACCGAGAAGGACGTCATCGGCGTCGCCGGCGACGGCGGCTTCACCATGACGATGACCAGCGTCGAGACGGCCGTCGAGAACGGCGTCGCTCCCACGTTCGTCGTCCTCAACGATACGAGCCTGGGGATGGTTCGCCAGATGCAACACGACGAGGGGGACATCGCCGGCGTCGAGTTCCACGACACGGACTTCGTGAAAGCCGCCGAAGCCTTCGGCGCCGAAGCGACGCGAGCGGTCACCCCCGACGAACTCGCCGACGCCCTCCAAGAGGGGACCAGCGCCGACGTGCCGTTCGTCATCGACGCCCGCATCGACCGCGAGGAAGAGATGGTCGAGTCGCTCCAGTCCTCGTTCTACGAGGAGGTCGGCGGCCTCCACGAGTAACGGTCCTACTCCTCGACCGGGGCCTCGACCTCGAGTTCGACGAGGAAGTCCTCCTGTGCGAGCCCGTGAGTCCCGAGGATCGTCAGGCAGGGGTAGGGCTGCTCGGGGTACACCTCGTTCCACACCTCGAAGAAGCCGTCCCTGCGGGCGGGCGGGTCGACGATGTGGGCCGTCACCTTCGTGACGTCGTCGAGCCCGAGGTCGAGGTCCGCGAGCAGCGTCTCGACGTTCTCGAAGGCCTGTCGGGTCTGTGACCGGATGTCGTCGCCCGCGAGCTCGAACTCCGCGTCCCAACCGACCTGTCCGGACGTGTAGAGGGTCCCGTCCTCGACGATCGCGTGGTTGTAGCCGATGCTCGGCGCGTCGACGAGTCCGTCGGGGTTGATCGCTCTCCGTGTCATAGGTTCCCAGTCAGACTGCTGGTGGAAATAGCTAGCGGTGCCGGAGACCGAGACCGGCGACGTCCGCGGTGGGCGCGGGCCGACACCAAACTTTTTACTTTTGGTCCGCGACCATTCTGGCACGATGACAGACAATACCGTACTCGTCACCGGCGGAACCGGCTTCCTCGGCTCCTACGTCGTCGAGGACCTCGTCGACGACGGCCACGACGTCGTGGCCTACGATCTCTCGACGGACGACCACATCCTCTCGAAGCTGGGCGTCGCCGACGACGTCGAGATCCGTCGCGGCGACGTCTCCGAGGCGACCGACGTCATCCGCGCCGTCGAGGAAACCGGCGCGACCCACATCGTCCACCTCGCGGCGCTGCTGACCAACAGCGCCCGGGACAACCCCCGCGCCGGTCTCGACGTCAACGTCAAGGGGACGAACAACGTGTTCGAGGCCGCGCGCATCCTCGACGATCAGGTCGAGCGCGTCGCCTGGGCCTCGAGCGCCGCGGTGTACGCCCCGCCGCACAACTACGACGCCGAGTACGTCGACGAAGACGAACTCGTCTACCCCGACACGCTGTACGGCGCGACCAAGGAGTACAACGAACATCAGGCGCGAGTCTACCACGAGGACTACGATCTCGACCACGTCGCCCTGCGGCCGACGGTCGCCTACGGCCCCTACCGCGAGACCGGCGGCTCCGCGTTCCTCGCGAACATCGTCGAGAAGCCCGCGCTGGGCGAGTCGTTCAGCGTGGAGTACGGCGATCAGGTCATCGACTGGCAACACGCCCGCGACATCGCCCAGGCGTTCCGGAAGGCCACGTTCGTCGACGAGGACGACCTCGGGCAGCGCGTCTACAACGTCCGCGGCGTCCTCGCCACGATTCGGGAGGCCGCCGACACCGTCCGCGAGATCGTGCCCGACGCCGACCTCGAGGTCTCCGACGAGGGGGAACTCCCCTGGACCCAGAATCTCGATATGACCGCCGTCCGGGAAGATCTCGGCTACGAGGTCGAGTACGACCTCGAAACCGGCTTCCGCTCGTACATCAACACGCTACGCGAGGAGAACGGGCTCGAACCGGTCTGACCGGCGATTCTCACTGCTCGCCGAGGCGCTGCCCGTCGACGTAGAGTTTCTCCGCCGCCGGCCGGCCGTCGGCGTAGCCGTCGTGGTACTCGAACAGCTGGAAGAGCGCTCCCGTCGGGTTCGACGGCGGGACGAAGGCCTCCGTCCAGTCGTCGTACTCCCTGTACTCGACGACGTCGAGCCCGGCGTCTTCGACGGCCGCGGCGACGGCGTCGATGTTCGCGACTTCCAGCGTGACGTGGTGCAGCCCCGGGCCGCGTTCGTCGAGATACTCCGTCAGGAAGGTGTCGTCGGCCTCGGGCGCGATGAGTTCCAGCCGGGAGGCGTCCCGACCGAAGTCGTACTGCGCCCACCGGAACCGCCCCTCGACGGACTCCTCGACGAGCTTCCGACAGCCGAAGGCGAAGAGGACCGACTCTGCGTCGTCGATGGATTCGACGGCGATACCAGTGTGATCGACGCGTACGGAGCAGTCTGTGTCCATCGGTCCCGAATACAGACCGACACCAAGTATACTCTTCGCCGGCCCGACCACGACATTAAAACTACCACGCACGGGACGCCTCGACGGACGGGCCCGCAGCCACTCGGAAAATCCGGAATTTGATTAGGAACCTCTGTCTACACCTACACGATGTACGAGCGAGATTTCATGGAAGGGACGCGCGGCACCATGGCCGTCGACTGGGAGGAGCGGATCGACGTCCAGCGGATGCGGCGCGAACGCAAAGAGCGGGCGCTCGACCGACTGCAGGACTCGGAGCTGGGGTCGATGCTGCTCATCAACGACCCGAACGTCCGCTACGTCACCGGGCTGGCGATGACCGGCGGCAGCGGCGCCGACCACTACACGCTGCTGACCGAGGACGGCGACGTCGTCCACTGGGACACGGCCGACCACGCCTCGAACCAGCGCTTCAACTGTCCGTGGCTGGACGACATCCGCTACGCCTGCCCCGGGCTGGGGAACGTCCCGCAGGCCTCCGGACGGAACTCCGCCCGGGACTGGCTCAAAGACAAGATGGCCGGGACGGTCTACGAGGCCATGGAGGAGTACGGCGTCGCAAAGGAGCCGATGGGGATCGACGTGGGCAACGGCGCTCTCGTCGAGAAGTTCGAGGATCGGGGCGTCGACGTCGACACGTCCGCGGCGACGGACATCATGCTCGACGCCCGCAAGGTCAAGACCCGCGACGAGATCGAATGCCTCCGCCAGGTCGCGGCCATCTGCGAAGCCGGCTTCCAGGCCATCACCGAGAGCGCCAAACCCGGCAAGCGCGAGTCCGAGGTCTGGGGCGACGCGGTCAGGGAGCTCTGGCGCCACGGCGCGATGGCCCAGGGCGGCTACGTCACCTCCGGCCCCAACACCTGGCCGAAACACCAGGCCAACACCACCGACCGCGCGATCCGACCCAACGACCTCGTCTACGCCGACTTCTACAACATCGGCTACCTGGGGTATCGCTCCTGCTACTACCGCACCTTCAGCATGGGCGAGCCCACCCAGGCCCAGAAGGACGCGTACGAGAAGGCGCGCGACGATCTCTACGACGTGCTCGAACGCATCGAGCCGGGCGCCACGACCGACGAGATCTGCAAGGGCTTCCCGGACGAGGAGGGCGAGCACATGGACTGGTACGACGCCGACGAGTACTGGCAGATGACCACCAACCACTGGGCCCACGGCCTGGGCCTGCAACTGTACGAGGTGCCGCTCATCTGGCGCGGCCTCTCGCCGGACCACCCCATCGAGATCGAGGAGGGGATGACGATGGCCGTCGAGACGATGCAGCCGGCCGACCGCCAGGGCGTCCGCGTCGAGGAGATGGTCGTCGTCCGCGAGAACGGCGTCGAAATCCTGAGCGAGTGGCCCGTCGAAGAGATCACCCGGATCGACCACTGACGGATCGCTCCCGGTCGAGTCCGTCGTCGAAGCCCGAGAGTTTCCTGCGCCGCGCGCCCGGGACCAGTGCGGGCGTGTCCGTCCTCAAGGTTAGTCCAGCCGGGGTTGCTCACGCGCTCGCAGGTGTAGCCACGTCGCACAGCCGAGTGCGACGAGTCCGCTCGCGGCGGCGACGCCGAAGGCGACGCGGTAGCCAAAGAGGGTGTAGACGCGGCTTCCCGCGACAGTCTCGCCCGTCCAGAAGACGTCCAGCACCCACCCCATGACGCCGGGGAGGACGGCCGCGCCGAGAAACCCCATCCCGTTGACCGTCCCGGTGGCGGTCCCCGACCGCTCGGCGACGTGTCGCTCCTTTATCACCGTGTACGAGAGCGTGAACCCGCCCAGCAGAAACATCACGAGGAAGAATACGGCCCCGACGTACCACAGCGGCGGCGTCCCGAGGGCGACGATACTGGCGTACGCGAGGAAGTAGACGACGGCGACGGAGAGGATGAGGCCGGTGCGCTCCTTGAGTCGGTCCGAGAGCCACCCGAGAATCGGCGACCCGACGACCAGGCCGGCGTTGCCCACGAGCGTGTACAGCGAGGCCGTCTGGACGGACACGTCGTAGGCCTGGACCACGTAGGGGACGCCCCACAGCCCCATGACGGTGAAGTTCATCCCGATGGCGAAAAACAGCATCCAGCCCATGATCCAGGTGTCGCGCCTGGCGAACACCGCACGGACGCCGGCGAGGACGTCCGACAACGTTTGTTCGGCGGCCTCGGGGGCGCCCTCGACGGGCGGGAGGTCGGCCGCGGCCGGCGTGTCGCGCACGAGGGCGAGGACGGCGCCGGTCAGGACGAATCCCAGGAGGCCGACACCCAGGAGCCCGTCGCGCCACCCGACCGCCGCGACGAGGACGGCGAGCGGCGTCGTGGCGAGGAGGCCGCCGACCGCCGACGCCGACAGCGTCAGTCCGGTGACGGTGGCGAACTCGTCGTCCCGGTACCAGTTCGCGCAGTACCGCAGCGTCGCGATGTAGACGACGCCGCCGCCGAGACCGATGAGCAGACGGGAGACAAAGCCCACGAGGTAGGACGGACTGACCGCGAAGGCGACGACGCCGACGCCCATCACGGCCGAGCCGACCGTCGCGACCCGGCGGGTCCCCATCCTGTCCGCGAGGACGCCGGCAAACACCTGCATCGGCGCGTAGACGTAGAAAAACGCCGAGTGAAGCAGTCCCAGCTCCGCGCCGGTCGTGTCGAACGTCCGCGCGAGCGTGTCCGCGAGGACGCCCGTCGAGACGCGATGGAAGTTCACGACCACGAACGCGCCGGCGAGCGCCGCCCACCCGACCCACCGCCGCTTCGTCGGGTCGGTCCAGATGCTTCGGAACATGCTGCTACACGTCGTAACCGAACCGGCCGAAATAAAGCTCGGGAAAGTGGCAGAACGGCGCGGCCGGTGGACGTGTCACTATCGTTAAGTCGGTCGCGACGCAACCGGCTAGTATGCAACTCGGTACCGGCCTCTTTACCTGCCAGCAGCGACCGGACGACGACCGCTCGACCAGCGAGATTTACGACGAGATGCTCGAACTCGGCCGCGTCATCGACGACGCCGGCCTGGACAGCGCCTGGGTCTCCGAGCACCACTTCCTCGAGGACGACTACCTCTCCGGCGTGATTCCCGCGCTGGGCGCGCTCGCCGCCGTCACCGACGACGTCGAACTCGGTCCGTGTATCGCCCTGGCGCCGCTGTACGACTCGGTCCGGCTCGCAGAGGACGTGGCGACCGTCGACCAGATCAGCGGCGGTCGCGCGACGCTGGGACTGGCCATCGGCTCGAACGTCGCCGAGTTCGACGCCTTCGGCATCCCGGACGACGAGCGCGTCCCGCGGCTGGCCGACACCGTCGACGTCCTCCGCGGGGCGTGGTCGGAGGGTCCGCTGGAGTACGATCCCGAGTTTCACGACATCTCGCCGGACGTGACCGTGACGCCCGAGCCCGCCCACGACGTCCCCATCATGCTCGGCGGCGCCGCGAAACCGGCCGTCCGTCGGGCCGCCCGCACCGGCGACGCCTGGTGCGCGCCCTCCTCGCTGTCGGTCGAGGGCGTCGAAAAGCGCGTCGAGGACATCCGCAACGTTCGCGAGCACGAAGACGTCGACGGTGACTTTCAGGTGTACGTCCTCCAGCACGGCTTCGTCGGCGACTCGAGAGAGGAGGCCTGGGAGCAGATGCGGGAGGGGTACTTCTACATCCAGCGTCGGTACGAGGAGATCTTCTCCGGCGAGCCCGTCGACGAACTCGACGCCGAGCGCAAGCAGGAACTGAAAGAGCAGGCCATCTTCGGCACTCCCGACCAGGTCGTCGCGGAGCTGGAAGAGTACCGGGACGCGCTCGGCGACGACGTCCACTTCATCTTCCGCACCTACCATCCCGGCATCGGTACCGAGCGCATGGCGACGTGCATCCGGCGACTGGGCGAGGAAGTCCGGCCCGAACTCGCGTAATCGACCAGGAATCTTTTTGATAGAGAACGGCCTCTGTATCGAATGAGAGGATGAGACACAGTAACGAGTCTCTCGACCGCTCGGAGCTGCGCGAGGTACAGGCGGACAGGCTCCGCGAGACGGTCGCACGCGCATACGAGAACGTTCCGTTCTACCGCGAGACGCTCGACGACGCCGGAGTCGACCCCGAGGACATCGACAGCATCGAGGACGTCACGAAGTTGCCGATGACGACGAAGGAGGCTTTCCGCGACGAGTATCCCGACGGCCTGTTCGCCGTCGACGACGAAGAAGTCGCCCGCATCCACGCCTCCTCGGGCACGACCGGCAAGCCAAAAATCGTCTCGTACACCGACGAGGATCTCGATCTGTGGGGTGAGACGATGGCTCGTTCGCTGTCGGCCGCCGGCGTCGACCCCGGCGACACCGTCCAGAACGCCTACGGCTACGGCCTCTTCACCGGCGGCCTGGGCTTTCACGAGGGCGCCGAAACGCTCGGGACGACAGTCGTCCCGACCAGCAGCGGCGGGACGCAGCGACAGATCGAACTCGCCGACGACCTTGACAGCGACGTCCTCGCGTGTACGCCCTCCTACGCGCTGTACTTCGCCGAGACCGCCGAGGAGATGGGGTACGACCCCCGCGAACTGTCCATCTCGGTGATCGCCTACGGCGCCGAGACCTGCACGGAGCCGATGCGCGAGGAGATCGAGGACGCGCTCGACGCCACCGGCATCAACAACTACGGGCTCTCGGAGATCATCGGCCCCGGCGTCGCTGCCGAGTGCCACGAGGCCCAGGACGGCCTGCACGTCTGGGAGGACCACTTCTACCCGGAGGTCGTCGACCCGCGCACCGGCGAGCCCGTCGAGGACGGTGAGGAGGGCGAACTCGTCCTCACCACGCTCACCAAGGAAGCACTGCCGGTCCTGCGGTACCGCACGGGCGATCTGACGACGCTGAACTACGAGGAGTGCGAGTGCGGCCGCACGATGGTGCGCATGGACAACGTCACCGGCCGCACCGACGACTTGCTCGTCGTCCGGGGCGTGAACCTCTACCCCAGCGAGATCGAGCACACGGTCGTCGACATCGACGGCGTCGCTCCACACTACCGTATCGACCTGTATCAGGAGGACAACCTCGACGTGCTGGAGTTGACCATCGAGCGCGCCGAGGAGGTCGACCGCAGCGACGAGGCGCTGCGCGAGGACATCCTGACCCGGCTGGAGAACGTCCTCTCGTTCACTCCCGACGAGCTTGAACTGGTCCCGGCCGGCGGCATCGAGCGCACCGAGGTCGGCAAAGTCCAGCGCGTCTACGACCACCGCGAGTCAGCTACCTACCCCTAAAGGGGTGGGCTTGTCAGTGGACTCTCGTTCTACCGACACGGGAGTGTCGGACGCCACTTCAGTAGCGTTCACGGTCATCACCCCTGACTTCAGGGCGTACTGACAGAACGCCCCTCCAGTAGGGGACTTCTGCCCCCGCTGGAGTTTGAGCGCGAGTTTCCGCGCCACGTTCTTCGCCGCGTTATAATCCGCATTCGCTGCGTACCCACAGTCACGGCACTCGAAGTGCTGGTCGTCCCGGTTTTCTTCAAGGGTACACCCACACTTCGAACACTGCTGGCTCGTGTACTGTGGCTTCACCGCGTCCACAACGATGCCGTACTCTTCAGCCTTGTACTCGACCATCATCTGGAGGGCGTTGAACGCCCACTGCTGGAACTTCTTCCCGTCGCTGATACGTTCTCGAATCCGCTCTAACTTCTCGAACGCGATATGCGTGCAACCGTGGAGGCGAGCCTCCTCAATAATGGCCTTGGAACACTGGTGGAGATAGTCTTCACTCCAGCGTCCGAACCTGTCACCGATACGCTGGAAGGTCAAGTGGGCGCTCCGCGTGCCCGTCTGTTGCAGGCTGGCGCGGCGTTTTTCGAACTCGCGGCGGTGATGGTTGAGGTAGTCGGCGTTCCCGATGAACCGACCCGTGCTGGTGACGGCGATGTGGTCGTTGACGTTGCAGTCCACGCCGAGGACCTTCGAATCCTCGGCTTTCTCAGGACTATCAACGTCGAGTTCCCGCTCCATCACCGCGTGGAGGTAGAACTCGTCGGCTTCGCTGTCGTAGTGGACGGTACTGGTTGAGAAAGGGTAGCTGTCGTTCAGCAGGTACTCGCCATGCGGTGTTCTTCCAGGGTCGTCGGGAAGGTCGTACTCGCATTCGACCCTCCCGTTGACGGTGGCGAGGCTCACCTTGTCGCGGTAGTAGGTGGCTGCTCGCTTGTCGTAGACGATGCTGAACGTGTCGTACTCTGGCTTGCTAGTGTTTTCGCCGTCAGCAAGCCTGTCAACGCAGCTGTCGATGTCATCAGTGGCGCGTTTGATGGCTTTCTGCACGAGGTTCGCGTGCAGTCCGTCGGTTTCTTCTCGGAGGTCGTCGTAAATGGCGTCTTCAGCTTCGCTTTTGCTGGTCACACAGTCCTCGTCTGGGTAGCGCCATGCCCAGTCTGCGGTGCGGTTGGCGCAGTACTGGAATTTGGAGTTGGTGGCGTGGAGGTCACTCTTGCGGTCGTCGGGCACGTCGAGGCGGACGCGCACGGTGCGAGTTACCTCCCACGCCATCTGTATCACAGTACTGTCCACCCTTTATTAATATTTTTGAATAACGTTGGAGAGTCGGCAGTGCTGTTTTCGGTGGTTTGTGGTAATGTGGCTTACGCGCTTCCCCCCCACGGCTAAAGCCGTGGGCTTCCGCGCTGTTACCACTGTGAGCGCGAACGCGGGACCGCCGGAACATCAACGTTTATTCGTGCGCCTCTGGAAACTGATAGACGAGTATGGACATCGAAGCGTTCTTCGAGAACATGCCGTTCGCCGACCTGCTCGGCGTCGAAGTGACCACCGTCGACGACGGCCACGCCGAAGGACACATCGAGATGCGCGAGGAACTGTCCTGGAACGAGGACAAAGTGATGGCCCACGGCGGCGTGACGTTCACGCTCGCCGACACCGTCGGCGGGGCGGCGCTGGTCTCGATCGTCGACCAGCCGGTCCCGACGATCGACATGCGCATCGACTACCTGGAAGCCGGAACCGGCGACCTCCGGGCCGAAGCCGACGTGGTCCGACAGGGCGGCGACGTCGGCGTCGTCGACGTCGACGTCTACGCCGAGGACGGCGCCCACGTCGCGGACGCGCGCGGCGTGTACAAGACTGGCTGACGGGAGCGAGAGTCGGTGCAGGCGACGCCCGGATTGGGCTCGGTGTACCACCGTTCTCGCGGGAAATTCCTGAAACGCCAGTCGTACGTTCGCTAGTACACCCCCAATTATTATTATATTCTTTCTCGGAACAGTTACTGTGCCGGAGAATACTCGACAGAACTGGCAAGGCGTATCGCGACGCGACGTCCTGAAAGCGGGCACGGCAGTCGCCGGAATCGCCGGCGGCGTCACCCAGACGGAGCTGGCCTACGCCCGGCCCGGCAAGAAGCCGGTCACGGTGAGGATAAAGCGCGACGAGTACGGCGTCCCGCACATCTACGCGCGGGGCGGCGACAGTCGCGCGCCGGTGTTCTACGGGTACGGCTACGCGACGGCGGAGGACAGGCTCTACCAGCTCGAACTCTACCGTCGCTACTACCACGGAACCGTCGCGGCGGTCCTCGGCGAAGGTGAGGGCGACAACGACTGGGTCCAGTTCGACAAGGAGGCCCGCCGGAACACGGCGGGCGAGCCCTCCCTCGACGAGCAGGCCCAGGAGCAGCTGACCGAGGAGCAACGCGGCGTGTTGCAGGCCTTCACCGACGGCATCAATCGATACATCCGCGAAGTCCGCGACAGCGACGATCGAGAGTTCCACAAGGGGTTCCAGGACCACGGCTTCGAGCCCGACGAGTTCACGACGGAGGACGCCGCCGGGATGTTCGTCGGGAGCATGGCGTACTTCAGCGGCTTCCAGCTGGAGACGCTGGGCGCGACGGTCGTCGACATGCTGGCCGAAAAGACCGGCGACGAGGATGAGGCGATGGAGCTGTTCGAGGACCTCAACTGGGGGAACGACCCCGGCGCGCCGACCTCGACCGTCCAGTCCGGCGAGGGGTACACGCCGCCGTACACGGACGTCGAGACGGGACGGACGAGCGCGACCGAACCGGCAGAGCGCGGGTCGTCCGGCGAGACGGCGTCGGCGAGCAATCGCATCACGGGCGGAAACTTCGCGATCCCGACCGACGCGCAGGCGGTCCACGAAGCCGAGATGGAGCGGGTCCGGACGCTCGCGACCGGGCTCGACGAGCTCGGGCTCCCCATCAAGTACGGCAGCAACGCGCTCGCGGTGCAGGGCGAGGTGACCGAGAGCGGCGACGCCCTGCTGATGGGCGGTCCCCAGATGGGGTTCAACACGCCCTCCATCATGTACGAGGCGGGGCTGCACGGGCCGGACTTCGACGTCGCGGGCATCACCGTCGCGGGCTACCCGTTCATCATGTTCGGGCACAACCGCAACGGCGCGATGACCTCGACGGCGGGCATCGACAACTGCCTCCAGATGTTCACCGAGTCCATCACCGTCAACGAGGACGGCCCCGACACCTACGCCTTCCGGGGCGAGGAACACGAGGTCGAGACCGAGGAGAAGACGATCGAGGTCGCGGACGGCGAGAACGTGACCTACACCGAGCGGCTCACCCGCCACGGGGTCGTCACGCAGTGGGATCCCGACAACGGCCAGGCGCTGGCCCAGACCAAGTCCTACTCCGGCAGGCACATGAACTCCTGGCGGGCCTACTACGAGGCCCAGTTCGCGTCGGACGTCGAGGAGTTCAAGCAGGCGGCCCAGCGCTGTGACTACGCACTGAACTTCATGTGGGCCGACAAGAGCGGCGACATCGGCTACTTCCACCTCGGGCGCTACCCCGACGCCGAGAGCGTCGAGTGGGACACACGCCTGCCCGCCGACGGGACGAAGTACGAACTCACCGAGGACGACTACCTGAGAGCCGCGGACGGGGACGTTCCCTACGCCATCAACCCCGATCCCGGCTACTCGGCGCAGTGGAACAACAAGCCCGCGCCCGACTGGAACAACGGCGATCTGAGCTACTCCTGGTCGACCGACCACCGCGTCCAGCGCATCATCAACCTCGTGGAGCACCGTCTCTGTGACCACGGTGCGGTCGACTACGAGTTCATGAAGGAGGTCGTCTACGACATCGCCTTCGTGGATCTCCGGTCGATACGGTACAAGGACCACCTGCTGGACGCGCTGGAGGACGCCGATCTCTCCGAGACCGAACGGCGGGCGAAGGCGCAACTCGAATCCTGGGGACACCTCCGGCAGGCGGACGGGGAGGACCACACCGGCCAGTACCCCGCCGGCTACACGATCTGGGACGCCACGTTCCCGAAGATCCTCCGGGAGGTGTTCGCGGAGACGCTCGGTAGCGCGTACGACCCGGCGTCGTACTTCCTCAACTACGACTACGGCCGCGGGACGCTGATGCGGGTGCTCAATCCCGACGAGACCGCACTGTCGACGGGAGCCGACTACGTCGGCGACAGCCCGGACGACGAACTCGTCGGCGCGTTCCGGGCGGCCGTCTCGGAGCTCGATGAGGAGTCCGACGGCGATCCCTCGACCTGGCGATCGGACGCGCGCATCGAGGAGTTCGACAACATGGCGCTGTTCGGCATGCCCATCGGCGTCACGACGGCCGGCGAGATGGCCTGGGTGAACCGCGGAACGGAGAACCACATCGTCCGCCTCGGCGACGACCTCGAAGCCGAGAACGTCCTCCCGCCGGGCAACGACGGCTACGTCGCCCCCGACGGGTCGACCGGCGACCACTACGACGATCAGCTCGAACTGTTCCGCGACTTCGAGTACAAGCCGCTGCTGTTCGGCGACGGCGAGGTCAACGCCGCGGCGGAGTCGACGCAGACGCTGACCCCGAGATCCGGGAACGGTCGGCGTCGAGGTCCACCGCAACGTCCAGGCAATTCCGACCGCGACAGGGACCGGGACGCTGACTGCTGCGGCGACGAGCACGGGCGGGGTGAACGGCGGAACGGAGACGCCGGACGAAACTAGACGCGGATTCACCGCCCTGTCGGGTCGGCCGCGGTCCCGGGGTCGGTGCCCCTCTGGCCCGCGAACGGGATGACGAGTACGGGATCAGGAGGAGTCCGGTAGCTTCCCTCGCCGCTCGAAGATCGACTTTATTTCCGAACTCTCGAGGAGGTCGAGGAGGCTCTCGTCGCCGCTGCGGTAGGATTCCCACTCCTCGTCGGTGAGATACTCCTGTTTTTCCTCCGTCGTGAGGAGATCCTCGAGCGTGTCGTCGATGTCTTCGGGGTCGTAGCCTGGGATCGGCATATATAGCTAGACTAACTCGGCTCCCTTATACTGTGGGGCGGACTACCACACTGCGACGAGAAGCGGACTGCGATCGAGTCACTCCTGGGTCTGGGAGTACTGGTCGACCCACTCCTGAAGCGTGATGCCCATCGCGGACTGGGTGATCGCGTTCGAGGACGCGGAGTTGGCGCTCTTGACGAGTTCGGCCTCCACGGTGCGAGTGGGGATCTCGCCGATGAAGTGTGGAATCGCACGCTGGACGGCCAGCGGACAGCCGACCTCGTGGGCGAGCGCGTAGCCCGACAGCGAGTGGGGGATCTCTTCGGTCGCGTACGTCGGGTCCGGTTCCAGGAGTTTCTCCTCGTCGACGAAGTCGACGTACTCGTAGCACTTCCCCACGTCGTGGAGGAGCGTCGCGGCCACGATGACGTCCATGTCGGGGTCGGCGCCGTGGAACTCCCGCTGTTCTTGCGCTGACTCGCGCGCGATGCGCGTGACGCCCCGGACGTGTTCGACGTTGGTCACCTCGTGGATGTTCCAGGCGTAGGGAACGTCCGCGATGTCGCGCCAGCCGCCGCGGTCGAGCGCGAGCGTCCACGCCTCGACGACCTTCTCTCGCAGCCCCTCCGAGGAGATATAGTCGAGTTCGGGAAACGCCTCTCTGACCTGCGTCTCGTAGTCCGGCATGGTTTAGCCCTGATCTTTGACGAGCCGTTCCCACCCGATGAACCGGGGCCGCTCGTCGATCGCCAGGAAGTTGTCCACGTCCTCGCGGGCCTCTTTGGCCTTCCCGCCCGGCGCGTCGTAGTCCCGGGATCCCTCGCTCCCGAGTGCCCGGTAGAGCTTGTCCAGATCCTCGAAGTAGAGTTCGGCGACGCCGTCGAACTCCGCGTTCTCGGGGTCGGTCGGGATGACCGTGTTGTACTTGACGACGCCCTCGATCTCGCGGGCGATGGGCGTGTGGTTGTTCTGCCAGTGGTCGATGAACTCCTCGTGGGTCATGTCGTCCTGCCGGACGAGAAAGGCGGAGTGTTTGTAGAGGCCGTCCGTGTCGCCGTCGACCTCGTCTTTCTGGACGATCTCCTCGCCGATGATGCGCGGCCGCTCCTCGACGGCGAGGAAGTTATCCACGTCGTCGCGCGCCTCGGCGGCGATCTCCTTCGTCGGGTCGTAGTCGCGGGAGCCGGGACTCCCCAGCGCCTCGTACAGGTCCTCCAGCGTCTCGAAGTACAGTTCGGCTAACCCGTCGAACTCGGCGTGTTCGGGCTCGGTCGGGAGCACCTGCTGGTAGCGGACGACGCCCTCGATGTCTTTTGCGATGGGCGTGTGGTTGTTCTGCCAGTACTCGACGAACTCCTCGTGGGACATCCCCGCTTGTCGTACTAACAGAGCGACGTGCTTGTACATCGAGCGTCTCTTCGACAGGATTACAGATAAAACCTATTGCTGGCGCCGATCCGGCCCGTTCGGTCGCTCGACGGTGGGGCTCGTCCGGGGTCTCCCCGGCAAAACCACTAATACCCTATGTGTATGATTCGTATACAAGTATGGAAGCAACGAACCCTGCGACGGGGGAGCAGATAGCCACCTACGACGAGGACGACGAGGGCGACATCGAGGCGAAACTCCGGACGGCCCAGTCGACCTTCGAGGAGTGGCGCGACGTCCCCCTCCGCGAGCGCGAACGACTGCTCGAAAACGCCGGCGAGGTCCTCCGTGAGAACAAAGAGCGGTACGCCCGGCTGATGACCGAAGAGATGGGGAAACCCATCGCGCAAGCCCGGGCGGAAGTCGAGAAGTGCGCGTGGGCGTGCGACCACTACGCGGAGTACGCCCACGCGTACCTCGCCGACGAACACCACCCGAGTCCGCCGGGCACGGAGGTCAAGACCGTCCACGATCCGCTGGGGCCGGTGCTGGCGGTGATGCCTTGGAACTACCCATTCTGGCAGGTCATCCGCTTTGCCGCGCCCTACGTCACCGCGGGCAACGTCGGCCTGCTCAAGCACGCCTCGAACGTGCCGGGCTGTGCGCTGGCGCTCGAGGAGGTCTTCGAGGAAGCCGGCTACCCCGAAGGCGTCTTCCAGACGCTGCTCGTCGGCTCCAGCAAAATCGACGGGGTTCTCCGGGACGACCGCATCCGCGCAGCGACGCTGACCGGCAGCGGCCCGGCGGGCCGGACCGTCGCAGAGACGGCCGGCAACCAGCTCAAAAAGACGGTGCTGGAACTGGGCGGGTCGGACCCCTTCGTCGTGCTGGACGATGCGGACCTGGAGGCGGCCGTCGAGACGGGCGTGACGGCGCGCACCCAGAACGGCGGCCAGTCGTGCATCGCGGCCAAGCGCTTCGTCGTCCACACGGACGTCTACGACGAGTACGTCGACCGCCTCGTCGACGCCTTCGAGGCGCTGACCGTCGGCGACCCCACTGCCGAGGAGACCGACGTCGGTCCACAGGCCGACCCCGACCTGATGGCCGAACTGCACGAGCAGGTCACGCAAAGCATCGAGGCGGGTGCGACGGTGGTGACCGGCGGGGAGCCACTCGACCGCGAGGGCGCGTTCTACCCGCCGACCGTGCTGACCGACGTGCCGGAGGGCTGTCCCGCGGACACCGAGGAGACGTTCGGCCCCGTCGCGACCGTCTACGAGGTCGCCGATGAAGACGAAGCGATCGACGTCGCCAACGACACGCGCTTCGGGCTGGGTGCGAGCCTCTGGACCGATGACCGCGAACGCGCCCAGCGACTCGCACGCGAGGTAGAAGCGGGCTGCGTCTACATCAACCAGATGACGAAGTCCGATCCGCGCGTCCCCTTCGGCGGCATCAAAGACGCGGGGTACGGGCGCGAGCTGTCCGAAGCCGGTATCAAAGAGTTCGTCAACCGCAAGACCGTCTGGACCGAGTGACCCGCCCGCTGGCGCAGTCTCTCATCTCATTTCCCTTATGACACAAGATTTTAATAGTTAATAACCGTCAATCCCCTTGTGACGATGGAGCACACAGGAGACTCTACGGACGGGACTGTTCGGAGAACGACGTCGCGTCGAAAATTCCTCGCGGCGGCGGGGGCGACCGGCACGCTCGCGCTTGCCGGCTGTAGCGGCGGGTCGAGCGCCGAAACCGTTACGATCGCGAGCCTGAACCCGATGAGCGGGTCCTACAGCACGCTCGGTCCGAGCCAGCGCAACGGCGCCCAGCTCGCCCGCGACGAGATCAACGACAACGAGGACTACGACTTCGAGGTCGAACTGGCCGAGGGCGACACGGAGACGTCGACGGGCCCGGCCCAGTCGGAGGCCCAGCGCGTCGTCCAGGAGGAAGGCGCGGACTACATCGTCGGCGCGATCTCCAGTTCGGTGGCGCTGGCGCTCAACGAGTTCGCCAACCAACAGGAGATCGTCTACTTCCCGGGTGCGGCGGCCGTCCCCGTCACGGGGTCGGCGTGTAACCAGTGGGTCTTCCGGTTCGAGCACAACACGGCCCAGATTGCCGAGGCGATCTCGGCGTACACGGTGAACAACCTCGGGACGAACGTCTGGTTCCACACGGCCGACTACGCCTACGGCGAGTCCGTCTACGAGCGCGTCAGCGAGCGGATGGCGAGTGCCAACGACAACTACAACGAAGTCGGCACTTCGACCTCCGAACTGGGATCGTCGAACTACGGGTCCTACATCAGCGAAATCAGCAACTCCAACGCCGACGTGGCCGTCCTCGGGATGACGGGCGGCGATCTCGTGAGTTTCACGAACCAGGCCGCCGACCAGGGGCTCACCGACGAGGTGGCGCTGGTCTCGGGCACCCAGTCCTTCCAGAGCGTCCGCGCGGCGACGGGCGCTAACAGCGTCGGCACCTACGGCGGCGTCCGCTACCTGCCGTCGCTGGAACTGGGCGACAACCAGAACTTCGTCGAGGCCTACCAGGGCGAGAACGACGGTCCGCCGGGGAACTTCGCGCGCGTCGGCTACGACTCGGTGCGCCTCATCGCCAAGGGGATGAACGAAGCGGACAGCACCGACCCCGCAGACGCCCGTGACGCCCTCGAGGGAGGGACCTTCACGACCGTCCTCGGAGACATCACGCTCCGGGAAGGGGATCGTCAGGCGACCAACCCGGTCTGGATGGGCGAGATCGTCGAAGGGAGCGGTGAGATGCCCGGCGTCGAACTCATCAACGAGGTCTCCGGCGAGGACGCCCTCCCGCCCGCTAGCGAACTCGGCTGTAACGTGTAACCCGTCCATGGTAGTCGCAGATTTCATCGAACAACTGCTGAACGGCATCACGCTCGGGATGGTGTACGTCCTGGTAGCCGCGGGACTGTCCGTCATCTTCGGCGTGATGGACGTCATCAACTTCTCTCACGGCGAGCTGTTCGCTCTCGGCGCCTACTTCGCGCTGAGCATCGTCAATCCGCTCGGTCCGGGGGTCGGGTTCTGGGTCGCGCTGATCGTCGCACCGCTCATCGTCGGCGTCATCGGCGCCGCCATCGAACGGACGACCGTCCGTCCGCTGTACGGCCGGAACCCGCTCTATCACATCCTGTTGACGTTCGGGCTCGTCCTCATCATCAGCGATCTCATCGAACTCGGCTGGGGGACCGATCGCCAGCAGTTGGCCGTCCCGGCGTACCTCTCCCAGCCCGTCGAGTTCTTTTCGATTCAGCTGTCGGTGTATAACTACTTCATCATCGTCTTCGGCGCGCTGCTGGCGGCCGCAACCTGGTATCTCCTCAACCGGACGAAGTACGGGATGATAATCAGGGCGGGCTCACAGGACCGCGAGATGGTCCGCAACGTCGGCATCGACATCGACCGCTACTACACGCTCGTGTTCGGGGTCGGCGCCGCGCTTGCGGCCGTCGCCGGCGTCGTCCTCGGCGGCTACCAGAACGTCAACACGACGATGGGCAACGGCGTCATCATCACGGCGTTCGTCATCGTCGTCCTCGGGGGGCTCGGGAGCTTCCGCGGGGCCGTCTTCGGCGGGCTCCTCGTCGGCGTCGTCCAGACGCTGATGCGGACCTACAGCGGGACGGAGCTCTTCGAGGTCGGGGGCGTCGGTCTGAGCATCCCCAACCTGGAAGGGCTGACCGTCTTTCTGCTGATGATCGGCGTGTTGCTCCTGAAGCCCCAGGGCCTGTTCGGAACGCGAGGTGAGGAGTCCGAGGGCGGCGAGGGCGACATTCTCGTCGGCGGGCACGGCGGGTTCCTGTCCGACAGCACGCGGACGAAACTCGGCGTCGTCCTCGTCGCGTTGCTGGTGCTCGCGCCGTTCGCGGCGCTGTTCCTCGGCAACCGCTACTACATCGTCCTCCTCAACGAGATCGTCATCTGGGCGCTGTTCGCGCTCAGTCTCGACATCGTGATGGGCTACGCGGGACTGGTCCCGCTCGGGCACACGATGTTCTACGGCGTCGGCGCGTACGCGGCGGCGCTGGTGACGCTTCACTACACGCAGTCGATAGTTGTGTCGCTGTTCGTTGCGGTCGTCATCTGCGCCGTCCTCGCGTGGATCGTCGGGAGCCTCTCGATTCGGGTCTCTGGCGTCTACTTCGCGATGATCACGCTCGCGTTCGCCGAACTGTTCTACAACGCCGTCGTCAAGTTCGAGTTCACCGGCGGGAGCGACGGGCTGCTCCTGCGCGAGGCGCCGTTTATCGGCATCGCCGGGATCGGGGCCGAGCTCGGGGACATCGAGTTCATGATACTGGGACTCGAGCTGGAACAGATGACGGTGTTCTACTACCTCGCGCTCGCACTGACGATACTGTCGTTCCTGTTCGCCCGGCGGCTGATGAACGCGCCCTTCGGGAGCGTGCTCCAGTCGATTCGGGAAAGCGAGGACCGCGCGGAGTTCATCGGCTACGACACGATCAAGTATAAGCGCCGCGCGTTCGTCGTCAGCGGCGGTATGGCCGGCCTCGCGGGCGGGCTGCTCGCGGCGAGTCCGATCACGTTCATCATCTCGCGGGACCAGACGCTCGCCTGGATTCACTCCGGCGAGGTCATCGTCATGGCCCTGCTCGGCGGGATGGGAACGCTGTTCGGCCCGATGCTCGGAGCCGGCGCGTTCATCGGCGCCGAAGAGATCCTCTCGGGGTACACCGAGCAGTGGCAGCTGGTCATCGGGACCATCTTCGTGCTGTTCGTGCTGTTCGTTCCGCGCGGACTCGTCTCGGTGCCGTCACTGCTGAACCAGCGCTTCCGACAGTCACACGAGGAGGAGACGCCCATCGGACCCGACGAGACGGAGGTGAAATCGGATGACTGACACGGTACTCGAAACCGACGGTCTGACGAAGCGGTTCGGCGAGCTGACCGCCGTCGACGACGTCAGCCTCGAAGTCGAAGACGGCGAGTTCAGGAGCGTCATCGGCCCCAACGGTGCCGGGAAGACGACGACGTTCAATCTCATCACTGGGGCACTCACCCCGACGGAGGGGTCGGTTAGATTCCAGGGTAAAGACATTACGAGTATGTCGCCCCACAACCGCGTCAGACGCGGTCTCGGCCGTTCCTTCCAAATCACGAACGTCTTCGGCGGACTCACCGTCCGGGAGAACGTCCGTATCGCCGCACAGGCGGTCCACGGCGACGACATCAACCTCGGCGAAGCGATGTTCCGCGACAAGAACTCCTTTGCGGACATCAACGACCGAACGACGGAGGTGCTGGACCAGGTCGGCCTGCGAGAGCGGAGCGACGAGCTCGCGGAGACGCTAGCCTACGGCGACCAGCGCCGCCTCGAAATCGGGCTCGTCCTCGCGACGGACCCGAAGCTCGTCATGCTCGATGAACCCACCGCGGGGATGAGCAGCGAGGAAACCGAGTCGACGATGGAGCTCATCAGCGACGTGCTCGCCGACCAGTCGCTGATGCTCATCGAACACGATATCGACCTCGTCATGCGCGTCTCCGACCGGATTACCGTTCTGACGCGGGGGCAGGAGCTGGCGACCGGATCGCCCGACGAGATCGCCGACAACGAGGACGTCCGAGACGCGTACCTCGGAGGTGTACGAGAATGAGCGACACACTCCTCTCGCTGGCGAACGTCCACGCCGGCTACGACCTGACGAAAGTACTGCAAGGTGTCTCCTTCGACGTCGAGCGGGGCGGCGTCGTCTCGCTGGTCGGCCGCAACGGCGTCGGGAAGACGACGACGCTACGGTCGATCGTCGGAAACATCACGCCGACGGACGGCACGATAACGTTCGACGGAGAGGACATCACGACGACCAGCACCGAGGAGACGATACGGAACGGCATCGCGTTCGTCCCCGAAGAGCGTCGAATCTTCCCGGAGTTGACCGTCCGGGAGAACATCGAGATGGGCCGAATCGGCGTCGACGCGTCCGACGGCCCGTCCGTCGACGACATCCTCGATATGTTCGGTAACCTCGCCGAACGGGAGCACAAACACGGCTCGGTGCTCTCCGGCGGGGAACAGCAGATGCTCGCCATCGGCAGGGCGCTGACGTCCGACCCCGACCTCCTGTTGCTCGACGAACCGACCGAAGGGCTGGCGCCGTACATCGTCCGCCAGATAGAGGACATCATCGAGGATCTCAACGAGCAGGGCATCACCATCTTGGTCGTCGAGCAGAACATCCCCGTCGCACTCGACGTCTCGGACTACACCTACATCCTCGAGAAGGGGAAAATCGTCTACGAGGGGGATTCGGCGGCTGTCCAGAACGACCAGGAAGTCCTCGACAGACACCTCGGCGTGGGGCTCACGGACTGACCCGCGTTCGGTTGCCGTTTCGAAAACGCCTCCGTTTCGAACGAGCGATACATATTTCACGGTTGTCTATGAATACAGACCCATGAAAGATGTCCTACTGGGCATCGACCAGAGCGTCGAACGAGCAGTTGCACAGGCCGAAACGGTCCTCGACCTTTTCGACGAGGACGAGACCCACGCGTACCTCCTGCACGACTTCGTCGACAACCCCGAAGGGGCGTCGGTCGTCCAAGTGGATGCGGTGAAACGGGCCGCCGAGATCTTCGAGGAAGCCGGCGTGTCGGTCGACCTGCGGGAGGGGAGTGGCGAGCCGGCCGAGTCCATCATCCAGCACGCGGACGAGCTCGACGCCGACGCCATCTGCATCGCCGGCCGGAAGCGATCACCGGCCGGCAAGATGCTGTTCGGGAGCGTCAGCCAGTCCGTGATTTTGAATACGGATCGACCGGTCCTCATCTGCAGTGCGGCCGACGAGTCGGCGTAGCGGGCCGGTCCCACAGACGGGCGACGAGACGCCGCCGTCAGTGGCTACCGGACCCGTTCATGTAGATAGAACAGGTTCTGTTCTCGGTTACGAACGATAGGACCACCAGAAGTGCGTTAGACGCGGATATCACCGTACGGAGGTTGTTCGATTAAATAGAACGAATTTACAAGACGGATTCGCACACGGTTCGCCGGAGACGCTGATATCGCCGTAGAGGTTCCCGAGTCATCCGTCATCAGGGCACGACGCCGGAGACCCCTTCGAGGAAGTGGTCGGCGCCCGTTCGTCTCGTTTGCTATCTCGTCCGGGGTCGGGAAGATCTCGTTGTACATCACCTGCGTCTCCGGACTTCCGCGGCATGGAAGAAGAACACTCAGCAGGCACTGTCTGGCGTCGTTTTTCCAAGAACGCGCCGCGCTCCTCGAGCGTCGAGAGGTCGGTACTTTTCGTCGTGTCGAGTGCCGCCAGTTTCGTCACGCCGGTCGTCGCCTGTCGCACGAACTCCCAGACGATCTCGAACACTCATTCGTCCGAGCTGACTGTGTCGACTCTCCCGTGTGCGATAGTTGGTACACCCCCGTGCAGTTCTGTTCACCTCCGTTGAATCCCATTCTCGGGCCGTTTCAGTGGCGTTAATAGCGGTTTCCACCACGAACACTCATCATTCAACGGACGGACCGAGGTAGTCAACTACTCACCTGATGCGGCGTTTCTCCCAATTACACCCATTCTTTATAATCCGAGGCGACATTCAGTAGTTGATTCGAATTAATCGAACAGATGGGGGCGAGTTCCGGGCTGCGCTTTCACGTGATAGAGACGAATATGGCGGTTACTCCTCCAATTCTCCCTATTGAGCATTTTCCTGTAGATGGTTACCGAATTCGGCCCACCACTGCGTTCAATATCGATGAACAGATGTTGGGCTGCTCTATCCGGCCCATTACATCCATAAATATGTAATGGAGAGGGTGAAGAGACTCGCAGAGGAGCCACTTATAATACCACGCCGAGCCCAAATAGTGTATGGATTTTCATATTTTGGTAGTCCACTACCTAACACAGTTTTTCGTGATTTTATTCTCCCGATACGCGTCAAATCTGGGCATAAGACCGCCAAATCATAACTATACAGTGTACAATACTATAAACCATATATTTGATTATGATTTTGATTCGCCTATCATGAAGGAGATCCGATGATTGTCAGATAGCCAGGACAGCAGGATGATTCAGCAGGTCGTTTCCGTCCCTATTTGAACCCCGGATATAAACTGCCCTAGCGTGATGGGTCATCCCATCGTTCGTTAGAGTAGGTCGAACGACATGATGACGAAACCTAACTCGGGCGGCGAGCGGACGACGGCTTGGGACCATACCGACTGTCGGGGAGCCGAGGGGTGTCCGCCGCGCTGCCCCCGGTTCGTCGACAAGGAGGGAAATCCGCTTCTCATCCAAACGGGTGCAGAGGGGGAGTTCGAGACGCTCGTGAACTTCTACGACGACTACCCCTCGCGTCACCGCTCTATGTCCCTGCCCCCGCTGACCCGTCCGCAAGTCGAACGCTGGGTGGAGAAAGTCATCGAGAACGGACGGAGTGTTCTCGCGTTCCACGACGGTCGACTCGTCGGACACGTCGCTTTCCTCCCCGCAGACCAACAGGAGCCAGAGCTCATCGTCTTCATTGCTAGCCCGTACCAGGACAGCGGGCTCGGGACGGAACTGTGCCGTCAGGCGATGGCGTACGCGGCCGACGACGGCCACCGGGCGCTCAGACTCCACGTCGACGCCGACAACGAGATCGCACTGGCAGTCTACAACTCGCTCGGCTTCGTCGAAATCGACAGAGAAGGGAAACGAATCGAGATGCGAGTCGCACTCGACAGCGACCTGGTTTCGAAGGTTCAGGCCCCGCCTGCAGACCGGTCCTAAATCGCCGTTCGGTTAGTACTAATTTCGGGCATGTTGAACCAGCAACCGCCGAATCGTGGCCGCAAGCCTTCGCCGCCCGGTGAAACTCGCTAAACTAAACACGATCGTTAGATGGCGGTGTTCAGATAAGGTCTGAAGAACGAGGCGGTGTGATTTCTAGGTGTCCAGCCTCACCGGATATAGCGACTCCCTCGAGTTAGATTTTGTGGAGCGAGAGGCGACACCCGGGCCAGCGATGGAGCTCGGTATCCGATTCCATTTGGCGGAACTATCACTATCAGATACCATATTGATTCTCGACAGATTGGGTATCGAACGCTGCCGAGCGACCGTGCACAACTGGACGCAGAAAGCAGAGTTACAGCCCCTTGGCGGCGACGATCCGGATCACGTTGTGGTTGACGAGACCGTGATCCAACTGAATGACGAGCAGTTCTGGCTGTACGCTGCGGTCGATCCCGAGACGAACCGCTTGCTGCACGTCAAGCTTGCTCCGACGAGAAATCAAGCGATTACCGAGATGTACCTTGCGGAACTCTGCGAGAAACATCGCGTCGATGACGCGCTCTTTCTCGTCGATTCTGGGCCGTGGCTGCACGCAGAACTTCACCGCCACGGCCTCCGATTCCAGTACGAACGCCACGGGAATCGGAACAGCGTCGAACGTGTCCTTCGAGAATTAAAACGTCGAACTAATCAGTTCTCAAATTGTTTCAGCCACGCCGAAGCAACCACCGCCGAAAAGTGACTCCAAGCGTTCGCCTTCGCATGGAATCAGCTAATTTGAACATTACCACTACCGGATTGTGCCCTCATTACCTGTGAGTCCTGTACATCCCATAACGGAGAAAATGCTGAAGAGCCCGATCCTCTGAAACACTGACTGCGAGAATATGACATATTAATAAATGTTGGGTAGACAACCAAATCCTTCCTGGTATCTATCTCTTAGTTGTGAAGATATACTTCATCAAGAGCAACAACGAGTGGCGGGCACCCACCCGCCCACGGGCGAGACCCCGTGTATTACCCTCGGATCTGCCAATGGGTCGACGCAGCGGTATCAAACCACTGCGAATAATCATTTCGCATTAAATGATAAAAAGCCTTGTATTTCTACTCTATTTGAACGCTATTCTCTAAATCATATAGTATCTGCTAATTCACGGGATCAAATAACGACTCTAGAGGTGAGTTAGTGGATCAAACGAGTAAGATAGTTAATGCTTCCGTTCATGTAGCAACTATGAACGGCGATGATGGTGGCTCTTCGAACTCGATGACACCTCCAGATTCGAAATCCATCAATATACTTCAGATTGAGGACGAACACCATTTTGCGAAGCTTGTTGCTACGCGCCTCGAACGCGAGGATGAACGCTTCTCTGTTCGTACTGAAACAGATCCATATGACGCGCTCGACGTTCTCTATGAGGACGACTCCGCTGTTGATTGCATCGTGAGTGACTACGAGATGCCTGATCTAGATGGACTTGAAGTCTTAGACCGGGTACGTGAGACGCATTCAGATCTCCCGTTTATCCTCTTTACGGGGAACGGGAGCGAAGAGATTGCCAGTGACGCGATCTCGGCTGGTGTCACAGATTATCTCCAGAAAGAGACGGGGACAGACCAGTACCGCGTGCTCGCCAATCGTATCCAGAATGCTGTCGAAGCGTACTGGACCGAACGGTACCTGAATCGTGGCCTCGAAGCGATCGAAACTGCACAGGAAGGAATCAGTATTCTGAACGACGAGGGGTATATCGAGTATGCGAACACTGCCTGTGCGGATCTGTTCGGATACGACCGCGAAGAACTCCTTGGGCAACACTGGGAGACGCTCTACCAAGACGAGGACGTTGATCACGTGTACGACACCCTCCTTCCAGCAGCGCGTGATGGCCAGTGGCACGGAACTACGTCGTTTGTTCGGAAGGACGGCACGCAGATCGACGTCGAACATACGCTCTCCTATACAGACGACAATTCGTTGATCTGCACGCTCACGCCTCGATCGGATGATGCGGAGGCCGTGGATCTGTCGGCCAAAGAAAAAGCAATGGATGAGGCGCCAATCGGTGTTCTCCTGACTGATCCACATCAGGATGATAATCCGATTATCTACGCAAACGACGAATTCACCGACCTCACCGGTTACGAGAAACACGAAATCATCGGTCGGAACTGTCGGTTTCTGCAGGGGGAAGCGACTGATGACGAGCCAGTCGAGACGCTCCGCGAGGCCATCGACAACCGAGAACCGGTGACAACTGAGTTGCGAAACTATCGGAAGGACGGCACGGAATTTTGGAACCGTGTCCGCATCGCACCGCTGTTTGACGACGACGGCGACCTTGACCTATTTGTCGGGTTCCAAGATGACGTCACCGACCGCAAACGATACGAACAGCAGTTACAGTCTCATAGTGCGCGGCTCGATGCGCTCTTCGAGCACTCCCCGGATATGTTCGCTGTCCATGACATAGACGGTGTCATTCAGGATGTCAACCAGCGACTGTGCACCGAGCTTGGATACACAGAAGACGAGCTGCTTGGACGGAAAGTCTGGGACATCGATCCGACCGCTGACTCGGATCAGGCATCGTCGTTCTGGAAGACGCTTGAACCGAATACCCCACAGCGATTTGAGGGCAAACTCGAACGCAAAGACGGGTCTACATTCCCGATCGAAATCCATCTCATTCGCCTCAACCTTGATGGTGAGGACCGGTTTGTGGCGATGGACCGCGACATCAGCGACCAAAAGCAACGCGAGCGTGAGCTCGTCCAACAAAATGAGCGATTGGATCGATTCACGAGTGTCGTGAGCCATGATCTTCGGAACCCATTACAACTCGCGAAGGGGAATCTTGAATTGTTGCGCGAGGACTGTGAGAGCGACCATCTCGACGATCTTGGTGATGCGTTAGATCGTATGGATGCGTTGATTGATGATCTTTTGGCACTTGCTCAGGCTGGAGAAGAGGCACTGGACTGTGAACCAGTCCAGTTGGAATCTCTTGCCCAAGCGTGCTGGAATTCGCTTCCAACGAAGGATGCGACACTCTCGATCGAAACAGACCAGACTGTTACAGCCGATCGCGATCAACTCCACCAGCTCCTCACGAACCTTTTTCAGAACGCTGTCGAACACGGTGGTTCGAACGTAACGGTGACACTCGGTGCGATGGACGATGGGTTCTATGTCGCCGACGACGGGAGCGGCTTTTCCTCTACGGACAGCACGGCCGTGCTTGAAGCAGGATATACAACTGCTGACGATGGGACTGGCTTCGGGCTCACGATTGTCGAGGAAGTAGTCGACCGACATAATTGGACTATCACAGCCACCAGCAGTGCCGACGGCGGTGCCCGTTTTGAGATTACTACCTAACCGAGAGTGCCCTATGAAATTTCGCAGGTGTACTGTAAGATGGCAATTTTACTCTACAGAAAACTTATAACAGTAGACACGTCTATGACAGACGATGCCAACCTGTCAAAACTGCGAATCCCACGTGACGCGGTCGTTCGTCCGAGTCTTCACGCCTCGCGATGTCGAGGATCCGCGTGCCTGTCCGAACTGCGACGACATGACTCGTAGTGGCTCTGAAGTGCGGGCCTCGCGGTCATCGTGAGGAAGATCGGCCATCGATAGATATTCAAAATCTCTATGGGTTCCGTATCCGACGTTTCGATGAGATGCCCTCCATATCTCGCCGCGAGTACCTTGCGGCCTCGACCGCGACAGCGCTCGCGGTAACTGCAGGCTGCCAGACCAGATCGTGTACGCCGACAGACCCCGGCGTCGCACGGTGGCCACAGGCACGAGCTTCTCCGCAGAATACGAACGCTGTTCCCGATCAGCCGACGCTCACAGCTAACGACGGCTACTGGACGACCTCTCTTGCAGACGATATTGACATCACTGGCCTTGTGACCGCTAACGACACGGCTGTCGTCGTCGGCCGTACACCTGGGGAGCACAATGGCATCCTGACCACCGTCCAACTCGACGACGGTGAGTCCGACACAACTCACGAACTCAACCGTCGCCCAACTGGGCCGCCAGCCCTCGTAGATTCGATCGCTGTGACGCCTGTACTCGGTGACTATACCGAGCCATCGACCGGTGGACTCGTCGCACTCGACACTGCTAGCTGGACAACCACCTGGACGCACGATACAGCTGGCAGACCTAACCCGCCGACCGTCGCTGACGACCTCCTCGTCGCCACGAGCGACCAGGGAGATGTAACCGCTCTTGCGGCGTCCACTGGCGATACACAGTGGACGCGCACGTTCGGTGACGATCACCAGCGTGCAAGCATCCCTGCACCGCCGGCCGTCGACGATGACTACGTGTACATCACCGCAGATGGCTCTGCCGCCCAGGGAATCTACGCACTGGATCGCGAGACCGGTGAGACCCAGTGGGAAATCCTAGGACCGAGTATTCTAGAACCGTTGGTTCGCGTTGAGGATCTTGTCCTCGCAAGCTACGACCGCTACGAACTCGCGGCGTTCGACGCCACGAATGGGGAACGCCGGTGGTCAAAAGCGATGTACGATGGTGGCCTGTTCTCGCCGGCAATCGGGAATAGCCGTGTCTTCAGTGCGGATGAGAAAACTGTATATGCGCTTGGCGTGGTGGGTGGCGACGTCCACTGGAAGCAAAATCTCGATGCTACAGGCTCGCCATTAGTCGTTGGGGAGTCGGTCGTCGTTCCGACGACTGATCAGATTGTGGGTCTGAACGCCGAGGACGGTGATGAGCTGTGGACTGTCTCTGACCCTCCTTCGACGAGATGCACCCCTGTCAGTCGTGGTCTGATATACGCGTCAGGAAATACGGTAACACTGCAAACGAACTGTGACTAATCAGGACCCATGGGGTACTGGCACTGTTAGGAACTCCGAAGTGCTAGTCTTTCGAGAAGATGCCAGTCCGGTAGTTATCCCTGTGGAAGCGCGGCCTGGGCGTGGTTGTCACCGATCCCGCTCCACTTCTGGTAGTAGATCAGATGCTAAATGGCAGATCGTTGTTTGATTGATGTAGGTTTGGTGATGTTGAGAGCATATTTGTAGGCTCTGGTGAACCACTAGATGGCGTCGGCTTCGACCGTCAGAACTAGGACGTTGAAGCGGGAAACCGCCGATGATCCATGTCGAAGATTTCCCGCTTCACGAAGAAAGCAGTGCGATCAGCTAAAAACGCTGTTGGTGGCCGACTACGCCGTCGTGTCGTTGCACTGTCTACGGATTTACCTCGCGAAACCGTATCGTGACACGCTTGATTTGCTGAGCGAGATGCCGCAAATACTGGCGGAGATCGGCCTTCGCAAGGCCGATATTCCGGATCACTCGACGCTAGTGAAGGCGTTTGGCAGGATCAAGATGGCGGTGTGGCGAGTGCTGCTGCGCCTATCGGCGCAGCTGCACGACACCTCCGGATACGCTGCGATGGACGCGACGTTTTTCGACCGCGAACACGCCAGCAAACACTACTGCCGCCGCACGAATTACCGCGTCCAGACGCTCAAAACCACCGCGCTCGTTGATACAGCGTCACAGGCCATCCTCGACGTTCACTGTACGACCGAGAAACGCCACGACACCCAGCTCGGCTGGCAACTCGCCTGCCGCAACGCGGGCGAGTTGCACAGCCTCGCCGCCGACAAAGGCTACGACTGGCAGCAATTACGCGATAAACGTAGGGAGGAAGGCGTTAGACCGCTGATCAAACATCGAGAGTTCCGCCCCATCGATCACGCGCATAACGCGCGGATCGATGGGGCTCTCTACGGCCAACGAGCGCTGTCTGAGACCGTCTTCTCGACGGTCAAGCGCACGCTCGGCACGCGGTGCGTGCCCGAGCGTGGTACCGTGAATCTCGTGAGATTGTCCTGATGTGTGCGGTTTACAACATCAAGCGAGCCGTAACCCAGTGAATCGAACGCCGTCCGGTGATTCACCAAAGCCTTCGAAATCAGTTCCACCCCCGACTTCCAGTTACGACGGAAACGTGGGGTGGGTGTCTTCCTACTTCGAGTTTACTCGTCAGGATTGACTGGCCCTTTGTACTTCGACGTCACCGAATCTCCTTCCCGCCACTGCCAGTAGTAGTAGCGGTTGTCGTTGATCTCCTTGATCGTGATCGTCGCCTTCGCCGGCACGTCGTCTGGGAGGTCATCGGGGCGCTCCTCGACGTCGGCGTCGTCCGCTTCCTCCTCGAGACGAGCTTCACGCTCCTTGTACTCGGCCAACGTCTCGGCGTAGCTGGCAACGTCCCGAAGATGCTCCGATGTGGCTTCGTTGAGCGTGTTGACGATCTCCGTCGGAAGGTTCGCCGGTGGGGACGGTGGTTCGTAGGACATCGACTCTCCGTGTTAACCAACACGGACTCTCTACCCATAGTCTTGTTGGTTAAGACGATGGGACAAGCTCTTGTTCCTCTCTGTCTGTAACACTACTCGAAACTTCTTTATATGCAAGTTTCGTACTATGTTACACCGTGCTCCGGCGCATCGAACTCGAGGTCCTCGCCACGGTCGACCGCGGCGACACGATCTCCGAACTCGCGACGAAGCTCAACCACAGTGAGAGTTACCTCTCTCGTGCCGTCGCCGACCTCGTCGAGAAGGGGCTCGTCTACACGGAACGCGATGGCCGGCGAAAACGAGTCGTCCCGTCGGATGCTCGCGCCGTTGAACTCTTTCGGGACCTCGTCCGCCAGCACTCCCACATCGAGTTTCCCGAACTGCTGACCGGGAAGGCACTCGAGGTGCTGTACTACCTCGACCAGCCGCGAACCGTCTCCGAGATTGCCAACCGGAGCGACAACTACCGCAACACGGTCAACCGAGTCCTCAAGCGGTTTCGTGACCGTGGTCTCGTCGGGACGGCCGACGGCCACTACGAGTTCAACGCCGACTTCGGCCGCCTCCACGAGTTCGTCCGTGAACTCGCACATCATCTACATCGCCAGCGCCTCGAAGCCGTCGCCCCGAAGGGCACGATTCTCTGGGAGGACTACGACGAATTCCTCGCCCAGGCTGAGACGGAGATCGAGGCAGAGGGGTTCCACGAAACCGGCCTCGCTCGATTCGCGACCTTCGACCTCCAGTTCCTGCTCACCGGCCACCGCTACTACGTCTACTCCGAAGACCTCGACGCAGTCTCGCCGGCGGAGCTCTGCTGTCACACGCTGCTGATCGACGACGGCAGTCGCCACCGCTCGTACTGTCTCCTCCTGCTCAGCCACGTCGACGTTGACGAGGCGGACCTCCGAGAGCAGGCGGCGAAGTATGGCCTCGAAGACGAAATCGACGCCTTGCTGCGCTACCTCGAGACGCACGGCGAGGTTGATGACGAGCAGCTCCCAGAGTGGGATGAGTTCCAGGAGTTGACGGCTGACTACGAAGTGGACCTACCATGATGTCGACCGATGGTCCGGTTGGTCCAATCGGAGATTCTGACCTCAGGGAGTGAGCGAAGTGAACGTTTCGGCAGAGGAAGATGCTGAAACCCCTTGATATAGACCATAGACTGTTCTCATCCCTCTCCCTAATTCGGTGAAGGCTGGAATGCGCCTCCGCCCCTCGGCGGGCGCTCAAAAACTTAACCAACGCACCAGCCAATGGTCCCGGTTTGTTGGTTAATCATTAGAGCTCCGGATGCGGCACCCATCGCCCACCGACACCGATATCGACCGTTGCCTACGACGATTCCTGTTGGGAGATCGCCGTGTCCAATCGATTCCAGACCATCTCGAACGCCGGCGGATCACCGGTCAGGTCTGGCAGCGTGGTCCCCCACTGGTGGCGGATCGTCTCTTGTTGCTCGGCGGGGAGGCCGTCCGTCAGATCAACGGTGAGTCCATCGTGGTCGCACTTTGCCTCGAAGGCGGGTCCCACGTCGGCAAAGTTGATCGTGACCGAATCGGTTTCGAGCAGCTGATAGAGGTCGTAGTAGTCACGGGCGGCCCCGCGCTGATAGATCGCACGGAGCTTTTCGGCGAAGATCTACTCGACGCTGTACGCTTGGAGATCGAATTCGGGAACGTCTTCGTACGCGTGAGTGTGCTGAACAGGGTCGAAGGCGACATGCTCGTCGACCATCACGTCGATGCTGGTCGTGTTGGGGTGGTTGAGGACGGCCCGGTACTGAATGCTGATGTCGACGTAGTGGGTCGGATAGTGGTCCTGCTGGGATTCGTGGTGCTCTCGAATCTCGAATTCGATGCCAGATCGGTCGGCGATCGTATCGAGAACCGTCCGTAGCTCTCGCTTGGATCCCTGATACTCCCCTTCGACACCGAAATCGAGGTCCTCCGAGAATCGCCACGATTGCGGAAAATACAGCTTGGACAGCGCGGTCCCGCCTTTGAACAGGAGATTGTCACCGTAGTCGCTCGCGAAGATGCCCCAAAGGAGCCACGAATTGACGTAGTTCTTTTCGGCGTACCCTTGCCGAACGCCCAGTTCGCGGGCGAGGATCCTGAGCCGGTCCTGACTGATCATCGCAATCAGGACTCCGTCGGTTCCAGCGTGGCTGGCTCGACGTTGACCCGGAGGCGATACGCGCTGTCGGTCGATCCGGTGTCAGGCCGCGTCGGATCTAGTAGGGAATAGCCGCTCGTGAACGACGCGACGAGTTCCTCGCGGGCGGGGAGATCGATGCCCAACTGGTCGGCGAGGTAGACGATCCGCTTGGTCGCAGCGCCGTTGTCGAGGCGCTCTATGTACTCGCCGACGGTGTCCCAGTCGCAGCCCCGTTCGTCGGCGGCTCGCATCGCGGTCGCGAGTTCCCGAAGGCCACCGCAGAACTCGGGGTGGTCCGCACAGTCAACCAGCGTCTTCTCCAGGTCGCTGACCTGAACGGTCGTACCCTCGATGGATGTCGGATCAAATCCGAAGAACTTCCGCTCGGTGACTGTGGTAACGCGGTACGGAACGCCGTGGGTCTCCCGGCTTTGCGCCCGGGTCGGCGTGACGACGTACACCGTCCGGGGGACCTGTTCGGTCAGCCCGTGGTGGCTGAGGGCGCTGTAGTAGCCGATGTACATCGGCTCGGCGACGTGGGCAGCAATGAGGTACTCATGGGTTGTGTATACGGACTCCTCACCGGCAGCGAGTGGAATGATGAGATACGTGCCTGGGAAGAGCCGATCGAGCCAGCCCTTCTCGGTGAGCCGGGAGGCGATCTCTCGGGCAGTGTTTGGGGCGACCTCGAGCGTCGTCTCGATGTCGTCGACGGAGATGATCTGGTGGCCTGAACCGGCTAGTCGTGAGAGGAGTCGACTTTCTCGAGTCGAGAGTCCCTGGCGTACATCTTTCGATTGCTCTATTGTACTCATACCTGCGCTTCTTACATAGAGTATAAACTCGGGCCTGCTTTAGCCTTGCGACTGCCCTGGATGACGGAGACGAACAGAATTAACCAACGAAATAGAGACTCAGAACCGAACGTTGGTTAACGATTCAGGCGCCGTCTTCGATCACGTCGATGAGCTCTTCTGCTGTGGTACTGATCCGGTCGAGACGGTCGCGAGCGACTTCCGGATCGTCTGACTCCCATGCAGCTAGGTAGAATGCAGAGCCACTGGTGTCGAGCCCGCAGTACCGCCCAACAACGTACGCGACCGCCTCGGCCTCGACTTCGCGTTTCGTCCGCTCGGTATCGTCGTCGACGTCGAAGTGGAGCAGGGCGTGCGCGTACTCGTGGATCAGCGTCCGCGCAAGGTCAGCCTCGTTCTCTCGATCACGCACCTCGACGAGCGGCTGAACGTCGACGAGGCTCAACTGCTCGCAGATGCCTTTCGCCTCGCCGTGGGTCCACTCCTCTTCTGAAACGATTCGCACTGTTACGCCGAGCTCATCAGCAGCGGCAATCAGCCGAGAAACCAGATCGCCGGCGTCTCCGGTCGCTTTCGTGTCGAGGTCGGGAAGCGGTTCTCCCTCGATCTGGGAGACGTCGAACACCGGCGCGGGCTTGAATCCGACCAGGCCCTCAGACCACTCCTCGGGTGGCGTCGCGTCGTACTCACAATCGCTGTCCTCGTGGTAACTCGGCGAGTTTTCGCACTCCGGGCACTGTTTCGTGATGATCGGCGCCCAGATCCAGATGGCCGACTCCCCCTCCGTGACGTGGCGGTCGAACTCCTCCTGCCACGTACGGTAGCCGGCCACCCGGGTTGCCTCGGGACACTGGCGTTTGATGAGGAGCGTGTTCCGGTAGGAGTAGTCGTGGAAGCGACTCTGGACGTCGAGCCACTCTTGGAACTCTTCGCTGGCCTGCGCGTCGTCGACGCCGACGACGAGCTCGTCGATCCACTGTTCGATAGTGCTGTTCATCTCGTCTGATCGCGTGTCGGTCTGATCGAAGGAGACCGACGAATCACTGGTCGTAGCCATTGTGTTCTCCGAATCAAGTTCACGGCGACTGCATCAGTTCAGACCGCGCCGCACCCCTCTGGGGCGTTCAAAAAATCGCTCTGTCGGTCAGCGGAGCTCGTGGCGTTCGTTCGCGAAGCCGACCGTGACGAGGTACTCGAGGAACTCGTCGAACAGCTCGATGTCGCTAGGCGTGTCGGTCGCAAGGTGACGTGCCCACTCGATGGCCCATTGAAAGGCAGGATCCGTGCCGCCCTTGCCGTGGATATACCACCACCGGGCCGCTTTCAGCACGACCAACGGATTCGCCGGCGGCTGCTCACCGGCGAGCCCACGGGTGATGGACTCGATTTCGTCGGGGACGTCGGCGGGATTGACCTCCGCTGATTGCGTGTTGTCGATATCGACCGGGATTTCGTCGATTGAGACGTTGTCGGGACTCTGTTGTTGACTCACTGGAAGTCACCTCAGAGGGCTTTCGAAGGAGCCCTCACCCTCTCCGGGGGTATGAAAAACTGAGAAGCAACTGTTAACCAACAGAGGGGGATTCTTCGTGGAGATTGTTGGTTAATACCGGAGCTTACCCCTCGTCTTCACGCAGTTCTTCAGCTTTCCACTTGAGTCGACGCAGAATCTGCGTCCGATTCTGGTGGGTATTCTCGTAGGCAACACACTCCCGGAGTGTCTCCATATCGGGAATTGTCACGATACCGGCCTCGACCAATCGATAATCCGGTGTTTCGAGACGCTTCGCAGGTGGGAATTCGTCGTCACTTCCATCGCTGATTGTGGACTGTTCCATCTCTGTAGCCCTCCACCCCTCGAGGGCGAGAAAGACAGAACAGCGATCACATCACCGGCGCAGCGTCAGGCCATCGCGTCCTGGAACCGTTCGCGAAGCGCATCCTCGCGCTCCTCGAATTGCTCTACCTTTTCCTGCAGGTCATCACTGACCCGTTCGATGCTCGCGAGCGCTCGCTCGCCGGCCAGCGACGCCTGCGACCCGTCGTCGCCGTCCGCCTCTAACTGCTGCTCGTACGCCTGCTCGACGCGCTCGATCGTTCCCTCCGGGTTGACCAGGATATCGTTGGCGATGCGGACGTACTGATCGAGGGACGCTCCCTCCTTCCCTTGGAAGAAGTGGGTGAGCGCGTACGTTGCACCGGAATGCAGCGTCCACATGTCGATCTCGAAGGGGGACGCCGCATTGGCTTCTGCATCGCCGGCGGCACGCTCGGCCAGGTAGTCCGGGAACCCCAGCAGGGTGTAGAACTCCGTGACGGTGAACGGGAGCTCCGAGAAATCGAGCTTGATGTCCTGAGCGTCACGGATGAACTCGAAGAGGTCGTCGGCGACGAGTTCAACCTGTGCGAGGAGCTCCTCCCACCAGGTGCGGAAGTTCCGAACGTCGCCGACGTGTTTGATGACCTCCTTGTCGGTGAGCGAGCGCATCGTATTCGAGCAGTAGCCGTCCTGGGCGAACCCCTCCACGTAGACGGCGTGCTCGCCGAAGAAGTCGTAGCCCGACGTGACGCCCATCGTGATCAGGTCCGACCGGTCGGGAAGGCGCACCTCGAGGCCGTCGAACATGATGTCCATGTGGACCTCGCCGCCGCCCCGGTAGCGCCGAATCTCACCGAACATCACCTCACCCAACGGCGTCCCGTCGATGGTCTCCTCGCGGAGGACCTCCTCCAGCGGACCGTAGACGTCGACAGGGTTGATAATCGCGTAACTGTTAGTCGGGATGTGAAATAGTGGATCCGTCTCGGCGTCTTCTTCTTGGGCCTGCGAGTGGGCGCGACTCGGCTCAACGAGCGCGTTGAACCGCTCCGTCTCAACCCACTCGTCAGTGTAAGGGTTCTGGTACGCCACGGTCGTCTCGACGGCCTGCGGAAGATCACGAACCGCCTCGGCGAAGGTCACGGGGTCTGCATCCCCGTGACGATCTCGGTACCACTCGGGTAGTTCGGTGTCGGTACGTCCATCGACGCCAGCGAAGATGGTTCTGGACTCTGGGTCTTTCATCTCGGTCACCTCAGTTGAGGAATCCTCGTCGACTCGCGACTGTACCGTCTCGCGCCCTGCGCCCCTCCCGGGCGCAAAAACAACGTCTCGCGAACTACTGCCCGAACTGCGGGGCAATCGCCAGCACCAGTCACACTAAAACAGAGCGGCTGGAAGGCGGGCCGGTCTGTACCGACTGTGCGGTGACCGAACGGTTCGCGCTGAAGACGAAGTACTTCTACGACGAAGACAATCTCGAGACGTTCCGTGAGGAGTACGTCGTCATGCTGCTCCACGAGAAGGCGATGGAAAACAAGCGATTAGCCGGGGGAGCGTAGTTGCGACGCTACTGGTCATCATCAGCCTACTCCTGCTTGGCGGCATCATCTAAACTGGCTGCATTCTCTCACACTAGTTCAGCAACGACCAGTGCAAAAGGCCTCTGATACTCCTCTTTTACGGCAGATGAGTGGATCATTCGGCTGGTACCGCATTTTCTGTCTCGGAGAAGTACTGCGCTTCCCACTCACGTCGTGCTTCGAGTTCGCGTCTAGCCCGTTTCGTCAGTGCGTACTCGTTCGTACGTTTGTCCTTCTGACTCTTTTCGACGAGTCCCATACTTACCAACTCGTCTAGATTAGGGTATAGCCTGCCTGCATTGATATCCTTCTCATAGTATTCGGCGAGCGCTGATTTCACTGCAAGGCCGTGAGGCTTGTCAAGCCCGGCGATTACATATAAACAGTCTCGCTTAAATGCGGTGAGATCATGCATGTCTTCAGATTTTGTTGGCGTCTGGTATAAATAACATTCCTAATAATACTGGTTGTAAATCTGTTAACCTTTTCCTAGGAGATTTGGCCAACGAAGACGACCCTGCGAATAACTGAGGCTCAGGAAGATCAGGTGCTATGAGCCAGTCAGTTCCTCTCTGTGAGACTTGGGGACCGGTCCATGACGAACTGTTTTACATACCTTGCACTCCCAGATCGGTTGTCCGGTCCACGTCTCATCAGGGATCGATTCGTAGGTTTTGAATTGATGGTCGGTCGTCCTCCCGCATTTCTGACAGTCGAGGTGATCCGTCGTTGGTACCGTCGAACGTTGGCTATCCGACTTCTCCTCGCCAGCTGTCTTGGTAAGCCCGATCGCTGGAACCAACCATGCCTTCTCGTCGGTGTCATCCAGGATCTCACTGAGGCATGATTCGTCGCGGATGGCGTTTCCACACTGATCGTAGAGCCGCGTCGGGGGCTGCTGGTGCTCCAACGCTTCGTGCGCACCACACCCTGTTCGGTCGCAGGCGGCTGTGAGCAGTTGCTCACCCGCTGTTGAGTCAGCTTGTACCGCGTCGGGGAGCGAAGGCCATTGGTCGGCCAGTTGGCGCGCAGGCATCTCGTCAAGATCGTAGATGAGCGTGTAGTCGTCGACGGCCGGCTCCGCCTCGTTGGCGGTGAGGAGGTTCGCAGCGGCCCCGCCCTTCGCGACGGCGCCGTGGAACGTGGTCGACTTGACGACCATATGGACGATCCCGAGGAACGTCACGTCCGCCGTCTCGTCCGTACTAGCGGGGTCATCACCGATGTGGTTGTTGAGACAGAACCGACATTTTGTCTGGCCAGCTGGGATCGACGTCCCACAGGACTGGCACTCTCTGCCGGTGTCCGTCGGCTCATCGGGATAGTTACCTGTTCTCGTTGCACCGCGTTGGTACTTGGGTTCGCTGTCATACCCATCGCTAAGTTGCTCGTCCGGAATGTGGGACGCCTCACCGATCGGCCGCAGTTCCTCGAAATCAGAGTATCTGTTATGCATCGCTTGAGTACTGGTTCCCTCGACTTCGCATTTCAACTTCAGGGGCAGACCGTTGTTTCACGAGTTTTCGAGGTAGATACCTCGAGCCTCAACTCAGAGGAGGCTGCCAGCTCTGCTTGATTGTACCGGCACCCATTGCGGTACCAGACAAACGATATCCGAGGTTGTGGCTGCGCGCGCAGCGACGTCAGGAGCGAGCACGGAGCGGTGGGTGGGGCGGTGGGGTTTGGGTCGGTCCGGCGCACAGCAAAAAAAGAAGGCTGCTCCGACTGGCTATTCTTCCCACCACCGCCCGCGCTCGGGGAAGTGAACGGTGCTCCATCCCGTGACGGCCAGTGAGACACGTCCGTTGTACCAGTTCTTGGCCGCCTCGTGAATGCGCACCCGCTCGCCTTCCTCAATCCACGGTGCGTCTGATGCCTTCCAGATCGTCACCTTCGTCTTTCCGCTCTCGTCCGCGACCAGCCCGACCTGTTGGATCGCCGGCGAGTCACTGTCCCAGAGCGTCTCGACACGCCCCTCGATGCTCACCGTTTCGCGATCTATCTCGTCCAGGGCGTCGATCGGCACGACCTGGCCTGGCGCCGTCTGCAACTCCTCGAACACCTGGATGACCGCGCTCGTGAGACTCATGCCGTCGACGACCGCCTCGGCCAAGCATCGACTGATCGCCGCGCGCGCCCAGCCATCCAACTGCTCCGCGAGTCGATCAGCTTCCGCGTTCACCGTCGCTAGTTCATCCTGGGAGAGTTCCGCCCGGGGATCATCTCGTTCGGGGTCGGCCATCGGTTCCACGCTCGCGGCACGCTTCTGGAACTCCCGGCGGCGCTTCCGACTCCCCTCCGCGACTACTGCTCGCGTGCGCTGCTCGCGACCGTCCTGCGTCCCGAACTCGGCTTGGGCACTGATGCGCTCTAGTTCGGCTTCCCGCGCCCGAATGCGCTCCTCCTGTTCGAGGGGGACACCGTGAATCCGCTCGTTGCTCGTGTCCGCGATCCCGTCCGGGTGGTTCGCATCCACCTTCGCCTGCGTCTCCTGCTCGACCGCGGCCTCGAACGCCGGCGTCTCGTCGACGACCGGGAAGCCGTCTTCATCGACCGCCTGTTCGCCCGCGTTCTCGAATGCCTGTTCATCGACCGAAACGACCTTTCCGCTAGCGTTGTTACTGGACATTGGTATCTCTCCAAGGTACCACTGAAGGCGCTCACGCGCCGACACCGCGATGCTACTACATCGCGGTTTTCCGACGACAACGACCGACAGACCCATCTGCGCGCTCTCGCTCGCGCCTTCGCGAGCGCCCCCTGGGCGCGAGCGAGAGCGCGCCTGAGGCGGACGCCCATCCAGCACCGCGCGCCGACCCGCCCGGAGCGAGCGGCCAGCGCATTCCCCGTTTCGCCCGCGACGCAACCACGTCCGTCGCGGGTCGGAGAGTCCCGGAAGCCTCCGGAAGTCCGGGACCGAAACGGGTGAAGCGCTGGCGCCGAAGGCACATGCATTTTAGCCCGGCAGTCCGCCCGCTACTGCAGGCAGACCGCCCGGAATGGTCGGTCGCGAGTGACGTGGCGGGCGGCAGCGGCGAGCGGGGCGGGCCGGGACGGACACACCAGTCTAACCGGTCACGTCGCTCGGTGACACCATCTACCGGCCTGGCGGACTCAGAAAGGGCGAGGCCGCCTCGACCGTCCCCCGACCCCGCAAGCACCGCAGGGACGAGGAGCGAAGCGTGGGTCGCGGGACGTCGAGCGGCCGAGGGCTTTCAGGGAGGTCTCCGATGTTGACCGCAGTCCAGCTACTGGTCAGTCGAATCAGGCTCTTCCTCGGCAAGCAGAACGTCGACGCTCTCTGGCGTCACCGATAGTCGGATTCCTTCCACAGTGAACTGTACTTCCACGCTTCCACTCGACAAGTCCACGATCTGCTCGAGTGCTTCCACGTCGATAGCGTCATACAGCTGATACTCGTCTCGATCCAACCCACGCGCTTCGAGCGTCTCGATTATCTCGACGACGAGGTCTGGCGATGCCCCAGGCCCCGTGCTTGAAGAGCAATTCATCTTAACGCTCGACGCTAAGGATTCCTAGCATTTAAAGACCGAGGAGTCAACTGTGGTTTCTTGTAGATTTTCTGGTTGACGCAGCGCGTTTGGGATAGAGTCGGCGCAACCACAACTGATTATGCGCTTTGACGCCGACTGGATGTCGCGTGCCGATGACCGCATCCTAGAGCATCTCTCTGAAGCCGGTCCAGATACCCCGAAGGAGATGGCGGACAGCGATCGAGTTCGCTTCTCCCGCCAACATATCAATGCCCGCTGCAAGACGCTGGTCGAACATGGTCTCCTCGTCCACCTCGGCAACGGCGTCTACGATATCACGCGAACGGGAGAGCAGTATCTCGCCGGAGACCTCGACGCTCGTGACCTCGAAGCTGACTGAACCTACCCTTCCAGAAGTGCGACTAACTGGGCGACGTACGGGCTGTTGTCCCAGCTCCGGTGGGGGCTGATCACGCTAAGTAGCGTTCGCGCCTCCTCGTGGGTCATATGGCCGTTCCGGGCGTAGTCACAGATAAGCCGCGGTGTCGGGACGATACGCGGCCCTTTGAGCACAGCGTGAATCAGTGGGAAGTTCGTGCCGCCAAATTCGTCCGTGAGAAAGCCGTCGACGTCAAGCGCGTTCGCGAGGATGATGCCATCAGTTTCGCCGTCATCGAGGCCGAACGTCGGTCGCGCGTCCGGGGTGTCGTCGCGTGCATACGGATCTTCGACCGTGTAGTGGCCACGGGCCGCGAGGACGTTATTCGCGGCTGCAGCGTGGATATCCTGATACTGCGTGATGTCGCGGAGTTCTGCGACTACTTCCGGAGGGACGAACACGTCACAGGAGGTGAGCAGGTATTGGAACGGGTCGGGAACATCGGTACCGATGGCTGCATCCGCCCGGGGCACCGCGAGACTGACGAGCGCGCTCGTGTCGGCGACGACTGTTCGCAGCCGTGGACCGCTCATCGATCGTCGTCGACCGTCGTCACATCCCCATCGTAGACGTCGACGTCATCGGGGGTAGCGAGATCGAGTGGTTCGTCCTCGAGATCCGCTTTGAGGAGGCGGAGTCGCTGGGCGGTCTCGGCTCCCACCAGTTGCTTCACTGTCTCGAACTCGAGTTGGTCGTCGTAGTACTTCGTCGCAACTAATTCTTGAAACGTCTCACTGTCGGCAGTGTCTTCAATGTACTCTCGGATGGCATCGACGAGGAGATCCGTCCGGTCTTTGTCGAAGAGATCGGCGATGGCATCGAGCCGGTCGACGAGATACTCCGGCGACTGGAAGTGCACCCGTCGCGGATCGTCGCTTGCGCCCATTGTATGTGCAAGTTTTGCACATAGACGGATAACGGTTTCGGCGTCTGCACAGAGCTTGCACAGTAACGCCCGTGGAATAGGAAGAGTTTACGCCGATCTCACTCGTCGTCCTGTGCGTTCAGTTCGTTGAGGAACTGGCCGGCGGTCGTCCCGATACGAACACCGTCGACGTTGCGTACCTCAAGGTCTTGGGTGGCGGTCCGGAAGGGCGTGCCGTCGACAAGGACGCGGTGCATGACGGTCCGGACAGGGGTGGTACCGTACGTGTCGACGACAGTCGCCATCTGTTCGTCGAGATGCCCGTCGTGGTGATCCGTACGGGGATGCTGCGCGCGCTCGAATACAAGTTCGACCACCTCGTCGACCGATGCATGCTCGGAATTCCCGGTTCGTTCACGAACGGCGTAGAGGTCCTTGGAATCAGACATCAGCACTCACCCTGGGCCCCAGTGTCAGTCGTCGATGGCTCCAGTCGTCGCTACTGGCGAATCTCAGCAAGGGAATCTTCGAGCGTGATCGAGACCCTGCAGCGGGGCAGTCCATATCATTCTGGATGTCATCCCCGGTGTTCAACGTACTGGGACTGCGTAAGTCCGTTACATCCGCGAGTGTAGAAAGCGACCACAGGCAGTGCTACACTAGCACATTGGCTCAACAGTCGGCGACCAGATGCTCCTCGAGGTCGCGCGTCCAGTACGTCGCGAGCCCACCCGGACTACAGCGAGCGCACAGCTGCAACGAGCCTTCCAGATGCCCCAGTTCAACCCGGAACCGCGTGAGCGCCGCGAGCGTGTCGACGACGAGTCCACAGCCGTCACAGGCGACGTGATCGCGCTCGTCGGGATCCGGCTCCGTCTGGATCGCGCAGTCGGCGCAGATCGGGTGGGTAACCCGCTCGTCCTGGCCCCAGGAGTGGGCCTCGCCAGTCTCGGTACCGGGCGGGGCGTCGCAGAACGCGCAGCCAGTGAGCGTCTGCTGCATCACTCGCCCTCCGCGTCGGCGTCGCGGCCGGCCGTCCAGCCACGGTGGAAGACGGCCAGCTGCGTGGCTGAATCGAACGCGGTGCCGCTCGGCTCGTGAACCGAACTTGGTCTTCAGGAACCGGAGTGACGACGTCCGCGTCGACAAGGTCGTTGACCAGGCGCTGGGCCGTCGCGTCGTTGATGTCCACCGTGTCGACGCCGGCGGCGTCGCGGTCCTGGGCGAGCAGCGCTTTCTCGAACTGTTCGAAGTCGGCACTTGTATCGTCGTGAGGATATGGATCAGTCATGGCGAGTCACGCCACGCACGCTGTCGCGCGCTGCACGCCTCTCGGCGTGAACGAGATACACGGTTTCTCGTTCGCACACCAGAATGCAAAGCGTTCTGGGGACCCCGACAAACAGGCCGTGCCGTACGGTCAGTCCGGTTACGGGTCGCGATAGCCGATGACGGCGACGTCATCAATGAACAGAACGTCTTCATGAAGTCGAGTTTCAATAACCGATTCCACTATTAGAAGACCAGACGGCAGGATTATAGACTCCGACGACCTGTCCGGACACATTCCCAGCAGGGAAATCCATTGGGGAGGGACGCACACTCACAGTCATCCGGCTGATCCGTGTCCGCTGGTGATTCCCCGTCTTTCTGGACTGTTCCACCATCAGCACGCACTTGGCTGGTTGTCGCCGCTTCGACGATCGGCCGCCGAATGGCCACGGCGACCCGATGTTTGCAGGCACCGTCGAATCGCTGATCAGCTGGACACTCACAACAGGTCGGCCGTCCGTCTCGAACCGTAACGGTATATTCGTGTTCTGCCGGCTTCTCGTGGCTACAGTTCCGAACGCGAACGCCGTCTGGTACGATCACGAACTCGAAGGCCTCGTACTGGGCGCGCTTTGCTACTTTACTCGTAAATGAGAGGTCATCTAACAGGTGCATGTACGCTCGAGCGCTGGTCAGTCAGCGCCCACCCAGCAGGGCGCTTGAAAAACTTCCTCCGGTTCAGCTTTCCTTCACAAGTGTGTCGCGATGCGTTCGCAACGTCACCGGCGAGACGCCCGCAGCGTCAACCACCTGCGCTTGCGTTAGCTCTTGGTCACACTCGCAGGCGGCTTTGTAGATGCACGCGCCAGCGAAGCCTGACGGACTCACACCGGTCGTGATCGCTTCGTCCTCTGCTGTCTCTGCAAGCCTTTCGGCGCGACGCCGGACGGAATCGGGAATGTCCAGCTCGGAGGCGAGCCGTGGAACGAACATGCTCGGTGTCATCGGCTTCGCCGGGAGCCCGAGTTCCGCGTTTATCGTCTTGTAGCAGTTCGTCACTCGCGACTCTCTGACCTGTGCGACCTCGGTGACGTCGTCAATCGTCCGAGTACGTCCGTTACACCGACACGCCCCGTGGACGCTCGCTGCGGCCATCCCCTCGATCGATCGCCCGAGGAGGAGGTCCGACGACTGAGCGCTTCGGAAGAGGGCACACGCCTGGTCACGAATCGTCTCGGACAGGCCGAGTGCGCTGGTGATCCGTCGTACTTCGCCCAGGCCGTGGGAGAGATTGCGGTCCGCTTTCGATTGCCACTTCCCTCGGGTCTGTTCGCGCCGTAGCCGGTCGAGTTGCTGTCGCTTTCGACCAGAAAGTACGTTCCCGTTCGCATCGGTCCCGCGCCCAATCTTCGTCGAGAGCCCACGATCGTGTCGAGCGACAGTGAGTGGTGCGCCCGTTCGCTCTCGTTCCTCTTGCTCGAATGACCGCCACTCAGGTCCGCGATCGATCTGTTGTTCGTCGATGACGAGGCCACAGTTCTCACAGACCGTCTCTCTCGCGTTCGTTGTGACTCGTCCACCACACTCCGAACACTGGTTCGTTGTTACCTCCTGCTGTACGTCTTCGTCGAACGTCGTCGCGTAGATATCACTAGTCGCCATTTGTCTCACCGAAGTTCTGAGGTTCCCTTTTGAGCGGGCTCCTCACCCATTGAGGTGCAAATAAACTCTTCCCGCGAGAATCGGTCTTTCAGGTGTGGTGAGACGGCCCTGATGACTGGCTCTTGCTGTTCCTGAAGTTTAGTAAAAGCTAGCTGATCCCGCAGTATTTTATTATAAAAACCACCTACAGATAGTGTCTACCGCCTGTCCTGTGGGATATCTACTGGGGAATTATGTGCCCGTCTATTGATACCGCTAGACAGATAGGGTAGTATGCACGATTTGACCGGATTCCAACGCGACCTGCTGTACGTGATCGCGGGCCAGGACAAACCACATGGTCTTGCCGTCAAGGACGAACTCGAGGAGTACTATGAGCAGGAAATTCAACACGGCCGATTGTACCCGAATCTCGATTCTCTGGTCGAGAAGGAACTCGTTGAGAAGGGAGAACATGACCGGCGGACGAACTACTACGAGCTGACGCAACGTGGCCAGCGCGAACTGGAAGCACGGCGGGAGTGGGAACAGCAGTACCTCAACGAGGCAGAGGTAGACCTCCCAGCGTAATCCTGTGGTTGCTCATCGTCGCTCTGGATTCTTGGAACACCTATTTCACGGATGCCCACTAACTCACGTTTGTCGATAGCGAACCCCCTCCATCGCATGACTCCGCAGCACTCTCCGATTGGAAACTGTTCGTATTGTGGGTCAGAGATCCGATCCAGTCACATACTCATCGAATACGAGGCGGACCAGGGAGACGGGATCTGGGCTGAGTGCCCCAACTGTTCGGAAGTTGTCGATCCTGAATAATATATCGAAGAGTTGCTCTTTTGAGAGCTCTCTCTTCGGGAGACGGAGGGGTAGATATAGGGGGTACATTACCCGGTCAACCTGTCGAGGTGTTTCCGCCTGATAACCAGTTAATACCCAGCCTAAACCATCACATAACAATATGAGGTACCCCCGAGATAGATGTCTATGAGCCTCTTCGAGCTCACGGCGTTTCAGCGCGACCTGTTGTTCATCATTGCCATGGTAGACGAGCCATCCGGGCAGGAGCTTAAAGACCAATTTGAGGAGGAAACGACAGCTACCGTAAATCGTGGGAACATCTATCCGAATCTCAATACTCTTACTGAGAGAGGGTTCATCAACAAAGAGAGCCGTGATTGCCGAACAAATTGCTATTCTCTTACTCAGCAAGGCCGCTCTTGTCTCCATCAACGTCACAAGTGGGAGCAAGAACACTTAGCTGGTGCCCAACAGACAGTCTGAGTACGGTTATTCAACTCCAGAAACACGGCTAAGAGACGCATTCATTCAGTGACTGCTGGAGGAGATCGCACGTAATTGACGTACAACAAAAAGTATAATTTTGCGACTAGCTTGGAATAGTTTTGTATTCTGCTGAAATGTTTATCTCCGGACTCGCCTATGTCATTCATATGATCCAAAAAATACTCTCAAGGTGGAGGAGTGACAGCTCCACTGAAACTAATGGAAGTTACTGTATTGGCTGTAATACACGGTTTGACGAACCTATGGAGAACTGTCCTAACTGTGGTAGCGTTGTAGTTCCCAATCAGAGGGACGGGGAACCGGATCTATAGAGGCATATACTATTTCGAGAATGATCTGGAAACTTCTCAGAGTCGTGGAAGATGAACCTCAGGAAGCTATATCAGGTCGCTACTGTAGGGGCTGTGAAAAAGTAGTTATGGATGGTAGGGGGTTCTGTCCGACATGTGGTGCGGACACTATCAAACGTTCTCAGAGTGATGAGTAGCCAGTGCTGTAAATATGCGGATCTAATCGTTTGGCTGATCCAGGCTTGTCGCATTGGATCGTCCCGCTGTTGATCCGGTAGAAACAGGTGTTACACTTATTAGGTGTACTTTCGACACATGACTTGTCGGGGCATCCCCGACAGAAACCCGGGCCCAAAGCTTGGCGTCGCATAATTCCAAAGCCTGGGTCTGGTAGTAGGTGACCAACCAGGGGATTTGGGGGTACTCCCGTCCCCTCAAATCCCTGCTTCTGCTATAACCTGTTCAATCAGGAGGGGACACCTACGAAACGAGTTCGAACGTATCCTGATCACAATCAGGACAGTAGTCTTGGAGTATGGGTTCGAGTAGGGATGTGAAGCCAAACACGAGCGCACCACAGGCGGTGCAGCGAATATGATCTGGCAAGATTAGACCCTCTGGAAGTGTCGGAGGGTGTAATTGGGGTATATCATTGTCTGTAGAAGTGCGAGCCGCCGAATTATGGTTGGGACCGTAGTTCGTGGCTCGCTAATAGAGTGACGGCCCCTATACGGATAAGGAGGACGACTGCTCGGAAATCATCAATATGCATCCTCACATAACAGCCAATTCAGCTGTGCGCTACTGAAATAGCCAGAGTTTAGCACTCCTTCAGTCACTCTCAAACAACTGCTTTGTCCGTCGCCAGATGGACGCTGTTTCTGACCCGCTATTGTCCTCTCTTGTGGAAGTCGACTGGTCTTCGTGCACCTGCTGCCGCTCTCGGTCACGATCAGTACGTTCTGGCGTAAGCCGCTCGATTTCTGCTTCGAGTTGGTCAATACGCTCGTTTTTCTGTTCGAGCCGTGCCTCGAGCTCGTCGACACGATCAGCCAGCAGCCGATTTTTCTCTGTTAAATACACCCAGGTGCGCTCCGAGCTATCGCTGCCTTCGTCAGCAGCCGGCTTCTCTGTACTACTGTTGGGGCGATTTGACTCGTCGGTGGCGTCTGGATCGTAGAACTCGGAGGTATTCGCAATCGCCCGCTCGATGGTCTTTTCACCGTACGTCGACCCGTCGGCGTAGTGGACTTCGTCCCATTTCGGTCGGATGAGTCCGGACTGTCGAAACAGCCGGTCCATCTGTGTCTGCTCGCCACCGGTCCAGAACGCCAGCATACAGCATAGTGCCATATCGGCTTCAGACTGACTTTCGTAGCTGCCTGTATGTCCGTTCCAGAGGCGCTCGAACTTCGCCCCGTTTGAGGCGTTCGTTGCTTTCTCTATGAGTTCCTCGTCCGTGAGGTCGGTACTGACGTCGCTGCCCTTGTCTGTCTCAGCGTCTTCGATATCGGTCCTACTGTGACCGGACTCAGACGCTTCGCCGTTGGTGTCCTGTATGTACTCGCTGTGAATCGCCACGAGTGCGTCTTGTCGATGAGCGATACGCGAGGGCGTCCCGTCGACGTGATCACCAGTAACTGTGAAGAAGCGCGCGTTGTCGTACAGTTCGACGCTTCCTTTGCGGTTTCGTCCGTCGGGCAGGTCACCTTTGGTCAGCACGTGGTAGCCAGTTCCGGACGGCGAGATCTCGGTGAAGGAGTCGAGTCGTTTGATGATGTCTCGAGCCGTGTTGTCCACGTCTTCGCTTTCCGGGTCGCGGCAGTCGTCGAGATCGACGCCGACGTACGGATCGTCTTCTGTAAACACGAAGCCGACGCCGTCGGCGTCCCCAGTTTCGGCGTACTCGAGGGCTGTCGCGAACTTGGCCCACGTGTCCGGGTCTGTTGATGATGCGAACGAACCGGTGCTCGGCGTTACTGGTATTTTCGTTGGCTTCCCGTCGCGGTGCTCTTCGCGCCAGCACACCCACTGCTCTCGGGTTCGAATCCCGGCTGGCAATGCGTCGCTGTCGATGATCGTTGTTTCACTCATGGTGATATTTCGAACGGCCCACTCCTCTTGGGCCGATACAAAATCTCACTACGCTGCTCTTGTTCTCGGTCACTGGTTGGCGACCCGACACGGGTCATCGGGGATGCACAATCGTCTCGAGACATCAGCGACATAGACCGATCGTTCTCACCTGGGTGGCACGCATCAGTTCCAACGGTGTGCCCCCCTTCTTTCTTAGTTGGTTTTTGCCGTAGCGACGGTCGTGATCGGGCATATTCGCTACAGTAGCCCGGCTTACGGCAGGGATATTACCGTAAGCCGTCGATGCCGTAGTACCGTCGCTACTGTAAGTGCCGTAAGACCGTTCTGGCGTGCGCCTCTCGGCTAGTTCCTCAGCGAGTGATGCTGTCTGATCTGTCCCGATCGTCAAGGTACCGTCTCCGCGACAGTCTCGATACCACTCCCGGATCATGACGTCCAGCCCTCCGCGAGTTCGACTCCTTCGTAACACCGAACAGACGACCCGTCGCGGTATCCGACTGTCCGTTCGAAGTCGACGTGATTGCTGAGCCGGCGTGCGAACCAGTTCTTCGAGTCTGGGGAGATGCCGTGCTGCTCAGCCCAGCTTTCGTACGTCGCATACACTGCTGCGGAAGTGGTCGCCCCGCTTTCGGATTCCCGCAAACAATCCTCGGCGAACTTGGCAACGGCCGCATCTGGATCGTCTTTCCACTCTGCCTTCGTTTCGCCGGGTGTCGACGTCGATGCCGTATCTGACTCCCCGTCGTCCAAATCAGAATCAGCTTCGGGGGAAGAACCAGGATCCGATCTCGCCGGCTCGGTCTCTGTCTTAGTATGAACGGACTTCTCCTCTCCGACAGATGGCTCGGGGTTCCCGACTGTGAACGACGTCTCGAGAAGCTCCGACAATGGGTGAGCATCGCCGTTACGGTAGACAAACGGCTGTTGGTCACCGTCTTCGAGGACGATGATCGCGTAACTCCGTTGATCGTACTCGGGAACGGGAAGTGTGTCTTCCGGGACGAACGGGCGCTTGATCCGCGACCACTCCGACTCGAACGCCGACTTTTCCTCGTAGACGTGACGTTCGCCGTGTTCGTCGACGACGTACTCGTCAGCCGCCGGATCGTAGCTGTAGACGGCCGGAACGCGATCCTTGGTCAGTTCGTCGAGCGATCGGAGGCGGATATGTTCGTCGGCCTGACCGTCACGCAGGACGATATCGCCTTCGTCATGCGTCCAAACGCTCTGGTCAGTATCGCTTTTTATCGCAACCGGACGGACGGCAGTGACGCCGCCCTGCTCGGTCGCACCGCCGTTGAACGTGATCGACGAATCCGACGTGTAGAACCGCTGCTCTCCGCTCTGGAGCACGCGAACGGGCGGTGACAGGATTCCTTCGACGCGCTCGGCCCAGTACGTCTGCGAATCGTCGGTGCGGACGACGAACAGCGGTATCTCCTCGGCCTCCTGCGCTTTCCGGAGGTTCGTCAGTACCTTCGAGGGATTCTCCGGCGTCGTCGTTTCGACCTCGATAGCGAACGTCGGATCGAGATCGGGGTGTGTCGCTCTCGCGTCGGGTTTCTCGCTCCCGTCCTGTGAGAGGATCGAGACAGTGAACCCCAGAGACGTGAGTTCCGATTCGATCTCCAACAGCGCATCGTCGTGATCGCTACTGCCCGCAGCTCGCACGTTTCCGGTGTCAGGAGTGGCGACCTGTTCACCCGCCTCCGTGAGTTGAACGACGACATCGTCAGCCTCGATATCGACCGTCGTATCGACGAGGCGAGAGCGCTGCCGAATGTCCGTGAGTTCGTTCACCGACGGCGGGTCGGCATCGACGTCCTGGTACAGTTGCCGGAGTTTACCGTCGACCGTTTCGACCGGTACCCACTCGTTCTCTTCACGCACGCCGCGTTGCAGCTGGACGCTTCGGATCGTCTTCGCGATCGCGACGTCGAGGTCGTCGGTGGTAACGCTGAGGACCTCGCGAAGTTCGTCGGGCGTACTCGCGTCCGGCGTTGCAGCTTCCTCCGAGACGCCAAACCCATCGCTCACGCGGTTTTGAATTGCCGTCAGCGTCTCCTGGAAACGCTCTTCCTCTTCGTCGGTCAACGGCTGGGTGCTTTCGGGGTGTCCCTCCGGAATCGGAAGTGGTTCGACGCTGAACGGGTACGGACCGGTTTTACCGAACGTCGGACTCGGCAGACTCGCAATCCATTCGCCCCGCGGTAGCGATCGAATTCTGTTCGCGAAGTCGACGGGATCCATCTCCTCGTGTGCCATCGCCTGGGCCATCTCCTGGTCGACGTTGATCTTCCCGACCAGCGACGTCCCGATGTTGTTCAGGGCGTTCAGGTACACCTTCCGTCCGCCTTCAGCTTCGATCTGTTCGGGAAACTGCATCGACAGTCCGACCGACAGGCGAAAGCCCCGTCCTTTCTCGAGCAGGTCGTTCATGATGTCGGAGACTACGACGGACGCCGCTTCGTCGATCAGCAGATTCGCGACGTACTCGTCGGGCTGGCGATCGAGATTTCGCTTGCGCTCTTTGAGGGCGTCGTCGAGATTCGTCAGGATCACCCCCGTCATGATCGTCGCAGCATCGTCGCGGAGGTCACCTAGGTCGAACAGGATGACCTTGTTCTCGTCGAGGACGTCCCGGAAGTCGAACCGGCGCTCGGTGTTGTTGAAGATCTTCCTGAGGTGGGTGTCCTGCGAGATGTAGGCGAGCCGGTTCCCGACGCCACCCATCACATTCGAGAACGTACTGGAGTCCAGCTGCAGCTGCCGGCGGATCGTCCGCTCGATCTCCTCGTCACTCGTCTGAGGAACTTCCGCCATATCGGGCTGGGGCGGGCCAGCGTCCCACAGTTGATCGACGGCGTGTTCCAGTTGCTGATGCGCGAAGTAGTTCTCCGACTCTCGGTATCGCCCGTTCTCCCGGCCGTACTCTTCGTCGAACAGCGTCTTGATCAGCGACTGGATAACGGTGGGGGCGACGGTCGCTCGCTCGTAGCGCTCCTCGCCCATGACGAGCTTCAGAAGCTCTTCGTAGTGATCTGCTTTCCGTTGGACGGCGTCCTCACGCCGCCGTCCGTTCTCCAGCGAGGGCTCCAAGTTGAAAAACGAGAATCCCGGAAGGACGTCTGGTACCGGGAAGTGGATCACGTTCTCCTCGAGGTCGGACAGTCCGAAGCGCCGCCCGTGGGCGCGCATATAGTTCTCCGTCATACCGTCGCCCTTCGGATCGATGAGGACGACTGGTCCCTCCGTATTAGCATACAACGAGAGCATATCGTTGATGAGCGCTTTCGACTTCCCCGAGCCAGTCGTCCCGAATCGTCCGTAGTGCGTCGGAAGGAGTCCTGGTGGCACGTGTGTCGGAATACCTTCCGGAACACCGTTCTCGTCGAGCGCGTAGCCGATCGCCATCCCGTCACGGAACTCGCGCATGAGGTCCTGGTGCGGGCGAGGAAGCGGATTGCGGCTCTGCTGTTCGGCTCGCGTGCCTCTCGTTCCCTCGACGGTGAGATCGCCCGACGACGGCGTCAAGATGAAGTTCGCGAGCTCATCTCCGTTCAACACGAGATCGGGCCGAGTCGCTCCAGAGCCGGTAGTGATCTCACGGTCCCGCAAGCGCGAGAGTTCCCGCTGAGCGCGTTTTTCTTTCGTCTTCTGTCGGAGTCCCCCCTCGCGTAATCGCTGGCCGTCAACGCCGTAGAAGCGCCCGTCGAGCGAATCGAGCGCAGAGCACATCGTCTCGAGACTCGATTCGAGCGACGGTGGAACAGAATCCTCCGAGGGGACGGAAACCACACGGAGATTGGTAGTGAACGTCCGCTCTGGCGAGTTGTCCTCGATACGGTCGTACCGTCGCTTTGCATCGCCTCGCAGGTCAGCCGCCGTCCGCTCCCAGTTATCGTCGAGAAGAAAGCCCAGGACCTTCTGACCGAGTGTGTCGCGCCCAGCGAGGAGGTCGGCCTGACGGTCGACAGCGCTGGAGGTCCAGTCCGGTTTTCGGCGAAAAACGACTTGGAAGGCAGTCGGCTGGTCTACCTCCGTGAGCAGATCGATCAGCGGTGCGAGCGGCGCACGCCCTTGGTCGGATTCGTCAGCGGATCCGGATTGCGTCGCCGATGTCGTGAACGCGGTGAGCGGCGTCATCCAGTCACGTTTCCGTTCGCCCTCGCCCTGCCAGCGGACGCCGACGGGCGAGACGTCATCGATCGGTGGACGGGCTAACACACGACCGTCCGGTGTCGCAGTCGGTCGGTCGAGTTTCGTCCACGGCTGCTCCTTCGGGATCTCGTCCGGCGAAGCGAGTTCAATCACACCGCCTTCACAGTCGACGTACCTGCTGCTGGCTTCGTTGGTGGCCCCGCCGTCTGTAGCGGCTGGGCGCTGATTGCTCTCTTCGAGTTCGCAGTCGCGGTAGAGCTGGTCGTGTTCGACCCGCTCACGGAACTCCTCGTGGGTGTACTCGGCTGGCGATACTAACTTGGCGATAGGATCGAGTGTGACGCGAGAGATGTCGAACGAGGGAGGGTAGATCGTCCGAAGTCGTTTCTCGAACGTGTCTAACTGGCCTCCAGTTACCCCGTAGTAAAACTCGACAGGCTCGCCGTCGCCCTGGCTCAACGCAAGAAACTCGAACGTCGGCGGTGGCGTACTGTAGAGTGGATTCAATCGCTCGCCGAGACTCTGTGATTCAGCGGTCTGGAGTTTGTGGAGGCTGGCGATCGTCTCGGGGACGGAGCTTGCAGCGTACTCCTCCGAGGTCGGTGTTACTCGCAGGTATTCCCGTCGCATCTTATTGGCTCCTCTCCTCGCCTGGGTCGGCGCCTGCATCGGCTGTACCCCCGTCAGCTACTGTCGGCTGGCTATTCTGCTTCTCCGATAGTAGGTTCTCGAGAAGCGCTTCCGCCGAGAGATCGTCGTTCAGCAGTCGCTCTGCAGTCGACCGTGAGAGACCGTAGCGGTTTGTCAGCGCGTTCACTCGGGCTTCGCGCTCGACGACCTCCTCGAACTCGAGGAGATCGTCGGGAGTGTTGCTAATCGCTTGCTGGATGAACGCCCGGTCGTCCGGTTCGTAGTCGATGACCCGCTTTTCGAACTCGTCGGCGACGACGTGGAGCGGGTACGTCCCGTGTTCTTCGACGCGAACGAGCGCCTGGCTATACCCGAGATCTTCCTTGCCGGCGTCGGCGCCGCGAACGTACGTACGCTGCTCGCGCGTGAGCCCGATCTTGTCCGCGGTCTCGTCGTCGAGGCCTGGGAGTTTGTGGAACACCTTGATCGGACACATCCCGAGGATCTTCTCGGCCTGATCGGTCTCGTAGAACTCTTGGGCAGTCTGGGAGAGTAAGACCATCCGAAGGCCGGCGTGTCGCTGGTGGCGGAACGCCGTTTCGAGGAAGTCGAGATTCGCCTGGTCCTCGAACAGGTAGTGGGCCTCGTCAATCGCGAGCTCGACGTTTCGGTCCGTCTTCTTGGCCTGCTGGTAGACCGTCGACAGGAGCAACTGCATCAGGAACGTCTGGCGGTCGATCCCCGATGCGCTCCCCTCGATCTGGCCTAAATCGATGTAGACGACTTTGTTATCGCCCTCCAGAATGTCGACCTCCGACCGTCGGGAGAGGTTTTCGTATGCCCCACCGTCGCGGAACGGCTGAAGTGCGATGGCCAGTTCGTCGGCGTACTGGGCGGCCCGTTCGCGAGCGGACTCCGACGTAGCGATGTTGTGTTCGCTGGGGTTCTCGGCGACATCAGCGAGGACGCGATGGACGTCCGTCATCGTCGGCGAGTTCTCGGGCGTGTGCGTGCTGACGTCGTCTTCGACGACGCCCGCCTGCCGATACACTTCGTCGATGACGTACGAGAGCACGCCCGTCTCGGTTCCGAGGTCGATATCGCGGGCCCTTAAGAAGTTCTCGAGAACGGCGTACACCTCGTCCTTTTTCGCCGACAGCGGCGAGATGCCGTCAGCAGAGTTGAGTACTTCCTGGGGTGTCTCGCGGATTTCGAGCGGGTTCAGTCGCGTGTCGCCGCCCACGGAGATCGTCTTCGCGTCGAGCGCGTCGGCGATACCCTTGAATCCGCCGACGGGGTCGATCAACACGAGCATCGTGTCCTGCCGACGCTTCATCATCCGAGCGTGGCGCATGATATCGCCGAACGTCTTCCCGGCGCCGGGCATCCCGACGACGAGTTCGCTGTGACCGGTTTCGAGCGACCACGGATCGATCCGGACGGGCGACTCGTTGTGACCGTGGTAGCCGTACTCGACGCCCTCGTCCATCATCATGTAGTTTGACGAGAACGGGAACATCGCGCCGATCGCCTGGTTCGTCAGTGTCGACATCCGATCGTGACCGAGTTCGTTCCGCCCCAGCGGTGACACCGTCGCGAGACCTTTCTCTTGCCAGCGGCTCGCGATTTTGAGCGTACAGTTCGCAGGGGCGTCTTTGACGATCGAGCGCAGCCGTGTGGTGTGGTTATCGAGTTCCTGCTTGCTCTCGGCGGAGAGTCGGATGAAGACGCCGCCACGATAGAACGATGCCTTGTTCGCGCGGACGAGCGACCGCATATACTTCCCGCGGTCGATGTCCTCCTGGAGGTCTTCCGCTTTGAGACTGTTCGAGTCGTGCTGGCTGACCTTCAGGTCCGAAATCCAGTCGGCCATCATGTCCTCGGCAGACTGATTGTCGAACGGATCCAGGTGGATGCTGATGTCCGTCTGAAGTTCCGTCTCTAGCAACAGGCGTTCGAACATCCCATCGGCAGGCTCTTCGGGAAACTGCTCGATCCAGAACGTCCGGACGTACGTCTCGTCGTCGATGACCGCGTGGGTCGGCTCCCAGTCGACCGTCGAGGGTGCGATGACCGACTGGTGCATCGTCGACGCATCCGCGAGCGTAGCTTGTGTGGCCCCCTCCATCTCGTCGACTGTTTCTGACGCGTCTTTGCCCTCGGCGTCGAGGCCGTCGGTGGCATCGGTCCCTTCGTCGTTCTCGTGGCCGCGTCTGGCCGTCGCAGTGCCACGCGTATCGGCTGGATCGTCCATCGCGTCGATGACGTCGGTTGGATCGGGCGTCGAAGGGACGTCATCGCTGATTCCGTGAGTTACGACCGGGAATGTCCCGAGTGCGTCGGTGATGTCGCCGTACGTTTCGGTGCGACCGGTCCAGTATTCCTTCGTCACGCGAGCGAGTTCGTAGGCGTCGACCGGACTGACCGAACACCGGTAGAGCGACGATCCGCCTCGGCGGAGCTGTGCCAGGCGGGACTCCAGTTTGTCCTCTTTGAGCCGGTCGCGTTCGGCTTCTGAGAGTTCGTCGGACTGGAACCGACCAAACACGCGCCCGAGGACGGGGACATCGGCGAGATAGGCGAGTACGCTGTCGCCGGTCTCGTCGAACTGCTCGACATCGGCATCGTCGACTGCAGTGATGATGTAGTATTCCCGAATCGTCGTACTCTCGGAATCGACGGCGCCGTTGGCGTCCGTGTTATCGGTGATGTACTCCTCGAGCAATCGCTTGAGGACCGGACGTGATCGAACGTCGGCGTCACCGAGGCGCCGCTGGTGACTACGGACGACGTCGTCCTGGTCGATCTCTCGACTGGTGATGTAGAATTTCACGGGGAAGTCGACGGTCGCGTTAACGAACTCGGAGAGCGACTCGACGGCTTTCGCCCACGCCTCGTCGTCCTCAAGCGCCATGTTCGCCGGATCGACTTTGATCGCGCCGACCAGCGCACCGTCCGACCGTTCGATGGCGTGGGGGAACACCTGCCCAACGCGAGTCAGATAGCGGACGTCACTGTCGTCCTTGCCGTGAGTGTACTCCTTGTTCCTGACTGCCCAGCTGAGGCGTGCGGCCAGCCACTCGGTGAGCCAGAGGTAAGAGGGCTTGACCTTGTGGAGTAGTCCCAGCACGAGGCCGAGCATAACGCCGAACCCGAGGACTGGGATCGTGAACGTCGCCGGGACGAGTGCTGCCCCGATGAGTGTGACGAACGCCACGCCGATGAACAGCATGAGTTCGCCGATCGTGTACCCCTGAAAGAACGCGGTCGTCCCTCCGAGGGAGTGATGAATTCGTCGCGCGCTGTACTCGTGATCGTCAGTGTTGGTACTCATAGATCGTCACCACCGCGAAACCTTGTTCTTCGTCTGTCTGAACGCCTGATTCGAGCGGGCTTTCGCCGCCTGCGTCGCCCGACTCGCGTCTTCTGCGGCCTTGTCTCGCATCCGGCCCGTCTTCGACTTCCGGAGATTGTTGTACTGCTTCGCGTGGACCTTTGCCGACTGGGCGGACGACCCGACTTTGTAGGCGTTCGAATCACCGTTACCGAGCTGCGCCTGCCCGTTCTTTGTCACTGGCCCGTGGCTATTCTGTGAGTATCCTCGGTGGACGTTTCGGGCACCGCGAATAGATTTTCCAGTACCTTTCTTTGCAGCCGTGGCGGCAGCCGCTGGATTCGTGCGACGTGTCCCCTTCCGTGCGATCGTCTGCATCGCAGGGGCAGACCAGTAGACGGTCATGATCGACGTGAGACAGGCTGCTGGAATGAGCACGAGGCCAAGGAAAAGCGAAAAAATCCCGCTTGCGCTCGCCGTGAGCTCCATCTGCCATCCGATCCGGAAGAGGACAGCGGCAGGAAGTCCTGCGAGAATGAGCCCAGGATAGATTCCTCCTGCTCGACGAGCGATCTCCGAGGCCGAACTAAGCGGCCACACGTCGAGCGCCCAGAAGACGCCAAGTAACGGCATCAGCAGCGTTAGAACGAGGATACCAAGCCAACGGAGACTGTAAACGAGGGCCGCGACGACTAAGAGAGCATTCGAGATGATCGCCATCGCCAAGATGACGAAGAGGCCACCGACTGCGGATTCGATGAGCCCTCCGAAGCCAGCCGACATATCGTCGATTGGCGCGAGCGTTAGGCCGAGCGCATCGACGAACTGGAGAGGGATCGACACGAGTGGGAACCAGACAAAGGTACCCATGAGGACAAGCCCGATGCGCCGAAGGAGTCGTTTGCGGCGGTAGCTACTGATCGACCCTGCTCGGAGTCCAATGTAGGACAGGCCGATGAGCAGTAGCATGATCGTCAACGGCAGGATATACTGAAGATAGAAATCCGCGTACAGGCTCTGCCAGGGATCATTATCTGGCGTTCCGACAACGATGTATCGAGAGTCGGATGTTGGCGTCGGAACGCCGACAATCGGTGTAAGAAAGGCCTCGAAGATATCGTTCGAGAATCCAAGGAGTGCCTCCTTGATGTCCGTAAGGACGTTCTCGATCGCGTTCTCTACCTGTTTTTCCATCCACCCCATCAGGTATCACTCTCGTTCGTCTTGAGTGAGCTAGTCGAACCGCTGTCGACGATGGTAAGATCGCACGAGTATTTCTTCCCGCCGTACTCAACAGTCTGTGAGAATGTGGGATTCTTGCCGGTCTGGACGTTTCCAGTGACGGTGAGTGTATCCCTCTCAAGAGAGCCACAATCAACAGCCTCGTAGGCGCCAGTTGGATCTTGCGTCCGATAGACTGGAGCAGTTGTATAAATCGTCGTCTCACCAGGCGGTATGATCCTACGTAGATAGTGTGTCAGAGCCTCCGACGGAGATACCTTCGTATGTGGAGAGTTTTCCCACCGAAGCGCTGTGAGATATGACGGTGCATTTCCCGTATTCTCCACCGTAACCGCGGCGAACTGTTCCCACGACGGCTGCTCCTTGTCCCAGTTCAGATCCGGATAATCCTGTGCACGCTTGACATCTGTAATATCGATTTTTGGATCAAGGGTGATTGTTGTCTCGTCAACCGTCTCATCCCCGGTGATAGCGACGATGCGATACTCCCCGGGCACGTACCCGTCCTCCGTTTCTCCGAGTAGTTGAAATGCGACCTGTGTCGTCCCATCTTGGATTCGCCGAATGGCGTTCGTCTCTCCGTCTGGATTGAGAAGATTCACCGAATCGATGTCAGCGTCACTAGGAAGTTTGACGACGAGTTCCGTCTCGACCATTTCAACGCTCGTGAGCGAATCTTTCTTGCCTTCGGGCGGGCCCGATGACGTAGAGTTAGGAGCATCATTTCTCGATGTCAATGTGGAACATCCAGAAAGCGCCACAAAGCTAGCGCTGAGTCCTCCGAGGACTGTTCGCCGATCAATGCGTCTATCGTTCGTCTTTGAGTTCGTATCGTCGTTCATGTTCGATTAGAGAGACCGAGTAGCGTGCCGCCGGACATATAGTCGAAGCCGAAGACCAGCGCAGCGACCGGGACGAACCAGAGAATCGTCACGACGATGAGTCGGATGAGCGTCTGGAAAGCAGGGAAGTTCGCAGGCAACTCCGTGACGTCGTTCGACGCTGCGTAGGGCTGGTCGGTAAGCCACCACGGTGCCGACGTATACTCACCTCGAATGACCGTCGACGGGGTCGAGATGGTAGTGACGCCAATCCCGCTGGTGTTGAGAGCCACCGTCTGATTCCCGATGGCCACTCGGCCTGTCGTGACAGCCTTTCCAGACGCGTTCTCGGTGACACTTGCACGGATGACCGCGTGGGTAGCGTTGGCTTCGACGACGGTCATATCGAGATTCGTTTCGCGGACGGTCTGCTGGTCGGAAAGCGAGACCGTCTGTGTCTGCCCCCTGACGATACCCTGGACTGTGACATCGCGGAATGCACTACCATCGAGGTGAGATGAACTCAGAGCGATCGAGTCTGCGTTTCCGTATCGATTGGCGGCCGCTATGTCGATGTTCGGTGGCAGTGCTGGTCCCGAGTGTTCTGTTCCCCACGCCTCCTCGATGGCGAGTGGTCGCTCGCCGCCCTCCGTCAGTTCGGTTGGGATATACGCTTCCTCCTGACTCGGGAAGGCGTGAACCTGAACGGGGCGGACGGACGACTCGGTATGTGACGTATCTCTGGCAGTGCTAGTGACCATCGTCTGCCAGCCCGACCGCCCGGCAGTATAGAACCACCAGTTGCTCCGGACGCGAACATCGCCGTCGACGGCGATCGTCGACCATTCAGTGTTTGGATGAACGACTGCCCCGACTCGGTTCTGATCTGCGTCGAACCGGACTTGCTGTCCAGCGGTGTCCGAAATGCGGTTTACGACTACGTCTCTCGATGTCGAGACTGTCTTTGATGCGTCGGTAGTTTCGCTCTCTCGATCCCAGTCTCCGTTACAACTGGATGTGGAATTATCCCACTCAGGGCATTCTAGTGTAAGTCGACGGAGTTCGACAACGATCTTCGCTTCGACGGTTAACCGCGATGTCTCCGAGAGACTGCCATACGTGAGGGCTGCCTGATGGCCATCTTCGACGTCGACAGTGCGACTATCGACGGAGAGCTCGACGGACTCGATACTCGTTTGGGAGACTGACCATCGTTCTCGGTGTGATCCAGTTCGATCATCCTGCGGAACGGCGACTCGGTAATCACTGAGTGCGAGGACTTCACCGTCCGGAGCAACGTACTGCGTCGTTTCGTTCCCTTGATGGAGTATCGTGGATGGCTGAACAGCGAAGATGCTGACGTACGCGTCCCTGATGTACACGCCATCTTCGAGCGTTGCAGCTTCGGGATGGACCGAGGCATCGTCGCTGCCGTGAGTGTAATCACCGAAGTCACCTTGATTCCATTTCTCCGTTGCTTGCGGCGGTTCACTAAACGGGATGTCTGTCGATCGAGCTAACCGACTTGCGAACTTGGCTCGCGAGGATCTGTTCTCGCTAATACCGTTCTCGTCCAATTGATTCTCCTTGTCGTTGTCCTCTGACCAGAGCCGCTGGAACGTGCTGTTGTTCACGCCGTAGTCCGGGCCATCACTGGGGACTGCACTCGTGTTGATAGACGGCTCACTCTCGCTGATACTTCCCGCGACGATGCCAAGCATACTGCCACTCACGAGCAGAATGGCAACCATGGCGGCTATTATACGGCGGGAGGGCATTGTATACTGGGTAGATTTGTGCCTTGAGGAGCTCTGCTTAGAATGGCTTCACGCAATCTGAGAAGCCAAAGCCCATCTGACTACCAATCTTGTCGATGAGTTCGGGCGATACGAGCGCAAGGGTGACGATCCCGAAGCCGATGCCGGCCATGACGAGTCTCTCCTTCGCCTCATTCTTCTTCTCGGGATTGCCGCCGGCTCGCATATACGAGAGCCCAGCTTTCCCCGTATAGAAACTGGTTGCAGGGAGTCCGAGTCCAGCGACGGCGCCAAACACGAGGTCGATCCCAGTTGCGACGCCGGTATCGCAGTACACGTCGCCGACTTGGCTCTGTGCAGCTGCAGGGCCGACAGCGACAACGAGGAACGCGAGCCCCGATGTAAGTGAGAGTACCTGAGGTGGTACGCGTGCAAGTGCTGCTTTGGTCCGTTCTTTTGTCATCGAATTCGCAGTTTCGTCAATGGAGCTAGGTTCAGTTGACGAATTATCAATCGTAGGGGTAGATGGTGTAGTGCTCATACTGTGATTTCAAGGGACGCTTAGCTGGGCCCCGAATCCGTTTATCTGCTCAATTTGCAGTTCGGTTCTTGGAGTGATGATTGAACGATCATCTCCTCCAGTTGCTGCTCCATCTAGACCGCTTCGAGACGCTATTGTGATCGATCTTTGTAACCACTGCAGTACGCAGGAGTCTAAATGAGTTCGTTGCGGTTCCCTGTTGGAGGACTTTTGAACTGATCGGCTGATTTTCACTCTAGTCTTTATATCCTGTATCATTCGGCAACTCGTTAGATGGTTTTGAGACAGCAAGTATGCTGACCACCAGTATCATATATGCCTTCTGTTCGATATTTTGTCCCTGAATACTAGTATCGAGGAATATGTAATTATCGTCCCTCGTATTTCTGAAGCCCCTTCGTGACATGACTAATCGGCGACAACGCGAACAGAAACTCGAAAGCGAACTCTAGTACATACTGGGCAGGCCTCCGATGCGTTCTACACGCTCGATTACGAGTTCCGGTTTATGCACGTCAACAATCGTGCCGAAGAGTTCATCCAGCATACTGAAGCGGAGTTACTCGGGAGAACCATAGGAAGTACTCTCTAGTGTCGCCAAGAACGATGGGGTCCGGGACGCCTTCCAGACGGCGATGAACTCTAGGGAAGCGACGCCTCTCGAATTCTACGACGAGACGCTCGGATTCTGGGCCAAGGTAAATCTCTATCCCTCCGAGACTGGTCTCTCTACGTTGATCCTGACAGCCAACTCATCGACAGCGACCTGCGACGGCTATGCCGTTAGTAGATCCGTCAGACTGTCGGCCAGACGGTGAATCCACTACCAGACCGCTCCGTGCAAGCGATCAATGCCGAGGGGCCGTAACATGGCGGGTGTTTCCCTGATCGATAAGCCGATAGAGGTGAGTGGACGCTGAACGCCCTGACGGGCGTCGGCGTCCGCTCACGGTCATGTTTAGTTTGTAGCATTGTGCCAGACAGCAAAGGCTTGGAGCCATGAATCTGCTGTTGATGGTTTTGGGTGACTAAAAGAGTTTAAAAACGAAGAGGTACATCGTTTTATCTGACGAAAGATACGTTCAGCAGCGTTCTGATTTCCATGTTTTTCGTATCGAAATCCGAGCGCAGATCGAGGGAGTGCAGTCTGGAGATGCTTTGTACCATCGACGAGAAACACGGCATCGAGGTCAGGTTTCTTAGTGAGTTTCTGTGAAAATTGTTCTGTCAACGCGGTTGTAGTCGTCGAATACAGACGGATATAGAGGGCTTTGTTCATTTCCGGATCGTCAATAGTGTACACGCCAATAACGATAACTGTCTCGTCAAGCGTAACGTGATTCGGCTTCTTATTTTCTGCCGGCTGTAGATCGTACTTATAAACCTAATCGTGGACTGCCTTGTGACTCCGTTTGACACCTATTCCCCCAAAATAATCTAATAGTATCCGAAAGCGAGGGACCTGCAATATGGAGCCGGATACTTAGCTCCATCAGCTGACGTGGTGTCAGCTCTTGCTCCACGAAACTCAGATCGATCCGGTCGCTACATTCACTGAGGCGGCGGATTTTTAGCACAGAGAACCACAAAATCATACTTCCTTACTTTTCACACTTAATGAAGCAGCACCCCGCTCACGCTGCCAATACCTCAAGATCATCTGTTGCAAAATTCTCTCTTCAGACCGCTGAGGGGCATAAACCCCTAGCTCTTCGGTCTGTCCATTCCATATATAGTGATCCTGCAGACATCAGTGTATGAGAAGAAACGTCCAATGTTCGAATGAAGAGGATACAACAGACCCCTGAGATTATCCTCGCGCAGTTCAAGGGAGAACTGCTACTACCGGCAGAAATAGTCTGGAGGACCACTCACGAAGTTCTGCTACTGAGATATTATTGCATCTCTGATGGGGGAAGGACTAGCTAGCAAGTTCTTTACTTCCGTTTTCATAATAGACACGATAATAGAACCCCTCCCATCTGAGATACACAGAACCTTCATCATTCCGCTGCTTAATCCGACTTTCGAGTAAACTGATCTCTGGACGCCTATTCGGATGCACACACTTCTCAAGATTAGTCGCTGACTCGACGAGCTGCTTCTCGTTGGTGGAGAGATTGCTGTACTGGATCGGATTGGTCGAATCTTCATCAACGTCTGACTTAAGTACTGAATCAAGTCTTAAACGAATGTCTGAAGAACATTTGCTCTCCGTGATAGAATCCGACTTTGACTCCTCTCTTGATGAACGCTGCTGATCTTTAGTCTGCTTTGACAGACCTGGTACACCGTTATCTGCTAGGTCTGTACAGCCACCGGTGGAGAGAAGTCCTATAAAGAAGACGCTCTGGAGTACTGACCGACGAGAGGATGACATATTAATAGATGTTGGATATCTAACTATAGTTCTTGTGATCTCTTGGCCATAATTGTGAAATAATATTTCCTCATGAGCAGCTACGAGTGGCGGGCACCCACCCGCCCACAGGAGATTTCCCGTGTATTACCCTCGAATAGGCCAATGGATTGACCAGCGGCAGTATCAAACTACCGCGAATAGATAGTTCATGGTCGGGTATAAAAAACCTTGCCATTCCCTCAATTATGGAAATACCTCAGCGTATCTACCACCATGTTGGTTTGATCCTGATGAAAATTGATCATTGCTACCGCCAATAGGTGGTTATCCTTATTTCAAAAGTGTAATTGGTCGGCATCGCCATTATATTCAGGAATATACTCACGATACTGAAGAGAAGCTATTAGATATCTAATTACCGAGTCAACTACCAATGAACGTCATACTCCAACAACCAGCAACTGTACTCGTGGTCTCGACGAATACCAACTACGTCAACCAGATCAGAGAGGCGCTCTCCAAGAGTACTACCGGGAAAGTAGTTCATGAATCCTCAGCTGATGAGGCGCTTACTTTCATCACCGACGAGGAGTCGGTCGGTTGCGTCATCGCTGACGAAACAGTGGCCGACATTACGTCATTTCGAGCCGCGCTAGCTGATACTGATAGATACCTTCCCTTCATTTTCTGTTCGTCAACCTCTAAAGAGAATCTGATGCGGGAATTGACACGAAATGGACCGACTACGATCCTTTCAACACTATCCAACGACAAGTCGCTTCGCGAGATCGTTGATGAGTCGCTCACTACGTACCACAAGGATCGAATTACCGCTGAAGAGAGCGATATGCTTCAGACGATGATGTCGGAGATGAATGTGCCAATTTTTGTCAAGGACTCAGAGGGCCGTCATCTCCGAATGACGAACGTACCTGGTGGGGTCGACGAAGACGTTGTGATTGGCAAAACGGACCTTGAAGTGTACAGCTATGACTATGAAGCGGCTGAAGAGTTCTATGCAGACGATATGCGCGTCATCAACGACGATATCGCAATTCGGCAAAAAGACGAGTCATCGGGTCCTCAGGGAAGCAAACACTATGCTAGAGCCAGCAAAGTTCCCTGGCCCGACAAGGATGGTTCGAACAAAGGATTACTCGGGATTTCGGTTGACATTACTGACCTAAAGAAGAGGGCCAAACGAGCCGACCAATTGGAAGATCGCCTCGAACAATTTGCGAGCTATGTCAGTCACGATCTCCAGAACCCGCTCAACGTTGCTAGCGGTTACACCCAGATTGCGAAGGAAGGCGATACGGAGGCGCTTGATACTGTAGAGGAGGCGCTTAACCGTATCGAAGAGATGCTCAATGATTTGGACTACCTCGCACGGCAGCCACCAGAAAACGGGGGGGCGGAATCAGTAGAAATTCCGATCATTATCAGACGGATCTGTTCGTTCATCTCGACCCGTGAGGCCGAGATTGAGATTGAGATGCCTGAGACAGCGAGAGCTCAGACTTCCGTCGAGGAACTGCGACCGCTTCTTGAGAATTTAATTCGCAACGCCATAGTTCACGGTGGGGATCAGGTCACTGTGCGAGTCGGTACACTTGACGACGGATTCTACGTTTCCGATGATGGTGTAGGAATTCCACCTAGTAAGCGGAAGAAGGTCCTCCAACGTGGCTATACGACTGCCGAAGACGGGTCCGGTACTGGGTTAGCAATTGTCTCAGAGATCGTAGAGCGAAATGGCTGGACGCTGAACATTACTGAGAGTGAAGAGGGAGGTGCTCGCTTCGAGATTCACGACGCACTCGTAGTTCCTGATCCCGTCATCCAGTACACTCCTGGCGAGTCCATTGAACTTGACGAGTTCACATCCGTGCCAGATGCCGAGATCACAGGTGGTATCGAACGAGACGGATCAAATTGGACTCTGACGAGTGGTAGAGACATCGAGCAGCAAGGCCGAGGCTTCTCATTTGCGTACACAGAGGTTTCTGGCCCAGTACGGATACAAGCGAGAATTCAGTCAGTTGAGCACGTTAATGACTTCAGTAACGCTGGTCTCATGATAAGAGGCGGACTCAAGATGGACGACTCATTCGGCTTCGTGGGCCACACTGTCGGTCAAGGGGTTGAATTACTCTACCGTCACAACCCTGACAACGAACCATATCAAACCTTCCTCAATCACGAACAGCCGTATCAGTGGTTCCGGCTGGATAGAATCGGGGAGACGCTTACGTGCTCAGTCTCAGTGAGTGGGGATGACTGGAAACCACTTGACCAGCGTAGGATCGCTTTTGACGATCCAGTATTTGTGGGAATCATGGTGAATAGCGTCGTTCCGGGGGAACCATGCAAAGCAGTGTTCTCCAATGTTGAGGCGATTGATCTGAGATAGTAAACTAATATATCTCAGGGATGTGGTATAATTGCAGATTCCGTCCACTGGCATAAACTCTGCTCTTACGAGTCCTTGCAGCCAATTTTCTCGATGTAAATTTCCGAGTTTTCCATCTTTATCGCCAGACGGAGATCACAGACCGTAAACGATATTTTGATACTAGTTGAAGAGGAGAGAATAACTCTTTCGAGCGCCTCAACATCGATCTCGTCGTAAAGCTGGTACTCCTCGCTTTTAACACCATGTGCTTCCAAAGCCTCTAATATAATAATAAGCAGGCTCTCAGAAGTATCTATACGGTCTGTCGAGAAGGTTGACACCGTCATTGTACACTATGATATCCCACGTATATACTTAAGTCGATCCATATCTGGGACCTGATTTTTGTATACTTAATTATGTGAGCGCATTTCACTTAGGCATACGTACTGCATTGCAGTACCACTAATATCCATAACCTTGGCGACTGGGTTTAAGAGATGGCCCCAGTAAAGGAACGGTGGTACTTGGAGTCTCGTTCGAACAGCAGTTACACTATACTATCATGTAGATTTATGTATTGTGGACATAGTGATCATTCTGAAGAGAACGTATGACAGCAGATAGTCCGCCCAGCGACACGAAAAGCGGTAGCTCTACTCAGAGCTCAGGGATTGCAGCCAGAATTGTTCCGGATTTCATACGGAAACGGTACGTGCTGAAATTCGCCGTAGCGTTCGCATTTGTCATGCTCATAATTGGATGCGTCGGCGCTATCGGATACAGCCAAACGCAGGGAACCGTTGAGCAGAATACCGAAAACCAACTCACCTCAACCGCGAAACTCCAAGCCGACTCAATGGGTGAGTGGGTTGAAGGGATGCGTCGTCAAACCATTCTCTTGTCGGAAGGAGAGGCGGTTCAGGATGGCAACGCTGAATCGATCGACGCATATGTTTCGACAAAGAAAAGTTCTGTATCTTTGGAGATGAAAAATATACACTACGTCGACGCCAGCGATGGCTCCGTAGTGGCCAGTACACGCGAGGGATATGATGGTAGAGAGTTATCGAATGTTTCGGCGCCGTGGGGTCAACAATCATTTTACGACCAATTATCAAGGCACAGCTCGGTAGCGATCACAAATTCGTCATACTACTCTGGCGCGTTTAGCGGTCGTGTCATCGCATTCGCCAGTCCAGTCCGTAGTCAAGAAGACGGGTACATCGTTACGGTGGGACGAGCAGAACAGCGTGTCCAGGGGCTTTACCAGCCGATTGAGGGCGGAGAGACGGTGATCATCAACGGTAATAACGAACAGGTTCTCAGTAATGGATCTGCAGATCAGGCATACACATCTGTCGAATCAGATGGTGACGAAACAACCGCTCAATTCGAACGACGTAACGACGAGGTCATTGCATACACCGAGGTGCCTGGAACTGACTGGACCGTAATCACGAGTACACCAACATCTCAGGCCTTCGCCGTTCGAAACGAAGTGGGCCTGAACATACTCGCGATGCTCGCGGTGGCGCTGCTCGGGTTAGCACTAACTGGCGTTGTCCTGGGTCGGCACACTGTAGTTCCGATTCAGCGACTACAGCGAAAAACGGCAGAGATGGAGAACGGGAACCTCGATATCGATCTTGCAACAGACAGAGACGACGAAATCGGCCATCTATTTGCAGGGTTCAAGAATATGCGCGATGCGTTGCGAGAGCAAATCAGTGAGGCCCGTAAGGCTCGCGAGGATGCCGAAGCAGCACGAGCCGAAACGGAACAGATGAATGAACATCTCGAAACGAAAGCTAACGAGTATCGCTCCATCATGGATGACGCTGCAGCCGGAGATCTGACCGTGCGGATGGACCCAGAGAGCAAGAACGATGCGATGAGCCAGATCGGTCGCACGTTCAACGAGATGCTCGGCGAGATTGAAGCCACCACCGAACAGCTCAAGAACTTTGCCGGGGAGGTCGCAACAGCCTCCGAGCAGGTAACTGCCTCCAGCGAGGAGGTCCGGTCGGCCAGCGAGCAGGTGACCGAGTCGATCCAAGAAATCTCGGACGGCGCAGAGCGCCAGAACGATTCACTCCTGACGGTATCCAGTGAGATGGACGGGCTCTCGACGACGACCGAACAGATCGCCGCCTCTTCGAACGAAGTCGCTGACCTCGCCGAGCGGACTGCCCAAACGGGACAGGAAGGTCGCGAGGCCGCCCAGCAGGCGATCGAGGGGATGAACTCGATTAAGGCCGAGAGCGAAGGTACTGTTACCGAAATCGAACAGCTCCAAGAAGAGGTCGCCCAGATCGACGAACTCCTAGAGTTCATCACTGAGATGGCTAACCAGACGAACATGCTGGCACTCAACGCCAATATCGAAGCGTCGCGTTCCGCTAACGGTGAAGACAGCGGATTCGGCGCAGTCGCAGAGGAAGTCAAGGAACTGGCCACTGACACGAAAGACGCTGCTGAGGACATCGAAGCCCGGCTCGAACAGATCAAGAACCAGACCGATACCACCACAACGGAGGTGCGCAAGACGTCCAACGAGATTGCCGAACATACAGACTCGGTACTCGAAGCAGCAGACGCACTTGAGGAGATTGCTGGTTACGCTCAGGAGACCAATACCGGCGTTCAGGAAATTAGCGCAGCAACCCAACAGCAAGCTGCTGCCACTCAACAAGTCGTGGCGATGGTTGACGAAGCCGCGACGATCAGCGAAGAGACCACGACCGAAGCTGAGAACGTCGCCGCCGCCGCTGAAGAACAGACCACGGCACTCACCGAAGTGTCGCGCTCTGCATCCGACTTGGCTACTCAGGCGTCCCAGCTCTCTGAAGCGCTTGATCGCTTCGATACCGACGCTCACGACAGAAAGCCGTCCCAGCAACTCACCTCCAAACAGACAGAGGAGAAGGTAACGCTCAATCGGGACAATACGGAAAATCGTACAGATAGCACTTCCGCTGACGTGGAAGGTGAGACTCGACAGTCAGCTGAAGAGCACGACGCGTTCTCGTTCGCTGAGTCGCCCACTAAATCGAGGCAATCGGACAAAAAGGAGGACTGACCTGATAATAACGATCATGATGACCTAGGTCCTCTATTCGGTTCTAGACAGTACGGCCTCTGATCGCAGTACTTCACGTAAAATCGTTGTCAGTCGGTGCGAGATCGATTCGTAGCGGAATACGAGGTTCCGCGCGCATCAATGCACTCGTAGCTGGCTGATCCCTATACTGTGGTTCTTTGCCGCCTCGCACTACACTCGATCGAGTATTCGTAACCTTCTACAGCCGTTTTAGGGCCGCTATACACTCGAGAAGCGCCCGACCGTTGTGGTACGCCGCCTTGTAGACTGCTCCTTTACGGCCGACGGGTTCAAGGTTCTCGTCGACGCCAGAGTGCCACTCGCCGTGTTCGCGGTCAATCTGGTACTCGTCAAGGAAATCCCACGTATCAGCGAAGACATCGAGATACCGGTCATCCCCGGTGCATTCATAGGTTCGTAGAGCGCTGGTCATACACTCTGCCTGCACCCACCAAGCTTTGACGCGGAAGCTCGCGGGCTCGTCGAAGCCGCCGTAGAAGTAAAACCCGCCGTGCTCCTCGTCGTACCCATATTCGAGTGAGTAGTCCCACAGCGTCTCGAAGAATTCGCGGTACAAGTCCTGTGAGTGGTCGAGTGCGTCGGCAGCCTCCATGACGAGCCAGACATTCTCCAGATCGTGTCCGTACGAAACGATCTGGAACTCTTCGTCGTCAAGTTTCGGGGCCCAGTCGGGATCGTACTTGTCAGTACAGAAGCCGCGCTTCTTTCGGTAGACCGTGTTGGTGAGAATGTCGAGCAGTTCGTGCAAGCGCTTACGCCCGCGCTCGTTGTCGAAGGCCTCATAGTACGTGGTGAACGCCTCCATGAGATGGAGGTGTGTGTTCATCAGCTTCAGCGTCGGATCAAGGACGCTGTCGCCCGATTCCTTCGGTGACCAGTCCGGCTCGATGTTTTCAAGATACGTCTGCCCCTCTGTAATCGGCTTCCAGTCGGGCGTGAAGTACTCGACATACCCCCCGTGATCACCGTCTTTGGCGTGTTCATCCATCAGATCGACGAGTTTGTGGGCGTAGTCAGCAGCCTTGTCATCACTAGTTGCACGGTAGTACTCGGAGAGGGCATAGAGTCCAAACGACTGACCGTACAGGTGTTTGTTGGGTTTGGATGTAGTCCCGTCGCGCCGGACTTCCCACACGAATCCTCCGTTGGTGTCATCCCACATCTCGTTGATCAGAAACGCGAAGCCGTGATCGGCGATCTCGCGGTACTCCTCGCCGTACCCTTCGCGGGCGAGCCGCGCCGTCAACCAGACCATACGCGCCTGCGTGACGACCTGCTTATTTCCGTTACCTGCAAACTCGCCGACCTCGTCGTAACTGGTGATGAACCCACCGTGTTCTTCGTCGATACTGCGGGGGAACCAGAAATCGAGGACGTTGTCCGTCAGCGTCTTTTCGAGTGACGAAAGATACTCGTCTTTAAGCGTGGCTACATCTGGCATTGCGGATAAACGATTGTCTACGCGATGGATAATATTACCGGTAGCGGACGATTCTCGCTGTGAAGATGGTGGCAGGTCAGGCAGGGTTCGCGAGACACGAAACACGGATTCGGAGGGAAATGCATATACGTGGTATGATTCAAAAAAGAGTGACGAACATGAGTAGTCATACAGTCGCAGTCATCGGAACCGGTCCCGATCCAGACAACCCGACCGTGGATGGATTTGCAATGGGCTATCGTCACGCCGAAGCTTTCGAATTCGACGATCGCTGCGAGCTCATCGGTTGCGCGGACATCGTCAAAGAGAACCGTCTCGCGTTCGCCGATACGTTCGGACTGTCGACGGAGAACGCCTTCGAGGATTACGAGGCGATGCTCTCCGCGCTCGAACCGGATATCGTGAGTGTCGCGGTTCCGCCGGCAATCCACAGAGCTATCGTCGTAGAGTGTGCCAAAAGCGGCGTCGTCGACGCCATCCACTGTGAGAAGCCGATGGCGAACACATGGGAAGACGCTCGGCAAATGGCCCAAGAATGTTGGCGACACGATGTGCAGTTGACGCTGAACCGCCAGCGTCGGTTCGGGCGACCGTTCACCGAGGCCAAACGCCTGCTCGAGGAGGGGAAGATCGGCTCGCTCCAGCGAGTAGAGATCGGATGGGGCGACTTCTTTGATACCGGTGCCCACACAGTTGACCTCGCTGGGATGTTTAACGATGACCACGCCGCAGAGTGGGTGCTTGCGGGACTTGATTACCGCGAGGAGGATCGCCGGTTCGGCGCTCACCAAGAGAATCAGATATGGGCACAGTGGCGATACGAGAACGGCGTATACGGCGTTATTTCGACCGGTGAAGGGAGTGATTTCACCGACGCGGCTATTGTACTCCGCGGGACGGAAGGAATCATTCGTATCGACAAGACGGACGGCCCGATGCTGGAACTTGAGCACGGCGGTGATCGGCGATCGGTTGACGTGAACGGGGAGACCATGCACGCAACGAACGACGAAAGTGACGATCGCTATGGGTCACACTTTCATGATCGTGCGGTCAGTGCGGTAATCGATGGAGTGGAGTCGGGAGAGGAGCCGTCTATCAGCGCGCGAATCGGACTGACCACGGCCGAAATACTGTTTGCCGGCTATGAGTCCGTCCGGCGCCGTGGGCGCATCGATCTCCCGCTTGACGTCACAGACAATCCGCTGGAGTCGATGGTTGACTCGGGGGCACTTTCTCCGTCACCGCCGGCAGTCGACGAGGAGTAGACGACTGACGGATACCAACTCAATGGTTCTGCAGTTCCTGGTCACTCAATCTCATCGCTAATTTTTCGGCGATTCCACCCGCGATCGAACTCATTCCCGCGTCACCGGGATGAAGCAGATCAGTGGTTAGACCGGTGGCATCCATGAGGTTGGCCCCTTCGACCAGTATTACGTTGTCAGGTGTGCTTTCGGTAGTTTTCCGAACGGCTGCTCGAAAGTCTTCGGCCCTCCTGGCGTCGCCGTCTTGGAGCGCGTCTGCATGGTAAGGAAAAAGCGTGACGCACGCAATCGGACGGTCAGTTACTGAGGCCGCAACGGCGTTCACAAACTCTGTCACGCGCTCTCTGAACTGTTCCGCCGTGAATCCCCTGTTTGCCATATTGACCGACAGCGACAGTGTGGCGACATCCCAGTCATCCCTATGAGCGATGTGATCGGCGACCGCAGGTTCACAGAACGCCGACCCAGCAACGCCGAGATTCACTGCGTCGGCACCCAATTTACGCGCTGTCTGTGAGACGTACGTGAGGTGACAGCCCGTCGCCGATGCACCCTCGGTGATCGATGTTCCGTACGCCAGATATCGGAGCGTCGGCAATTCGGTTTCGTCCGGCGGGCGACAGCGTCCGGAGACATCGTGGACTGCAACCGGCGCCCATGCGTCGAACCGAAGACGACATACGCGGGGATCGAACGCGCCCATCGCAGTGATATCTGACTTGAGATGCTCGATAGAATCAGGCGTCGAGAACTCTAACGTTCTGGGAGCTGGACCCAGTTCGTATGTATCCGCTCCTTGGAAGCCACCCCAAAACGGACGAACGACGGTTTCGGATGCTGCCGACAGTGTTACCGACACTGTCGCTTCATCTCCCTTGGGAACAAACCGAAGTTCGCACCCAGATGGATGACAGAATCGATCGCGGGCCTCGACGTTGACGGCGGTGGCAACCGACTCGGGAATACGGTGGAGCTGACGCCCGTCATCCGCCCAGTCGGCTGCCTTCGTGGCTGCGACGTTGTGAAGACTGACAGATGGAAATGCGTCACCGGTCATACGAATACGCGTCTAATTAGGTAGTTACCTAGATAATTCTGGCGGGTGCATTCCCGTATAGTGCATTCTGAAACATGACCATGTAGGAGAGGAGTCACAAAACGGCGTTACAGAGAGGAAGAGGCAACCTTTGACTGTTGGTTCACACTTACAGTACCAACATCGGAATGAAAAGTGCATGACGTCGTTTGGATTCCAGCTGTACAGCTTGCACGCAGTCGACGATCAGCTCCCGACCGTAATCAAACGCGTCGGCGAAACAGGATTCGAGGGTGTCGAGTTTGCCGGTCTCGACGACGCTGACATCGAGTCAGTGAATACCGCATTAGATCGAAGTGGATTGGCCACTGCGGGCGCCCACGTCGGCCTCGACGAGATCGAGGCCGACATCGAAGATGTTGCCGAAACATATCGCAATCTTGGCTGCGAAGCCGTTGCTGTGCCGTGGCTTGACCCGGAGCACTTCAACTCTCGGGAGGCCGTCAAGGAGACGGGCGAGCGGCTCAACGACGCTGCTACATCACTGGCGAACTACGGGCTTGATCTACACTACCATAACCACGATCAGGAGTTCACTGAATTAGACGGAAGTCCCGCGTTGGAACATCTGCTCGAAGTGACCGATGATGTCGGCCTCCAGTTGGATCTCGGGTGGGCCGGCGCAGCGGGGTACGAACCACTCTCCTTCGTAGAAGCGCACGCAGATCGGATCGACCTCGTACACCTGAAAGATTACGACGCCGCCACGGGCAAGACTGTCGAGGTCGGCGAGGGAGATCTAGATATCGGGAAGACTGTAGATTTGGTCAGGGAGCTAGAGTTCGATTGGCTCATCTACGAGGCCGAAGAGCAACCCGACTCCTACGAGACACTCAAGCACGCCGCAGACATCGTCGAAGCCCACTGGTAACACGGGCTATCGGCCAATACTGTCCTCACGCCCGGTCTCTGACGAGCTGTCGTGGAACTCTGAGAGCTTCTTTGCGTTACCTTTGGACTCCCAGATCTGCGTCAGGATGTCGGTGAAAGCGACTGTGCGCCGAGGAAACCCTTCGTTATTCTCCTCCATCGGTTCCTCTATGACTCGATCTGCATATGGCCGACCGAAAGGCATCTCGTCGATGGCATCGCGGACATCGAATGTGTGTGTTCCATCATCGGCTACTTGTAGCCAACCGGCCGTTGCGGCGTCCTCGTCATACTCAATCGTGTACTCTTCCCCATCAACAAGATGGTACACATCCTCCAGCGATCCGAGTTCGCGGTATCCGTCCTCTCCAACAAGATAGAGTTCCCTGTCGTCGACGCGCACGTGTTTAGGTTCGAACGACATACGCCATGTGAGTGTCCCAGGCGTAAGAAAGGTTGCGGCTCTGACCGGTGTCCGAAAACGCCGACTGATCCGTCACGTATAACTGAATTGGCGTCGCTCTCGATGACATGGTAGATACTAACGAGGGGACAGCCGAGCGACTAGACACAACTTCGCTGAAAAACGCGGAGACTGACACCCTTCGCGAAGCACTGAAGGCGGAGGATAATCAGACCCGCATCCGGGCTGCGGCGACCTGTTTGACCCTTGCTGAAGAGAATATCGACAACGTTGCACCACTTATTCCCGTCATCGTCGACCGACTGGATGATGAGCGGGTAGCCGTCCTCAGAGACTCTGCAACTGCGCTCGCGTTCGTCGCCGAGTCGCGACCTGGATTACTGGAGGGATCCATCGGTCCGCTCGTGGACCTACTCACCCACGATATCCCGATAGTCCGAGCCGCTGCAGCAAAGCCGATTGGCTCGCTAACAATCGAGCGGACGAAGTGGTTCGTACCCCACGTAGAGGCACTACTCGACGTGATTGAGGAGGAAATAGTTGACCCGACGCAGGGCACTAAGTTAGAACCGCTCGAAGAACCCCATCTGTTCGAAGAACAGCGATCGATCAGCGCCGGAGAAAGACGTCGCCAGTTCGCGGCGAGATCCGTCGCAGCCAACGTACTGATCGAGGTCAGCGATACGAACAGCGGTGCTCTCCAAGACCACATCCCGCGGATCGTTGACCACCTTGATCATGACGACGATGTCGTCGTCGGAGCGTGTGCCGACATCATCGCTAATGTCGCTCGGACGAATCCTGAGGCGGCAACCTCCGCAGTAGATCCGCTTTGTTCCCTTCTCGATAGTCAAAACGACATGGTCCGAGCCCGCGCTACACGGGCTCTCGGCGTTCTCGGCGAGGAAAGTGCTATCGCACCTCTTCGTGGCGTCGCTACTGATGAAAATGCATCACAGGAGCTACGAGATCTCGCAGCCGATACGATTTCTTGGCTCGAACAGCCGTAGTAACCCTTCTTAGCGAGATCTCCCTCGGCGGATACTCATCCAGAATACGGCGCTAACGATCGATCCAAATCCGAGTACGATGATGAGATTGACAACCGCGAGCGTATACGACTCAGTTCCTGGCTCCCCGAACAAGAGGGTGATGGCAGTCAACACCAGCATGAACACGAGAAACATCCAGAGCATTCCTAATTGCGTCTGGTAGTCGCGAACGAGCGACCAGAACGATTTTTTCCAGGACATGTGACTCAACTGGGTCCGTTACCCGAATAAGCTTTTTCACCACACTATAGGTGTTCCGCAGAGGGATGGAGCGCAAGCTATACCAACAGCGATAGAAAAGGGAGACAAATCCGGGGTTAGTCAGTAAGTTCGGGGCTATCCCAGTACTCGTGGTTCTCGTCTTCGCGGAAGCACGCGACCGTCTGCTCGCCGTGTTGGTAGTCAGAAGGTGTCTCCTGTCTGCACGCCTCGGTCGCCTTTGGACAGCGCGTGTGGAATCGGCAGCCACTCGGCGGATTCACCGGATCGGGAACGTCGATCTTCCGCATCGGTGGGTCGCCTGTCTCACGCAGCGCCAGATCTGGCGTCGCCCAGCGTAGCACGTTCGTGTATGGGTGCTGAGGATCGTTGATCATGTCCTCCGCTGGTCCGACCTCAACGAGTTCACCGAGGTACATCACACCGATCTTCCCACCGCCATGGGCGGAGAAGTACCGTGCGTTAGAGAGGTCGTGTGAGATGAAGATGTAGGACGTGTCGAACTCGTCCTGAAGGTCAAGCATCAGGTCCATCATCTCGACACGCAAGGAGACGTCCAGGGCGCTGATCGCCTCGTCGGCGAGGATGACGTCCGGATTCATCAGGAGTGCGCGACACAGCGCGACGCGTTGCTTTTCGCCGCCGGACAGCTGGTGAGGATAGCGTTCCGCGAAGTCTCCCGGCGGATTCATGCCGACTCTCTCTAGTAGCGAGTAAATCCGGCTTCGCTTTTCCCCGCGACTGAGTTCCGGGTTGACCTGCCGTAACGGTTCTGACAGGATAGAAATGATCCGCCGATTGGGATTAAGCGAGGCGCCGGGATCCTGGTGGATGATCTGAAGCGATGTGCGAATGTCTTCCCACTCCGTGTCTGTATCCGCGTCGCCGTCGCGGATTGCCCAGATATCCTCGCCTCGGTACTTTACTGAGCCGCCAGTAGGTCGCTGGAGGCCGATCGCCGTCTTTCCGAGCGTCGTCTTCCCACAACCGCTTTCGCCAACTAGCGATACGACATCGTTCTCCTCGACGTCAAGCGACACGCCGTCGACCGCACGGACCGTCTTGGTATCGCCAAAGTCCAGCAGGCTCTCGTTGGTGAAGTGGACCTCAACGTCTTCGAGCGAAATGAGCGAGTCGGAACTCATCGGCTTTCACCTCCTGCAGTATCACCCAGTGAGTCCGCATAGACAAGCGGAACCTCGTCGTAGGATTCTTGCCAGTGATAGCAGGCGGATCCGTGTTCGGGACCGACGTCATGGTAGTCGGGGACGTCTGTCCGACACTCTTCCGTTGCGAGTGGACAGCGTGGATGATACGCACAGCCGGACGGCATATTGATCGGAGCAGGGCTCTGTCCCTCAATCGGTTTCATCTCTGACAACGGTGCATCGAGGTTCGGGGTTGAATTGAGTAGCGCGCGCGTATAGGGATGAGCTGCGTTCTCCACGATGTCGCGCGTTTCGCCAAACTCGACGAGCCTGAATGCGTACATAATGGCCATCCGATCGGCCAACGCGGCGACGAGTGGCAGGTCGTGCGTGATAAACACCATCGTGAGGTTATACTTCTCCTGTAGGTTCGACAGCAGCATCAGGATGGACCGCTGCATCAGGAGGTCGAGCGCTGCCGTTGGCTCGTCCATTACCAGCACGTCCGGCTCGAGGACGAGGCTTAGTGCGATTAGTGCTCGCTGTTGCATTCCACCGCTCAGCTCGTGCGGGTAAGAGTCTAGGACGCGATCCGGTTCGAGATACAGATCCTCGAGCAGTTCCTCTGCTCGTCCGATACCCTCCTTGATGTCGGCGTCGTGGGCCTGTAACGTCTCCTCGAAGTGCGTCCGAAGGTCCATCGTCGGGTTGAACGAGTTCATTGCACCCTGGAACACCATCGAAATTTCCTCCCAACGGAGTGACCGTAGCTCCTCTTTCTCTAGTTCGAGGACGTCGACCGGTTCCTCACCCTCTGGGCGATAAGTGATCTCTCCAGTCAGACGACCGGGCGAGGGGACCGCGTCAAGTAATGACGATGCAAGCATCGACTTACCGCTGCCGCTTTCTCCGACAACACCGAGGATCTCGCCACGGTCAAGATCGAGCGAGACATGATCAAGAACGTACGACTCGCCTTCGTCGTAGGTAACGGCCGCATCGCGGATCTTGACGATCGGATCGTCAGTTCTGTACACCTGTTCTTCAGTCGTCTGGTCCATTGACATCAGGTCATCACCTCCGTGGGCGCAGCAGCGTCTTCGTCATCTTCAGTCTCCGATTCGGACTCACCGGCGAGACGGGTCCGGACGCGGGGATTGAACACTCGGTCCATCCCCTGCGCGAGCAGGATGAGACCGAGAGCGAGGAACATGATTGCGATCATGGGAACCACGAGCTGATACATCGTCCCACCGCCGCTGAGAGCGCCTGCTCGGCTGTAGGCGTTGTTTAGTTGGATCCCCCAGTTGGCGACAGATGTTGGGAGGATTCCAAGATAGTATAGTCCGACCGATGCGAAGACGACATACCGTGCGGCGTTGGCGAAGTTGACGAGTACATACGGCATAATATTCGGGATGACATCCTTGAATATGATCCGTGGTGTACTGACACCCATCGTCCGCGACGCCTCCACATAGGAGTGTTCGCGGATCGTCAGCACCTGTGACCGTATGGAACGGGCGAGCCCCGCCCAGTAGTTGATCGTGATGAGGATGCCGATTACAGTAGCTCGCTCCGGCGATATGACGACCGCTAGCACCATGATGAGTGGGAGTCCCGGGATCGACATCGCGACGTCTGAAAACGTCGTCAGGACGCGGTCTGTCGTCCCGCCCTTGTATCCTGCAACCGTGCCGATCAAAACCGCGAGCACAGTTGCGAAGATGCCACCTGATAGGATCATAATGAGCATCTCCGGCGTCGCGTGGATCGCCATAGCCAAGACGTCTTCACCGGAGCTGGTCGTTCCGAGCGGGGCCTCCCAGGTTTGGAACGGCTGAAGGCTACGTTCCGATTGGTTCGTCGTCGGTGCTCGGTAGAACCACGTGCCGACAGTACCGATAAAGACGTACACGGCAAGGATCGACGCGCCGATGCGCGTCCGGTTGTCTTCCCACGCGACGAGTCCCGGTTTGTAGATGAACTCACGGTAGATGTCGCGCAGTCGGTCCGCTGTCGAGACTTCAACCTCAGACTGGGCAGCACCGAACGAGAACTCCTCTTCCGTTCCGGTTTCCGATTCAGTATGCTTCACTGGAATCACCCGATTTAACGCGAGGATCGACGAGACCGTACGTCAGATCGGCGATGTACACCGACAACACGAGCGCAGTCGTAATGACGAGGAAGATTCCCATCATGAGCGCGTAATCCCTATTGATGAGCGCCTCGAACATGTAGTATCCGATTCCGGTGTACGTGAAGATCTCTTCCAAGATCACGGATCCGCCGAGGTTGAAGCCAATTAGAGTCAGGAATCCGGTGTACATCGGGAGAATTGCGTTTCGCCCAACGTACCTGACGGCGATCCGGCGGTCGGACAGTCCTCTCAATCGTGCGACTCGGACGAAGTCCTCGCCAAGCACCTGGATACTATTGCCCCGCATCGCCAGTGTCTGGAGGCCGACCTGCGTGATCACGATGGATGCAATCGGTAGCGCTGCATGGTATAGTGCGTTTCCAACGAACTGTATCGACAAACTAGCGGTCACACCCGGGCTCGTTCGATACCGAGCTGGGAAGATGCCGAATCGATACGATAACACGACAACGAACAGAATGCCGAGTACGTAGAACGGAACGGACGACATCAGGATGGACAGTCCGCTTGAGACCGTGTCGAACGTGGATCCCTCTTTGTAAGCGATGATCGCCCCCCAGACAATTGCGATCGCGAACAGGATGATCGTCGCGGTTACCATGACGAAGACCGTCCACGGGAGCGCGTCGGTGATGATGCTGGAGACCGGTTCTCTGAAGTAGAACGACTCCCCCAGATTCCCGGATAGGAGCGACGACATATACTCATAGTACTCCACGTAGATCGGTTGGCTCTCCTCCTGACGAGACTGGATTATAGCGTCGATCCGAGTTGGGTCAACGCCCTGTCGGACTAGTCTCGCTCTTAGCATTTCTAATGGACCGCCGGGGATAGCCCGGATCAGCCCAAACGTGAGTGTCACAGTAACCCACAGGGTGAGCACTGCACGCCCGGTGCGCTTGATAAAGTAATTGTTCATGAATGGTGATGTGCTACTGTGCTAAATAAATGCTTTGATTGGAGTTTCGTGCAGTCGTCTCGCAGTCCAGTTATTATCCGTCGTACTGGAGTTCGCCCTGGCGGATTAGCCACGAGTTGGCCCACCGAACCTGCGAAATTTCGGCACCCTGCTCAGGAACGTTCCACTCGTCAGTAGCAAGGAAGGTTTGTTCTTGCTTCTCCATGACAGGGATCATAGGCAGGTCCACGTTGGTCACCCATGCCTGCTCATTAATGACCTCCTGGACTAGCTCCTCGTCAGCCGTTTCGGAGAGCTCTGAGAGTCGGTCACTCGGATTGACGGTCATCGTTCCCGAGCCAGTTCGGGAGGGGACAGTAACGTCACCGTTGCTTCCGCCACGGTTCGGGTTTGCCGGACCGTAGTTGTATGTGAAGTTCCGGTAGTGCTCGAGCATCATGTGGTGGAGCGAGAAGTACGGATAGGCTGCACGGCCACCTCCAGGGAGCCACCCGCCGGCCGACAGTACGAAGTCGCCGTTCGGCCACGTCGTACCGTTTAGAGCACTGAAGTTTCGAGAGTCGACCTGGGCCTCGAATCCGAAGTCATTGAGCTGATCGACGATCGTCTGCGTTGCAGTGACCCAGTCACTCCATCCGGAAGGAACCGTCACGGGAAGTTCGACTGTATTCCCGTTACTGTCGATCCACGTACCACCATCCTGCGAATAGCCCGCCTCGCGAAGAATCTGGGCGGCTTCGTCGGTTTGCTGAGCATCTACACCATAGTCATCGAACGAGTCAGAGATCTCACCGATCCACCGTTCTTGGTCGTCAGATGCAATTCCCACCGGGATCGGTGGAACCTGCTTGAGTGTGTCGCCGACGTTTTTGACGATTGTTTCCCGATCGAGTACGTGTGCGATCGCTTGACGAACAGCTCGGTCTCCCGCATGTTCGTGGTCGTGCTGCGGAATCAGACTGTAGCCGGTCTTCCCAGGGATAGTTTCCATCTGGATGTGATCCGGGAAGTTGTCAACAACGTTCGGTGGCGCGAATACGGAGTAAACCGAATCGAGTTCGTTTGCGCCGATCGAGTTGTGTACAGCCGTATTGCCGTCGAGGTATCGGAACGCTACCTCGTCGAAGTTGATGTTATCGGAATCAGGATGCTCGTCGCGCTTCTCAAGGAGGATTTGTTGATTACCCCGATCTGCGATAGTGAACGGCCCGTTTGCGATGACATCCTTGTAAGCAAACTCTTGGATCTCGCTCTGAGCCTGGTCGGGGTTCTCCTCAAACATCTCGACGTACTCCCCGAATTCGCTCTCTTTCTGTGTCATGAACCGCTGACCCAGCACATTGTACTCGACGATCTGGGGGTTGACATCGCCGGTGAGGTTGAGAACCACCGTTTGCTCGTCGGCCACATCGATACTATCTGTAAACCCGGCGATTGCTCCGCCGCTCAGCATCGCGATCCGAAGTTGCGTCGCGACGTCACCGGCAGTAACGTCGTCACCGTCCTCCCAGGTGACGCCATCACGGAGGGACAGTTCGTACGTATCACCGTTAAACTGCCAGTCCTGAATGAGGTAGGGCTGGAACTCCCCTCTCGCAAAGTTGAAATTTGCGAATCGGTCGAAGAGGAGGTAGTGCGAGATCTGGGAGTAGCTAGTCGGATTACTGGGGTTGTACTGAATTTTCGTCGGCACCTGATTCGTGTAGCTGATGTGAGTGCCGTCTCCAGCCCCGTTTCCACCCGTGCAGCCCGCCAGTGCAGCTGCCCCGGAGGCACCTGCGATCTGCAGGAAAGCACGGCGATCAATATGACTACTATAGTCACGGTTATTATTCGACATTGTCCATCCTGAGGGTTGCGCTCAAAGGTAATAAAAGTATGGGAGGCATTCTCCAGCCCTATCGAGGGCGCACCAGCGTACACGAGTTCCTGTGGTGTACTCCGATCGACTGCAGATGTGGGGACTCCGCTCTGGTACTGCCGATAGCCGTCACCTCCTCAACTGAGTTCAGGGGTATTCGCTTGGTAGTTCTATACCCGCGGTGGTGCGTACGCGTGCCCGAAAAGCAAGGTCACCCATGCTGGCATCGTTTCACCAGATCAAACGTCTCTGTGATTGTCTACCAATTGATTCATGTCGAGAAAATCCCCAGATGATGGCCTGATATGTGTATGGCCGATAGCAGCTCGTTATACGGCATACTCCCACACGCTATGACCTCATCACCCCCACTCAGGAGCTTTGTAGAAAGCTTTTGATTTGACCATGTCGAACAGTTAGTGTTATATAGAATATCTTTTTACATCACTACTCCTGTAATCTCCCATAGAATGCAAACCGAACAACTCAGTTCGAATTAATCCTGTAAAGTATTCTATCGCAAGACATTTATCGAATGGGAGTGAGACAGTTTAGCAAACATGGAAAACACGAATCTGACGGTCGGGCTGGTTGGGTTAGGGACCCACGGAGCGAATCACGTAAAGATACTCGAGGATCTCGGTCACGAGGTCCTCGGAGTAGATGCAGACACAGCAGCAAGGGAGGCATTTCAGGAACAGTACGATGCAACGACCTTCGAGAGTCTTGAGGAGTTGTATGAGCAGGATCTGGATGCGGTCATCATATCGACACCGAACAAGTTCCACGAGACAGCTGCCATAGACGCGCTCCAGGCGGACCACGACGTCCTATTAGAAAAACCGCTCGCGCATAATTTGGAGAGTGCAGAGAATATCGCCGACGTAGCGAACCAAACTGGCAACATCTGTATGGTAGGGTACCACCACCGCTACCGAAACATCTGTCAAGTCGCCAAATCCTACGTTGAGGATGGCTATCTAGGGGAAATTACGCACATTGATGCTCAGTTTGTCCGGCGACGCGGAGTTCCCGGTCGTGGGACGTGGTACACATCACAGGAGATCGCAGGGGGCGGCGCACTCATCGATGTCGGTGCACATCTACTCGACCTGCTTCTTTTCTGGACTGACTGGCCGACGATTACTGACGTGATGGCGACAGCACGATCTGACTTCGGCCAACATGATGACTACTCGTACCTCCACATGTGGGGCGAGGACGACCGGGGGAAGATGTACGACGTAGAGGATTCAGTTACGGCATTTTGCGAATTCGACTCCGGAATGACCGCGAATATTCAGGTTGCGTGGGCAGCGAACATGGAGTCGTCGCACAGTTATCGTATTCAGGGAACGGAAGCGGGTATGACAGTAGATATTACGAATACACTTCAGGAAGTCCAACCGGAAGTCGATCAACGGAATGATCTGCAACTGTACGAGGCGCGGTCTGGGCGTCGTGACCATTTCGTCAATAGTGAGGTCATTGTTTCATCTAACGATCCGTATCGCGATGAGCTGGAGACGTTTCTCGGCGGAGTTCGCTCTAGTGAGCGCCCGGATATGACGAACGTAGAGCAGGCGCTTGATGTGCAACGTGCTATCGACCGAATCTACCAAGCGAGTCGATAGTCATCCCTTCGTTGACTCGCTGCGATTTCTCACCGTATTCACTATTATTGTTCGGCCGGCTGGTGAGCATGTTTAACTATCCGTAGATACTGATAGTGAGTATGCCAGAAGAAACCACCGGGGATCGCGGAAAGACGATCCAGTCTGTCGAGTCAGCACTGGAGGTTGTTGAGGTCATCCGCCAGAAGGAGCGGGCAGGCGTTACTGAGATAGCGAACGAACTCGATCGCTCCAAGAGTACAGTCCACCACTATGTGACGACACTCGTCAAACATGACTATCTAGACAAGGTCGAAGGGGAGTATCAGCTCAGTCTGCGGTTTCTCACGCTCGGCGGACAGGTTCGCGAACGCGAGCGGTTGTATCACCTCGGAAAAGACGATGTCGAAGAGCTCGCACAGGAAACAGGGGAACAAGCCCGCCTCATCGTCGAACGCAACGGATCCGGCATTACGCTCTATCAGGCGACCGGAGACCGCGTCACGGAGCCGATAACGCACGTGGGCAGTATTGAGGAGCTCTACTGTACGGCAGCAGGTAAAGTGTTCTTGGCCGAACTCTCTGATGACGAGCTTGATTCGTACCTTGAGGAAGTCTCTTTCACGCCCTACACCGAGAGTACGATTACTGATGCCGACGAACTACGAAGAGAAATAGAAGAAATCAGGGACCGAGGAGTTGCGTTTGACGATGAAGAACGGTATGAAGGATACCGATGCGTAGCTTCTGCTATCAGCACGGAGGCAAGGGAACTGTTCGGCGCCCTTAGTGTCTCTGCACCGGTTGAGCGGATGGACAAAGAGAGGTTCCGTACCGCTGTACCAAACCAACTCCAGAACGTTGCTGGTGTTGTCGAGATCAACACGACGTACTCCGAGTGGACGGATGTGCTCTGAAATCATCTGAATTCTCCGACCTCTCACTTACAGGAGTATGTCTGTAAAATACGAATACAATAGTACGCCTGTAAAAGACGCGCTATATTCCTGGCAGAGCATCTTGCCAATGCTGTCGAACGTAATGACGTTAGATCCCGCCTATTTGACCATAGAGAACAAAAGAGAGCGATGAGATCGGCTCATGGAAAATACTACTACTTCCAAGCATGGTCCAAACAGTTCGCTAGACTGCCCAGAACCAATTCCTACGTAAACTGGCCCCCTTGAGGTGTGTTCCTGCCGAAAAAACCCAGGAGTGATGAACAAGACATGTTCTACTGTATCAAATACCTATGCTGCTCTCCTTCAGGCATCTCATCCATATCACGACAGTAGATTCTTGTAGAACCAGTTCGTGGGCTTGTCTATGCAGCGTGGATTAGTCATCGCAGAAGATAGCCAGAAGGGTAGAAAACTACTAAATGAAGCAGCTGCGGCCGCTCGTGGTAGCGATTGCGGGCTAGTTGTCCTATCCATCATCCATCCAGAGTCCTTTGCAGCTGATGTCGAGACTCTGGAAGCGATCGGCGACGTTGAGGACACGCATTATGACGAGAACAACGTATTGGATGCTGAGAGAAACTCCGTTCAGTCTATAGTCGCCGATAGCATTGATGACGGGAATTTGGAAATAACGTACCGTGTCAGTGTAGCATCGCAAGACGAGCTCGTAAAAGAGGTCCTCAAAACTGCACAAAATACTGAGTGCGATCATCTATTCACCTGCGGTAATCAACGCTCTCCAACTGGAAAAGCGATTTTCGGAGATAGTACGCAACAACTTCTTCTTGAGTTTCCCGGCCCGGTGACAGTGGCTCTCGACTGATCCGCTGATCAAGTATACTCGTACGGACAAGCGAGCCACAACGACAACCAGCCGCTATCAGAGTAATCCTGCAAGAATTACGTAGATCTATATCTCAGGGACCGGTAGCGTTATTATGCTCTGCTGATACAGTCCAGTTATGCGGGTAGAGTCGTTAAACGGCAGTTGGAAGTTACGCCAGTCGGAGACCGATGATTGGTTCGACGCATCGGTTCCCGGAGGAGTATACACAGATCTCCTAAATGCGGGCGAAATCCCTGATCCGTACTACGCTGATAATGAACTCGATATTCAGTGGGTCGGGAAGTCTGACTGGGTGTATAGACGCACCGTGACAATCGACGAGGGCTTCCTTAACGAGGATCGTATACGCTTACGCTGTGCAGGCCTTGACACCGTTGCGACGGTACGCATTAACGGTGAAGTCGTAGGTGAATCCGCGAATATGCACCGTGAGTACGAGTTTGATGTCGAGAACGCCCTCACATCTGGGGAGAATCAAGTGGAGATCACATTCCACTCCCCTGTCGAATATAGTACTCGCCACTCAGAGAATTACGAATATCAGGTCCCAACACTCCGATATCCGGTCGACCAGCCAGGGCGAAACTTCATCCGGAAAGCTCAGTGCCACTACGGCTGGGACTGGGGACCATGCCTCCCGACTGTCGGCATCTGGCGGGATATCGAACTTCTTGCATACTCCGAACCGCGGATCGAGTATACGAAGACAGCACAGAACCACGAAACCAACAACGTTGAACTCGACGTGACCGTCGGCCTCGACGCACCGTCTGGCGACGAAGTGTTGATAGCAGCTGAGGTTGCAGATGCGGCGACGCGTGAAGTCGTCGACGTCGTTGAGGGCCACAACGAGGTCACGGTAGCCCTGGAGGTTTCAGACCCCGATCTCTGGTGGCCGAACGGGTACGGCGACCAACCGCTCTACGATCTCACCGTAGCCGTCGATGCGGAATCCGTGCTGAAACCGAGCGACACGGACACAGTGACAGCAGACGGCGGCGTGACGGGGGCCAAATCGTCGATTCCGGAGGATCCATCACACGAACGCTCTACCCGAATCGGTTTCCGAGATCTCGAACTCGTCCGCGAACCGGATCAGGGGGATGACGGCGAGTCGTTCACGTTTGAGGTCAACGGGGTCCCGATATTCGCGAAAGGCGCCAACTGGATCCCGGCTGATGCGCTGTACGGGCGGATTACGCGCGATCGATATGATTCCTTGCTTGACAGCGCTGTCGATGCCAACATGAATATGATTCGCGTCTGGGGCGGCGGGTACTACGAGCGCGACGGTTTCTACGAGGCCTGCGACGAGCGCGGATTGCTCGTTTGGCAAGACTTCATGTTCGCGTGTGCGCTGTATCCCAGTGACGAGGAGTATCTAGAATCCGTCGAGTCAGAGGTCAGGGATCAAGTCCGTCGACTAGCTGACCATCCCTCGATCGCGCTCTGGTGCGGAAACAACGAGGTTGAGATGGGCCTCGAAAGCTGGTTTGACGATGCCGACGAACTGGAGCGATTGAAGCAGGGTTACGAGACGCTGTTCTACGACGTAATCGGCGGTGCCGTCGCCGAAGAGGACGATACCCGGACGTACTGGCCCGGGTCGCCGTCGAGCGGCACCGGAATGCAAGATCCCTATCAGACGAATAAGGGAGATATTCATTACTGGGATGTCTGGCACGACGGCGCAGATTTCGAAGAGTACGAGACGGTCGACCCGCGGTTTGTGTCGGAATTCGGCTACCAGTCGTTCCCCTCAGTCGACGCTCTCTCGTCGGTGCTCCCTGACGACGAGCTCAACCCAACTGCGCCGTTGATGGAGCACCACCAGCGCAATGAAGGTGGAAATCGGACGATTCTCCAGAGGATGGCCGCATCGTTCCGAATCCCGTTTAGCTTCGAGAACTTCGTTTATCTCAGTCAGGTACAGCAGGGTCTCGCGATGAAGGTCGCTATTGAACACTGGCGACGGCTAAAGCCAGAGTGTATGGGGACGCTGTACTGGCAGTTGAACGACCTCTGGCCCTGTGCGTCGTGGTCGTCTATCGAGTACGGCGGCAATTGGAAAGCGCTCCAGCACGTCAGTCGGCGCATCTACGCACCGGTCTTGCTCTCGACGAGGACGGGCGACGATGGTGTCGAGATTTGGCTTACGAACGACGAACGAGAATCCCTCTCTGGGGAAGTCACCGTTGAGGCCTACACCTTCGACGGAGAACTCGTAGACGAGGTTGGCAAGAGCGTCTCTGTTGAAGCGCTCGAAAGTGACTGCGTCACAACTGTCAATGTAGATCAGTTGATCGACGGCGTCTCTCGAGAAGAAGCGTTCCTCAGCGTCAAGTTTGACGGGAGTGACGAGACGTACCCTGCGTTCGAGTTCTTTGAGGAGTACAAACATCTCGAGCTACCGGAGCCGGATATCGACATCGACGTCGATAAGAACGAGGTGACGATCCAGACGGATGCCGCGGCACTGTTCGTCGAATTCGACGTTCCGATTGACGGCCGGTTCTCGGACAACTACTTCCACCTGACACCTGACGAGGAGCGGACGATTACGTTCGACCCCACAGAATCCATCGAAGAGCTCGAACAGAGACTCACTGAGAGTCTATCGGTAAACCACCTCCGCAAAACGTACTAACGGGCGCTACTCCGACAACAGACGGGACGAAATCGTCACGGCGTTGCCGTCCGTCTTCATTCTTGAGAGGGACTAACCGTGGACAACTGCTACTTTGATTACGTGTTGTAGAGCTATTTGCTTTCGGCAACTGGGCTCCGCTCGTCGGCAGACGGGTCGGTCGCGTCTAGCAGGCCTCGAATGTATCCGCTGGCGAATAACTTCCCGGAGAGGTGGTATCCAGGAGTTGAATTGTCTTCACCGGCCATCGTCGGAACGTGGTCCGGTCGGATTGGACCGTCGAAGCCGATATCGCGATACGCCTCAATGGCGGCAGCCATGTCAGTCGGCCCGTCATCGTGCCACATCTCGGTGAAGCTGTCGGGATCTCCCTCGACGTCGCGGAAGTGGACGAAATTGATCCGGTCAGCAAACTGGCGGATCGTCGATGGGATGTCAGCACCCATCGCCGAAAAATTGCCTTGGCAGAATGTGATACCGTTGTACTGTGAATCGACGATATTGAGTACACGCTTGTACGCCTCTGGTGAGTTGATAATGCGCGGCATCCCGCGAACGTCTCCAGTTGGCGGGTCGTCGGGATGCAGTCCGAGTTTTACGCCTGCCTCTTCGGCGACTGGAACGACGCGTTCGAGAAAGTATTCTAAGTTCTCCCAGAGGTCGTCTGCCGTTGTCGAGCGTGCTACAGCAGGTGGGGGTCCACGCCGCATCTGTTTGTCGCTGTACGAGGTAGTAAGCGAATTGCCTCGACTTGGCGTCGTGATGGAAGTCCGAGCCCACCGTAGCCCCGCCATCCAGTCGTAACACACAACATTGACATCAAGTTCGCCGAGGTTCCGCAGGAATCGACAGAATTCGTCAATCTCGGCGTCTCGACCCTCCTTCGCAAGTCGCGTAGTATCGGTCAACGGTACACTTCCCTCGAACGCGGCGGGTTCGATCCCATGATCGCGGTACCGGTTGACAATGCGGAGTAGTTCGTCGTACTTCGACGGGCGGCGGCCATTGCCGAGTTCGAGTGAGTGATACACCGCGTTTTCGACACCGATCTGCTTAGCCTTATCCCACCGTTCGTCAGGAGTCGGCGGGAGGACGAGGGAAAGTTGCATTCAAATCCTCTGACGAAAGAGGCTTCCTCCGGTAGCTTAGTTCTTGTCCTGTCGTCGCGTCCGATCCTGTCGAGATGGGGCTTCCGTTCCGGTTTGCTAAAGTTTATTATTAAGGTCGATGATTCCGAGACGCACCATCCCATGGTACGAAGACGCACGATCCTACGCAACGGTAGTACAATCGCCGGCAGCCTAGCACTTCCTGGGTTTGCGTCGGCATCTTCTGACACAGCAGCGAGCCGACCGGACGACTTCCTCGAGACAAACGGGACATCGTTTTCGATTGGTAGGAGGTCCCACTATCTATCTGGGACGAACAACTTCTGGCTCGCAGATGTATGGACAACTCGAGATGAGGTCGATGCTGCACTTGATCAGGCCGCTGCGCTGGGGCTAAACACGGTCCGGACTTGGGCGTTCTGCGCTGGACGCGAGGGGCACTGCTTCCAGCCGACTAAGGGAGAATACAATGAGGCTGCCTTTGAACACCTCGACTATGTAATCGAAGCCGCGGCAAAACGAGGTATCCGCTTGATCCTTCCGCTTGCGAACAATTGGGGCGCTTACGGAGGTATGGAGAAGTATGTTGAGTGGTCCGACACAGCCGAGGAGCACGATGACTTCTACACCGACCCCGAGGCGCGACAGCTGTACCGCGACTTCGTTAAGAAGGTCGTGACACGCACGAACTCCATCTCGGGGATCCAGTACACCGAGGATCCGACTGTCGCGATGTGGGAACTCGGGAATGAACCGCGCGCCCAGCAGAAGGGCGTCGACGTACTCGGAGACTGGATCAAAGAGATATCAGGGTACATCAAAGACCTCGATCCAAACCACCTTGTGTCCACTGGAATGGAAGGCTTCTACAACAGCGATGGTGACGACTGGCTTCGCGACGGTTCTCAGGGAACTGCGTACGTCGATCACCACCGGATCGACACCATCGACGCGTGTTCGTTCCACCTCTACCCCGATCATTGGGGCGTTACCCCCGAGTACGGCACCGAATGGATCGAAGACCACGTCAGGGACGCCCGCCAACGGGTCGGGAAACCAGCCTACTTAGGCGAGTTCGGCATCCAGGTTGATCGAGATGCGAGCGATGCGGAGCAGATCGCCCGTCGGAACGAGATCTACGATACTTGGTACGATCGGCTCGACGACCTGGACGCCGACGGTGGCGTCGTCTGGCAGCTCACCCTCAAGAAGCGTGCTCAGTACGACGACGGGTTCTACGTGTTTCCTGACGACGACCGAACAACACGACGGATAGAGCGATTTGCTAACCGGATGGACGCCAAGTCCGGGCGCCCGCTTCACGCGGACCAGAAGCGACGCCGCACGAGGCATGATTGACGGCACGGTTCTAAGGTAGCACAACGGGCAGCCGTCCATAGATCGGCCCTCGATATTTATTCTGGAATCTCATCCCCAAGCTTTAATAGTAATATTCATCCATTATCAATCGGAGTCTGGAAACAATGTACAAACGACGTGACGTACTCAAGTCCTCCGCGATAGGGACGACGCTTGGTATCGGCGTACTAGCAAGCAGTTCGACGACGACCGCGACAGGCGCATCGTTCGGTGACGGCGTGAATCTCCAGCCCGCCTACTACTGCAGCGGCGATCAGAACTTAGGCTGGGATCTGATGACCGATCACCCGGACATCGAAACCGTTCGAATCGAGATCGAACCGCCGAGCGGTGGCGAGACGAGCGCGGACCTGTCCGATATCCGGCGGTGGATCGACGAGGCGAACAACAACGGATATCAGGTCATCGCGACCTATCATCACTGGCCGAATAACGGATCTGGAGACCCACAGGACTTGCAGGACGCGGCAGACTGGTGGGTCGAGAACTACAACTATCTCTCGCAAAACTCGTCGTTCATCATCAACCTTCACAACGAGTGGGGGACTCACAGCGTATCGGCGTCCGAGTACGGCAATGCGTACGACAGTGCGCTCAATAGGCTCCGAGACAGCGCCTACGACGGAACCGTAATCTGCGACGTCCCCGGGTATGGGCAGGAACCGCAGATCGCCGCCGACAGCGTCGACTACATTAGTGACGACGACATCGCGTTCTCCGTGCACGTGTACGCAAAGGCGTGGAACGAGTATGCTGGGGCGCCGCTGCAGGAGTCGCACCTGGATTATCTCGATACGAACCAGCCATATCCATGTCTGATCGGAGAATTCGGCCCGCTTGGGCCAGACGACCGGACCGACTGGTCAGCCGTCGTTGATCACGCAAAGTCTCTGGGCTGGCCGGTACTCGGCTGGGCCTGGAATGGCGACGGCGAGTCCGATCCCATGAACATGACTTCGCCATTCTGGGGAGACAATTGCAGTACAACGTCCTACTCGAAGACCTCATATTTCGATACGGTGTACGATAAGCTCGGTAGTGGAAGTACCGGTGGTGGTGGGGAGACGACGACTCACTATCTGAACGCCGAGTATTATTCGCTTGACGGCGTTTCGACGTCGACTAGTCGGGCGGGTTACTGGGGCGATGCGTACGTCACAGGCTTCGATAGCTCAGGGGACTCCGTCACGATGAATTTTGACGCAGCGACCAGCGGGGAACGAACCGTCAAGATCCGGTATGCTGCTCCGTACGACGACAAAAAGAGCAATCTGTACATTAACGGTCAGTCAGCTGGACAGATATCGCTCCCGTACACAACCTCGTTCCAGCAGACAACCATTGGTGCCCACCACTTCGACGCGGGATATAATGAGATCACTATAGAGAAAGGTTGGGGGTACTACGATATCGACGCGATCATCGTCGAGTAAATTAGGCTAGCCCGGGCCTGCGTAGAACAACGAGGAGATTACAGAATCGATCGAAGAGGGGGTTACAGAAATTGCCCCCCTCGTTAATCCCCTTGAGTAGTGTTTTGGTTGTGACTATGGTCAACCAGTCTTAGAACGTGGATCAAAGAGAGCCAGAAGGAAATACCCTCAACAAAACAGCAGGTGTTAGTGGCGACCATTACATCTGGAGCCAAGGAAAGATATTTATATGAGCGCATTAAATAATATGATGCGTCAGTTGGAGTCTTACCAGGCATACCTGACGGAGTAATACGCGGACTGTGATCCGTGGGCGGACTCTCATCCGCCACCGATTCACAGCTTATGCCATAATTTTTCCTAGCTACTGGACTAGTTATCTTGCCTAGTAGTACGTGTAGCCCGGAATCGTCCTTCAAAGACGAGCGGGCTGACGTGGAGCGCGGCCACTTCTACGTGACGCAATCCTCAGCTACGGAAATACAGAATTATCATATTCTCCGAGATCGTGTTGGCGAACTCAATCAGAAGGCGTAAACTCCATGATCTGAGGGTGACTCAACAGACGCTCGCGGACTACTCGTTACTAAACACGTCGCTCCCAACCTCGGAGAGTTCGCTCGCTTCGATGTGGCTGTACATCTCGCTCGTCGTCGACGGATCGGCGTGCCGTAGCGCCCGCTGGGCAGCGGACGCTCCTTCCTCGCGGTAGTACATCTCACCGGCGCCACGACGGGCGCCATGCAGCGTGAGATAGTCTTTCGAGTCGTCGCTGGTGTCGACATCAGCCGACTTGCTTAACCGCTTGAGGAGGGTTCGCCCACCGGGTGTGGTTAGTGCTGGCGGCACGCAATCATACTCGCAGTAGGCGTTTAGCACGTCGTCGTAGGGATCAAGTAGCTTGTCGATATCGTCGTGGCCGCGCTGTTCGAGCTGGTCGCGAAGCGCGTTCCACAATGACGGTCGATGCGAGGTCGGAAACAGCGGCCACGCGTCGGTAGCGGGGTCAAGTACGTCGCGCCAGCGTTCGAGGGCCGGGATCGGCTTGTCGGTCAGCGGCGCCTGTTCCCACTCCTGGCTTTTGCCGTAGATGGAGATCGTTGCCGCCTCAAGATCGAGCGCGCTCCACGGCGCCCCGTTTCGGCCGTCGCGGTCGGTGGCCGGGTGCGACAGGACCTCGGCACCGCGAATGCCGGAGTAGCCAAGCAGGTAGCACAACGCCCGATCTCGGACCTCTGTGGTGGCGTCGCTACCGTTCTCGTCGATCGCCGCGTGGGCCCGCTCGTCGACGTACTGTAGTAGCGTCTGGCGCTGAGACGGCGACCAGAACTGTTGGTCCTTCGACCCGCCACTTGGTCGGTCGGGCATCGCGTTCTTGACGACCGCCGCTTTGGCCGGATTCTCGTCGAGGAACTCCCACTCGCGACAGTACGTGAGGTACGCCGAGACGAGATTGTAGTACGTCCACGCCGACGCGCGGGTGATGCCGCTGTCGGCGTCGTGAGCCTTGACGCGCCGATTGAGGTACTGTGCCCACCGACCGATCGTCTGTGAGTCCAGATCCTCCAGATACTCGACGCCGTGATCGCGCGTCCAGTCGATCCACTTCGGAACAGTCGTCGCGAGCTGGCTCGCGTACGCGCCCGAGCGCTCGCCGGTCTCTGGATCCTCGGTTTTTGCTTTGTCGCCGAGGAACTCGTCAAGCGGCGCGTCGAGTGGGGTTTTCTCGCCGTCATCCCCAGGGTTAGCGTCTGCAGTTCCAAGTTCCATGTTCTATGCGTACCCGACAGCGTCGACACACTAAAAACTACTTAGGTTTACTGGACTAAGCGAAAGTAAGTGGCTATTAGTAGATTTCTCCCGATATCGTCAGACTCGGGGCCTCTAACACACATATGAGTCCCAGAAACAGCCTATAAACCCAATAATGATATACAAAATTCTGATGTCTGAAGTATTCGGTACTATTTCGGCGAATCCTTATGGCGGTGTCTCGAAGCTTCAGCGATGGAAAAACGCTCCAAATCGATATAGAGTACCTAGTTCCACCAACTACGAGATTTCACAAACGCTGTCCTCTCGGTAGTGTTCAGATTAGTTGATTCCATGCGAAGGCGAACGCTTGGAGTCACTTTTCGGAGGTGGTTACTTCGGCGTTGCTGAAACAGTTTGAGAACTGGTTGGTTCGGCATTTTAGTTCTGGAAAGACACGTTCGACGCTGTTCCGATTCCCGTGGCGTTCGTACTGGAATCGGAGGCCGTGGCGGTGAAGTACTGCATGCAGCCACGGCCCAGAATCGACGAGAAAGAGTGCGTCATCGACGAGATGTTTCTCGCGGAGTTCCGCAAGGAACATCTCGGTAATCGCTTGATTTCTCGTCGGAACAAGCTTCACGTGCAGCAATCGGTTCGTTTCAGGATCGACCGCAGCGTACAGCCAGAACTGCTCGTCATTCAGTTGGATCACGGTCACGTCAACTGCGACGTGATCCGGCTCGGCGCCGTCACGGAGCTGTAACTCTGCTTTCTGCACCCAGTTGTGCACGGTCGCTCAACACCGTTCGACACCCAGCTTATCGAGAATAGAGATGGTATCCGACAGTGATAGTCCCGCCAAATGAAGTCGGATACCGAACTCCATCGCTGGCTCGGGTGTCGCCTCTCGCTCCACAAAATCTAACTCGAAGCAGTCGGTATCTTCGATGAGGCGGGCGATTTCTGGCATGGACACCTAGAAATCACACCGCCTCGTTCTTCAGATCTTATCTGAACACCGCCCTCTCTCGAACCCAAAGGACTTTGACGCGATCTCCCGACCAGATATCCGGATGACGTACTCAGTTGCGGTCATAGGCACGGGTGCGGAACCGGACGACCCTGGTGGAGACGGGTATGCGATGGCGTACCACCACGGGGGCGGCTACGAGAAACACGCCGACTGTGAGCTCGTCGCGTGTGCGGACATCGTCCCCGAGAACGCGCGGGCGTTCGCCGGCGAGTTCGGAATCCGCGACGACGCGATCTTCGAGGATTACGGCGAAATGCTCACGGCCGTCGAACCGGACATCGTCTCGGTCTGCGTGCCGCCGACGCTCCACGCCGAGATCGCGATCGATTGCATCAAGAGCGGCGTCGTCGACGCCGTCCACTGCGAGAAGCCGATGGCCGACTCATACGGCGGCGCGCGGCGCATGACAGAAGCGGCCGCCGATAGGGGGGTCCAGCTGACGTTCAACCACCAGCGGCGGTTCAGCGACGCGGTGCGGACGGCGAAGGATTTGCTTGACTCGGGCGAGATCGGCGGCCTAGAGCGCGTCGAGTTCGCCGCGCCGGTCGGGCTCCTCGACTACGGCTCCCACTCGTTCGATCTCTGTAATTACTTCAACGACGAGCGATCCGCGGAGTGGGTCATGGGACAGATCCATTATGATGAGGAGAACGTCCTGTTCGGGACTCACAACGAGAACCAAGCCATCGTCCACTGGGAGTACGAGAACGGCGTCCACGGCGTCGGCGCGTCCGACAGTACCGGAACTGGCGGCCCCGCGGCCGGGATCTCCTGTCACAACCGACTGGTCGGCTCCGATGGTGTCATCGAAGTCGGCCCCGAGAGCGAGGACGGAGACGAGGATCTTCCACCCCTTCGAATCCGACGCAATGGCGAGGACTGGAAACCGATCAAGACCGAAGACGGGCTCCACGGCTGGGAGTTCATCGACCGCGCGGTCGCCGAGAACGTCCGCTGTCTGCAGCGCGGCGAGACGCCTGAACTCGCCGCCGAAAACGCTCTGAGCGCGACCGAGCTGATCTTCGGCGCGTGGGAGTCGTCGCGCCGACGGGGGCGGGTGGATCTGCCGCTCGAGATCGACGGGAATCCGCTCCGAGAGATGATCGATACCGGGGAGTTGACGCCGGAACCGGCGGGTGATGACTGATGACCGACCTGTCCGTCTGTGTCGAGATGGTGTACGACGGCCCGTTTCCCGAACGGATTCAGCGCGCGGCCAACGCCGGCGTTGACGCGATCGAGTTCTGGGACTGGCGCGAGAAGGACCTCGATGCTGTCGAAGCCGCGGCCGCCGACGCCGGCGTCGACATCGTCGGCTGCACGGCGGGCGGCGTCCTGACGGATCCCGACGCCACCGACGCCGCCGTCGGGACGATCCGCGAATCGATCGACACCGCGGCGTCGATCGGCTGTCCGACGCTCATCGTGACGACCGGTCCCGATCAGGCGGGACTGGATCGCGCGACGCAGCGGGAGAACATCGTCGACGTGCTCTCCGCCGTCGCGCCGGCTGCCGTGTCTGCCGGCGTGACGCTGGCCCTCGAACCGCTGAACACGGCCGTCGACCACCCCGGATACTATCTCTCGACCGCCGCCGAGGGGTTCGACATCGTCGATGCGGTCGGATCGTCGCACGTGAACCTCCTGTACGATGTCTACCATCAGCAGGTGACCGAGGGGAACGTCATCGCGACGCTCACCGAGAACGTCGAGGATGTCGGGCACGTCCACATCGCGGACGTTCCCGGCCGCGCGGAGCCCGGAACGGGCGAACTGAACTACGAGAACGTGCTGGCCGCGATCAACGACGCCGGCTACGAGGGCTACGTCGGCTGCGAGTTCTCGCCGACCGGTGACCCGGACGAGGCGGTCGCGGAGATCCTGAATCTGACGTAACCGCCGCCCAGTTCGTTCGCAGAGGTTGCAGTTGGTGTGGACTAATAGTGGATGGGGGCGTCGGGTTTACGCCCATATCCCTGTAATTCAGTCGATCGGTTCCGACCCCCATTTACTATTAGTTTACACAAATCGGTCGATTTTGCTAGGGGAGTTAAATCGTCTTGGACTGCAGTCTGCGGTCAGGAGCGCCTCGCAGGTCTCCTACTGCAATCGGACAAGCACGTCGACCGGAGAGCGGACGCGTACCCGGATACGCCGAACGCGTGCAGACAGTGTCCGTGATCCGTGCGTCAGCGCTGTCTCGATGTGATCTCGTCTCAGTCTGTCTGGGGCGGTTCGATGGGGGTGTCGCCGTCTGCGGTATTGGCGTCCAGCTCGCGGGGCAACTGCTCGCGCGCGAGTGCGGACGGGTCAGCGGCGGCGTCAAACGGATGGAAGTCGAACGAGAACGAGACCGGCTCGGGCTGAACGCGGTACTCCGGGAGCGGCTTGACCGGCGTCCCACCGACGCCGGAGACGGCGACGTCGGCGAACAGCGTCGTCCCGTCCTTCTCAACCAGTTCCTCGAGGCGACTCGCCGACGCGAGGTTCTCGTACTGGTCGAGTCGAACGTTAAGCGGCTGGTCGCCGGATACCACGACGCCGACATCCTCGCTCGTCACGCTGACCCAGCGCACGTCGGTCTTGTTACCGTTATCCGAGGGAACGCGGTACGGGACGAACTGGTCGTCAATCCCGCCGGCGTAGCGTCCGATCTCGCTGCCGGTCTTGCGGTCGGGGTAGGTTTCCTCGGGTCCGCGCCCGAACCACTCGATCGACGAGAACGACGCCGGAAGATCGAACTGGACGCCGAGTCTTGGCAGCCACGACTCGAGCGTATTTCGGAGCGTATCCGTGGGATCGACGTCGACTGTCGTCGTGACGGCGCCGTTCCCGAACACCTCGTGCCGGTAGCGCAGATCGAACAGCGCGTCGCCGTCGGGATTCAGGGCCACCGACTCGGCAATCAGGCGAACGGCCCCCGGAACTGGGCGTTTAACGGAGTAGTCGAGCAGTTCGTGCCGGAGGTCGTCCAGCCCGAGCGCCCGCCACTCCGAGGCGTTGTCGTACCCCCACTCGGTGTCGCTGTCGAGGTGCTGCTCGTTCGCCAGCGGGGCCCGAAACGCACCGAACAGTGGCCCGTCGATCGCTACGACGTCGCCGTCGTACTCGAACTCGCAGAACACCCCGCGATCCGCGTCGAAGCGGTACGCAAACCGATCGCCGCGGAGTTCGATCGTCGATCCGGTTTCCGAGACTGCGATCGGGGGCTGTTCCGCGGGGGATTCGGGTGAGGGCTCGGGCATATCGAAGGGCACCTCGAACTGCTCAAACCCGATCTCGTGGCCCGCTGTCGCCCAATCGGTATCCTCGGCAAGTTCGAGTCGGATCGTCAGATGACACACGGAGCCGACGTCCACGTCCGGGTGATTGAGCGGAACGATGACGCCCCGCTCGTGGCCCGGGGGAACGTCGAGGTCGAGCACGCCCGACTGTACGACGGCGCCGTCGACCGCGAGCTCCCAGGTCGCATCGAACGCGCTCAGGTTGGTGAAATCGTAGTGGTTCGTGACCGTGAGGATCCCCTCCTCGAGCGAAACGGCGTCGGCGGTGAACGGCTGCTGGGTCTTTTTCACCTGACGCAGTTCAGGCTGGGGTGTCAGGTCCGCGAACACCGTCCCGTCGAGCAGGAACGGATCGTCGTCGATCCACCACTCCTCGCCGTCGGCGACGGGGACGGCATCGCCGGCGAGCGTCTGGTTGCACCACTCCCAGATGAACCCGCCCTGGAGGCCGCTGATCTCCCGGATCAGCTCCCAGTACGCGTCCTGAAGCCCGAGACTGTTACAGAGCGCATGGCCGTACTCGCCCATCACGAGCGGCCGGTCGTCGACGGCGTCGTGCTGGACGAGCGTGTGCGGAACCGGATATCGTGGACCGGAGACATCGGTGAACGGCGCCGTTCCGGTCATGTTCTCGTGGTACTTGTCGTACGGCGCAGGGCCCGATCCCTGGTGGTAGACAAATCGGGTGCCGTCTCGATCGCGGGCGTACGACGCCATCTTCTCGTGGGGGGGGCCCTCGCCAGCCTCGTTGCTCGTACTCCAGGCGACGATTGACGCGAAGTTCTTGTGGTGTTCGACCATCCGCTCGAACCGCTGGAAGTACGAGTCGTGGAACGTCGGGGCCTTGTGGACGAAGTCCATGTCGAAGTGCGTCTCGACGTTCGCCTCGTCGACGACGTACATCCCCAGCTCGTCGGCGAGTTCGTAGATCTCGAGGTCGTTCGGGTAGTGAGAGGTTCGGACGGCGTTGATGTTGTTCCGCTTCAGCATGCGGAACTCCTCGAGGGAGCGCTCATACGGGACGGTTCGTCCCGTCTCGGGATCGTGCTCGTGGCGGTTCATTCCGCGGAACGTCACCGGTTCCCCGTTCACGAGTACCTGTCCGTCCTCGATCTCGAACTCCCGGAACCCGACCCGCTGTGGGATCGCTTCGCGGACCGTTCCGTCCGGCCCGCGCAGTTCCAGGACGAGATCATAGAGATTCGGATGTTCGGCCGACCACTGGGCCGGTCGCTCGACGGTCGTTTGCAGGCGTGTCTCGACGCCGTCGGCCAGGTCGACAGACTCGCGGAGCGTCGTCACCTCGTCTCCGGCGTCGTCGAACAGTCGCCCGATGAGCGTCCACCCGTCGTCGCGCTCGGCGTCAACGCGGGCCTCGTCGGCGGAGAGTTCGGCGTCCACGGTCAGTGTAGCGTCCTCGTAAGCGCCGTCGAACGACGTCCGGACGAAGTAGTCTCGGAGGTGCACCGCCGGCTTCGAGTAGAGGTAGACGCTCCGGAAGATCCCGCTGAACCGGATCATATCCTGTGTTTCGAGGTAGCTTCCGTCGGAGAAGCGGAACACCTGAACGGTGATCGTGTGCTCGCCGCCTGGATCGAGCTTCTCGGTCACGTCGAACTCCGAGGGCGTCATCGACCCCTGGTCGTAGCCGACGTACTCGCCGTCCATCCAGACGAAAAACGCGGACTTGACGCCCTCGAAGTGAAGATAGTTGCTGCGGGCGCCGTCCCAGTCGTCCGGGACGTCGACGGTGCGGCGATACGTCCCGACGGGGTTGAACTCCTCGGGAACGTTCGGCGGCTCGGGTTCGGTCTCGATCTCGGGAATCCGTTCCCACGTCAGGGCGTGGTTGCGGTAGATTGGTCTGTCATAGCCCTCGAGCTGCCAGACGCTCGGAACCGGGATCGAATCCCAGTTCGCGTCCGCGCCGAGCCGCTCGGGAACGTCGGACGGGGCCTCCGCCCAGCAGAACGACCATTCGCCGTTCAGAAGTTCGAAGTACTCCGACTCGCTCCATCTGGACTCCGGTTCCGACAGTCTGTTTCCGGCGTTCCGCGCCGCCGCCGTCGACGCGTACGGAACGGTCGGCGCATGCACGGCTTCGACGTTCTCCCCGAGCTGTGACGGATTTTCGATATAATCTGCTACCGCCGCAAGTTGGTCTGGCTTTCTGGACACGGGTACTCGTAGCATATCTACGGTCATCATATAAAAAAAGCGCGGTAGCTGACCGGGTTCGGGGTGCGGGCGCAAGCCGTGTCCGCACCGGGACTTCCGCTGCGATCGCTCTAGATCCACTAATAGTACATCCTGCAAAGTTCTTTTACAATAGTACCTATGTAATTTCTTGGGCGAGGCTCCGCGGGTTGTACACTATCAGTAAACACGGTGTTCGTGCGGGTGACGTGGTCGCCTTCTACAGTGCGCAAACATTTTGACGGCCTGCGTGGAAGCGACAGGTGCAGAACGCTACCGGACAGTTGATCCGACCGCCGTCGCCGAGACAAGACGACGCACCCGGCAGGGTGGACCGGTCGACGCGCCCGACAGAGCGATCGAACAGCGTCGCCGGGACGGTCGCCGCCGACGCGTCCGTAGGTCGGATCAGTCCGGCGAGAACGACGGTGATCAAGTGTACCCATGAGCGAAATCGTAGACTACGAACTGTTCGAAGTACCGCCACGCTGGGTGTTTCTGCGGATCGAGACAGCCGACGGCACCGTCGGCTGGGGAGAACCGGTGATCGAAGGGCGCTCCCGGACGGTACTGACGGCGGTGGAGGAACTGATGGACAACTACCTGCTGGGCGAAGATCCCCAGCGGATCGAGGACCACTGGCAGGCGATGTACCGCGGCGGGTTCTACCGCGGGGGTCCGATCCTGATGAGCGCGATTGCCGGCATCGACCAGGCGCTCTGGGACATCAAGGGCAAGCAGTACGGCGCCCCGATCCACGACCTGCTGGGCGGTGCAGCACGGGATCGCATCCGCGTCTACCAGTGGATCGGCGGCGACCGACCGTCCGACGTGGCCGAGCAGGCCCGGGAGCAGGTCGACGCCGGCTTCACCGCCCTGAAGATGAACGCGACGCCGGAGATCGAGCGGATCGATGATCCGGCGACCGTGACGGCCGCCGCGAATCGGCTGCAGCAGGTACGGGAGGCCGTCGGCGACGAGATTGACATCGGGGTCGACTTCCACGGGCGCGTCTCGAAGCCGATGGCGAAACGGCTCGTCGAGGCGCTCGAACCCCACGATCCGTTCTTCGTCGAGGAGCCCGTGCTGCCCGAGCACAACGACGCGCTGCCGGAGATCGCCCAGCACACGACGACGTCGATCGCGACCGGCGAGCGAATGTTCTCCCGCTGGGACTACAAGGAGCTGTTCGAGCAGGGCGTCGTTGACCTAATCCAGCCCGACCTCTCCCACGCCGGCGGGATCACCGAGGTAAAGAAGATTGCCGCGATGGCAGAAGCCTACGACGTGGCGATGGCACCGCACTGTCCGCTTGGTCCGATCGCGCTGGCCTCGTGCGTGCAGGTCGACGCCTGTTCGCCGAACGCGCTGATCCAGGAGCAGAGCCTGAACATCCACTACAACGAGACGACGGACGTACTGGACTACCTTACTGATCCTTCCGTGTTCGAGTACGAAGAGGGGTACGTGTCGATCCCCGACGATCCCGGGCTCGGCATCGACATCGACGAGGAGTACGTCCGTGAGCAGTCTCAGCAGGACGTTGATTGGACCAATCCTGTCTGGCGCCACGACGACGGCAGCGTCGCCGAGTGGTAGCTTCGCCTGCCAGCGGCCGGAGTCGCTATCGGTACCTACTTTTTCGTCGGGGCGAATGACCCGAGTATGTCGAGGGATCCAACAGACGGCGCAGTCGCGAACAGACACGACGAGCGCGTCGCCATCGTCACCGGATCGACGCGGGGCATCGGCAAGGGCGTCGCCCGTCGCTTCGCCGCCGAAGGAGCCTCGGTCGTCGTGACGGGCCGAACGCGCGAGCGCGGAGAGGCGGTCGCGTCGACGATTCGCGAGGAGGGCGGCGAGGCGACGTTCGTGCGGGCGGACATGCGCGACCCGGCCGAGATCGAGGCGCTCGTCGAGCACACCGTCGACGAGTACGGCCGCGTCGACGTGCTCGTGAACAACGCGGGCGTCCAGACCGAAACCACCGCCGCGGAGGCTGAAATCGACGACTGGGTGTTCGTCGTCGAGACGGACTTCCGATCGTTCTGGCTCTGCGCGAAACACGCCGTCGAGCACATGGCCCAGGGCGGAACGATCCTCAACATGTCCTCGAACCACGCGTATCTCACGATGCCCGGACTATTCCCCTACAACGCGATCAAGGCCGGTATCAACGGCATGACGCGAGCGCTCGCCCTGGAACTCGGCCCGTTGGGGATCACCGTCAACACGATCAACCCCGGCTGGATCGAGATCGAGCGGACCCAGGAGGAACTCGGCGACGACTACGAGTACACCCAGGAGATCCACCCGGTCGGCCGGCTCGGCACGCCCGCTGACGTCGCGGGGCTGGCAGCGTTCCTCGCGAGCGACGACGCGACGTTCGTCACCGGCGAGAGCGTTCTCATCGACGGCGGGCGCAGTCAGGTGATGCAGGACGAGCTGTATAGGCAGTACCGGACGCAGATCGAGTGAGAGCCGCCGGCTCCGCGGTTTTGTCGGCCTCGGAATGTGGCGCCCGCAACCGTGGTCGGCCGCTGTGGAAACTCTGATGCACCGTGCATCTCATTCACACACAACCGTTAATTATATATGTGAAGGTTTCAAGCTATTGAATGGGTAAACCATGAAGGACCCTGCAGATCCTAGTCTACGGCGTCGGCAAGTCATCCAAGCACTCGGTCTCGCCGGTGCAGGCAGCCTGGCAGGTTGCATCGGCGGTAGCAGCGGCGGTGGCGACTCCGAAATCGAGGGATGGGCGTGGAACGTCGCCGCCAAGGCGCTCAGCGATGCCGCCGACACGTACAACGAGGAAAATGACACCAACATCGCAGTTGACGAGCTCGGCCGCAACACGCATGAACAGCGCCTCCAGACGGCGATCACCAGCGGGACCGGCGCCCCCGAGTTCACTGCCGTCCAGAACTACGACGTCACGTCGTACGGAAGCAAGAACGGTCTCACCGACCTCTCTGACCGGATCGACGATAGCGTCCGCGATGACATCATTGACGGGAAGTGGGAGACGGTCAACGTCGACGGCGCTGACATGGCGTTCCCGTGGGACATCGGCCCGACGGGCATCTTCTACAAGCGGGATCGCTACGACGAAGCCGGCATCGATCCGGATTCCATCGAGACGTGGGACGACTTCATCGAAGCCGGGAAACAGCTCCCCGATGACGTCGCGATGGTAAACATCCCGAAAGAAGAGATTTCCCAGCTGTGGCGAATGCTTTTCCGTCAGCTCGGCGGTCAGTCGTTCACCGAGGACGGCGCGGTGAACATCCACAGCGAAGAGAGCGTCCGCGTTGCCCAGCTCCTGATGGACATGAAGGATGCCGGCATCACCCAGCGCATCGGACTGTGGTCTGGTGGGTGGTTCACCTCGTTCGCCGAGGGGACCATCGCGTCGCTACCCTCTGCGGCCTGGATGGACGGAACGCTCCGGGCTGAACTCAGCGACACGGCCGGGAACTGGGGCGTCTACAAACTGCCGGCGTTCGAGCCGGGCGGCAACCGCGCGTCAAACCGCGGCGGTTCCAACATGGCGATCCCAGCTCAGATCAGCGACGAAGAGGTCGTCGACACCACGTACGATTACATTGAGTACGCGATGACGACCCCCGAAATACAGAACATGATGCTTGAGGAGTACGGCCTCTTCCCGTCGCTGACGACGGCGTACGACGCTGACATCTACGACGAGGAGCTGGACTTCTACGACGGGCAGCCGGTCTTCCGACTGTTCGCAGAGGTCGCCCAAGAGATTGAGCCGTACAGCTACACGACCGACACACCGGAGGTCAACAACGCCATCACCACCGAACTCGGCCGGATGCTTGAGGGGAACAAGTCCCCTGAGCAGGCCGTCCAAGACGCCGCAGAGACCGTCGCGGACCGCAGCGACCGCGATCTGGCGTAAAATCGCGAGCAGTTCAGGATGCAGAGCGGAACCTTTATCATTAACCCAAAGCAATCCGATCAAGAATCCACATGAGTCGACAAACCACACCACCAGTTTCCAAACCGCCGCTGCGCACCGGCAGGTCGAGCGCTTGTCGGTCCAGGGCGGCCCGCGGAAACGTCTGGTCGTCACGGCCGGAGGTAACGAGGTGAAACCCGTCAGATGGTGTTGAGTGCCATCCAATCTAAGGTCCGGTCGCTTCCCGCTTACCAGCGTGTGAGCGACCAGCTCAGATACCGCCGGCAGGGCGTTTCCGACGCCGTGCCGGAGGTGCCGGGGCTTCCATACCTCTACATCTCCCCGTTCTTCGTCCTGTTCGGGATCTTCCTGCTGTTCCCGACCGCCTACACGCTTTACCTGTCCTTTTTCAGCTATCAGGGGGCCTCAAACGAGGCGCTCCTGACGATACCCCTTCTGAAGGTGACGATACCGCAGATCGCCCAGCTCGAGTTCATCGGGCTGGATCACTATCAGCGATTACTCTTCGAGGACTCGCTGTTCCGTCAGTCCCTGTTCAACACCTCTTTCATCTTCCTGGTGCAGGTGCCGCTGATGGTGATCCTCGGGCTCGCGACAGCGCTCGTCCTTGACGCAAAGTTCATCCGGGCGAAGGGGCTGTTTCGGACGCTCATCGCCCTGCCGGTCGCGACGGGACTAGTCGCGTACTCCACAATATTCCTGCTGTTGTTCAACGACGACATCGGGATGATCAACTACGTGCTCCAGTCGCTGGGCGCGAGCGCGATCCCGTGGCTCAGCGACTCGTGGTGGGCGCGGATCACGCTGGTCATCGCGGTCACCTGGCGATGGCTCGGCTACAACATGATCATCCTGCTGGCGGGGCTCCAGACGATCCCCGAACAGCTCTACGAGGCCGCCGAGATCGACGGCGCGAAGCGCTGGGAGAAGTTCCGCTACGTCACGCTCCCCCAGCTCCGGCCGGTGCTGCTGTTCGTCGTCGTCTCCTCGACGATCGGGACGTTCCAGATTTTCGCCGAACCGTTCGTCATCACCGGCGGCGGCCCGTCTAACGCCACAATCACGATGGTACAATACATCTACAGACAGGCGTTCATCCAGCTGAACCTCGGCTACGCGAGCGCCGTGTCGGTCGTGCTCGTCGCGCTCGTGAGCGTCATGTCGATCGTACAGATCAAATATGGAGGGACCGAATAATGCGGCAAGCAGACAAGAGGGAGGCGCTCTGGAAGTTCGGGAGCTACCTCTTCCTGTTGGTCATCACGGCGCTCGTGTTGATCCCCATCTACTGGATGGTCGTCGCGGCGACGATTCCCCAGCAGGAGTTCTTCAGTTGGCCGCCGCGACTCATCCCCGGCACCCACTATCTGGAGAACTTCCAGGCGCTACAAGAGAACGTCAGCTTCGCGCGGAGCATCCTCAACAGCCTCATCGTCTCCGTCGGGTACACGGCGCTGTCGCTGGTGCTGTGTTCGATGGCGGGCTTCGCCTTCGCGAAGTACGAGTTCCGGTTCAAGGAACCGCTGTTCTACTTCATCCTGGCGACGCTGGTGCTCCCGATCCAGTTGCTGATCATCCCGCTGTTCCTGCTGATGACCCAGATCGGCTGGACGAACTCGTTCATCGCCGTGATCTTACCGTGGGCGGCCAACCCGCTCGGGATCTTCCTGATGCGCCAGAACATGAAGGCGATCCCCGACGCACTGCTCGAATCGGCACGGATGGACGGCGCGACGGAGTTCCAGCTGTACTACAAGATTGCGCTGCCGACGATGCTCCCCTCGCTCGCGGCGCTCGCGATCATCCTGTTCATCAACCAGTGGCAGGCGTTCCTCTACCCTCTGGTCATCCTCCAGGAGGAGGAGATGTTCACTATCCCGATCGCGCTGGCCCAGCTCGTCGGGCAACAGCGCGTCTACTTCGATCAGGTGATGGTCGCGACATCGCTGTCGATCATCCCTCTGTTCCTGGTGTTCATCTTCCTGCAGCAGTACTTCATCAAGGGAATCCTCTCGGGCTCAGTCAAACAATAAGATAACAATGGCTACAATCGAAATCACGCAACTTCGCAAGGAATTCGGCGACGGAGACGAACAGATCGTCGCGGTCGAGGACGTCGACCTCACCATCGAGGACGGCGAGTTCATGGTGTTCGTCGGCCCCTCGGGCTGCGGCAAGACGACGACGCTCCGGTGCATCGCGGGGCTCGAAGACATCACCGACGGGACCATCGAGTTCGACGACGACGACGTCACCGACCAACGAGCGCGCGAACGGGACGTCGCAATGGTGTTCCAGAACTACGCGCTGTACCCTCACATGTCTGTCCGGAAGAATATCGGGTTTCCGCTCCGGCTGTCGACGAAGCAGTCGACAGACGAGATCAACGAGGAAGTCAAGGACGTCGCGGAGATGCTCGGCATCGAGGAGCTGCTGGGCGACAAGCCCAAGGAGCTCTCGGGCGGCCAGCAACAGCGCGTTGCGCTCGGGCGGGCGATCATCCGAGATCCGGAAGTGTTCCTCATGGACGAACCGCTCTCAAACCTCGACGCTAAGCTCCGCTCAAAAATGCGCACGGAGCTTCAGGAGCTCCAGAAGGATCTTGGCGTCACCACGGCCTACGTCACGCACGACCAGACCGAGGCGATGGCAATGGGCGACCGAATCGCGATTCTCAACAACGGTCGTCTCCAGCAGGTCGGAACCGCCAACGAGGTCTACCGCGAGCCGACGAACGAGTTCGTCGCTGGCTTCATCGGGAGTCCGAGCATCAACCTGTTCACCGCGGAGGTTGACGGAGCCACCCTGACCGGCCCCGGCGGTTTCAGGTACGAACTAGACGACACGTCGCCGGTCGCCGATCGTGACGAGGTGCGCGTCGGCATCCGTCCGGAGGACATGCAACTCGTCGAGGACGGGAGCGTGCCCAGCGTGGTGACCGTCGTCGAGAACATGGGCAACGAGAACTTCCTCTACTCAGAGATGGGCGAGATCAACCTCACCACGCGCGTCGACAGCAAGATGAACCCGCGCGAGGGCGCCGACGTCGAATTCCACTTTGACGAGGAGGACCTCTACCTGTTCGACCTGCGGACCGAGCAGGCCATCAAAACCAAGACCAGCGATATCGACGTCGACTACCGTCAGCACGTCCAGAGCAGGTAGCGGCGTCGACCGGACCCGTCTCAACCGTTCTGGCAGGTACGCCGACCGTTCCGCCGCGACGAATTCATTCTCGCTACCCGACTACTGATCGAGGGGATCGTCGACTCCGATCCGATTTGCAGCGTCGACGACCGCCGTCCGCACCGCTCCGTTACTTACCGGCCACCGATCGATAGCTTCCCGGTATCATACGATTATATATTCAAGTATATTGGGGGTTAGAGACAGTATTATATATGAAGGATGCTGAACTTTGGTTTGGTTAGCGACAATGGCACAAGAGACCAATCCACAGTCCGGAGCGAAAGCACCGACCACCCGCCGATCCGTGCTATCGGCGGTGTCTGGCGTCGCGCTCGGGACGGCGCTCCCGATCGGGGCCAGTGCTGCACAGGCAACCGAAGAGTACGAGGCGGCGAAATCGTCGGTCGAGTTGACGCCTCGACCGGACCAGGCCGACGTCGGCGGGACGAGATCGCTGAACGGAACCTGGGACTTCACACTGGCGGGCAGCGAGACGCCGCCCGCCGCCGACTCGGCGTCCAGGGTTGTCACTCCGGATCGCACCACCCTCGAGAACGACGCCATGCTGCACGACGATCCGCCGATCATCACGGATCCCGACGAGCGTGCGGTCGACCTCGCCGGCGACGGGTACGTCGCCGTCGGCGACGCGAACAGCCTCGACTTCACGTCTCCCGGCTTCACCGTCCAGCTGACGTTCAAGTACACGGAGGACACAGTGCTGTTCTCCAAGGGCGGAAATCAGTACTCGGCCGGGGTGTACGGCGGCGAACTGTCATTCTGGACCAAGGGAGAAGGCGGCTGGCCATCGGTCGGCGGCGGCGACCTCTCACCTGGCGACTGGTACAGAGCCACCTTCGCGGTGGACGACGACGAGATCCGCATCTACGTCGAGGGCGAACGGGTCGGGACAGCCTCGCACGGCTTCTCGTCGCTTCCCAGTACCGACTCGCCGCTCCACTTGGGCTACAACTCGGGGACCGACACGCAGGGCACACCCGCAGTCGACTCGCTGTGCGTCTTCGACACCGTGCTCACCGACAGCGACGTGAGCGCGGGGTTCGACTCGATCCCCGATAGCGCAGTCGCGTGGCTCCCGTTCGACGAGTCCGAAAGCGGAACAAGTCAGGACGAATCGTCCGCCGGCAACGACGCCTCACTCGTCAACGACCCGCCGTTCGTCAGCGGGCGGGACGGGCGTGGACTGGATCTCGCCGGACCGGGGTACGTCACAGTAGCACCGGACGACAGCCTGAACTTCGCGTCGACTGGGTTCGCGCTGCAGGCCATGGTACGGTACGACGGCGGGAGCGGCCTCGTCCTCGACAAAGGAAGCAGCGGCGTCTCCGGCGGGACCGAGCAGTTCGGTCTCGGCATCTACGACGGGACCGTCTCGTTCTACATGCAAAGTGCAGACGGGAGCTATCCGCAAAGCGTCCAGACCGACATCTCGACCGGCGGGTGGCACCGGATCACGGTCGTCGTCGACGACGCCGAGAACCGGCTGTACGTCGACGGCGATCGGCGAGGGGCGGTCTCGCACGACGCCGACGGCCTCGCGAGCAGCGACGCGGCGTTCGTGGTCGGCGGCGACGACCTCGACGTCGCGGTGAAATCGACGGCGGCGTTCGACGCCGCTCTCTCGGACGGCGAGGTCGCAAGCGGGTTCACCGGAGTACCCGACAGCGCCGTGCTCTGGCTGCCGTACAACGTCGTCGAGGATCGGAGCGTCGAATGGCGCGACGAGTCGGTCCCCGGCCAGTGGGCGTACGACGAGTACTTCGTCCCCGACGGCGCGTCGGACTGGTACCCCCAGGAGGGACAGCTGGGCTGGTACCGCCGCGAGTTCGAGGTTCCCGAAGGATGGGACGAGGGACGGCTAAAGCTCCGGTTCGACGGCGTGTACAGCCGCGGACGGGTCTTCGTGAACGGCACGGAAGTCGCCGATCACGTCGGGGGGTACACGCCGTTCGAGGCCGACATCACTGACGTCGTCGACCCCGAGGGCTCGAACACGCTCGCAGTCGGGGTCGCCCAGCGGTCGAAGGCCGACGACATGGGATGGCAGAACGTGACCGGCGGGATCACCCGCGACGTCACCCTCCTGTCGATCCCCGACGCCCACCTCGCCGACTGCGACGTCAGAACGACGCTCGACACCGGGACGGCGTCCGTCGCCATCGACGCGACCGTCGCGAACGTCGGCGAGACGGCGCTCGAATCGGCCGTCGTCGAAGCGACACTGACCGATCCGGACGGGGAAGCCGTGGCGTCGAAACGCGCGGAGCTTTCATCGGTCGCGGACGGAGCGTCCCGAGACGTCGAGTTCGAGATCGACGTCGACGACCCGCAACCCTGGAACCCGGAGCAACCGAGGCTGTACGCGCTCGACGTCGAACTCGACGCCGGCGGGACGACGGAACGTGTCACGGAGCACGTCGGCATCAGGGAGATCGAGGTCGACGGCAACGAACTGCTGCTCAACGGCGAGTCGGTGACGCTCCGCGGCGTCAACTGGGAGGAGATCCACCTGGCGGAACACGGCCACGCCGTGCCGCCGGACGTCACGCGGCGAGACGCCGAGCGCCTCAAGGAGGCGAACGTGAACTTCGTCCGCACCGCCCACCACCCGACGTCGGAGGCGTTCCTCGACGCCTGCGACGAGCTCGGGATCGTCGTCGAGGTTGAGGCACCGCACATGTTCATCGGGCGCCACCGCGGCGAACCGTATCCGGAGCTCGTCGTCCGGCAGACCCTGGAGATGGTCGAGCGGGACAAGAACAGGCCATCGGTCTGCATCTGGTCGATCGCCAACGAATCCGACTGGTACGACTGCTTCGACGCGGCCGCCCGACTGGCGAAGGAGGTCGACCCGACGCGCCCGACGATCTTCAATCACGACGACTACGACGCGGCCGATCCATGGCACGGCGACTACGACCTCCGCGCGGATCACTACCCCGCGCTGCGGTCGGACTCGACCGTCTCCGACCACGCCGGCATGGACGCGCCGCTGCTGTTCGACGAGTACGCCCACACGTACTGCTACAACGACCGTGAGCTGGTCACCGATCCGGGACTCCGCGACGAGTGGGGCCGCGTGTTCCGGACGATCTGGGAGCAGTGTCGGTCGACGAAGTCGGTCGCTGGCGCGGCTCTGTGGGCGGGCGGCGACCACCTCGAACAGTGGGGCGAGTACCTCTGGGGCGCCGTCGACCGGAACGGGCGCCGCCGCCCGGAGTTCTGGCACCTGCGCAAGGTGTACGCGCCGGTGCAGTTCACCGACGTCGAGTGGCACGGCCGCCGCGCGACGGTGACCGTCGAGAACCGCCACGAGTTCGTCAACCTGCGCGAGCGGACGATCGCGTGGGACGACGGCAAGCGGTCCGGCGAGCGCTCGGTCGATCTCCCGCCCGGCGAAACCGCCGAGCTGTCCTTCGCCGTCCCGGGCGACAAACTCGAACTCGAAGTGATCCATCCCGACGGGCACGTGAACAACGAGTTCGTCGCCTCGCCGGAGGTGCCCGGAGCGAACCGGCGATCGCGCGCGAAGGAGCGGACGAAGAACCGCGGGCGCGGACGGGTTGACGCCGAAAGCGACTCGCTGTCGCTGCAGGTCGACGAGGACGCCGGCGACGTGTCGATCTACGGCCCCGACGGGACGCTCCTCGCCCGGAACCCGGAGTTCGCCGTCACACCGACCCAGCAGTCGACGGGCCGCGATTACGCCTCCGCGATCGATCACCGGTTGTCGGGGCGGACCGTGACCGACGTTCGGCGGGACGGCGACGGAACCGTCACCGTCGACATCGAGTACGACGTCGCGGAGGGATCGATCACCGTCGAGTCCGGCGAGAGCGGTCTCGACGTCGACTACGAGTTCGAGCTTCTCGAGTCGGTCGACGCCCGCGAGGCCGGGATCACGTTCCCCGCAGACGCCGAGCTCACGACGCTCTCGTGGTCGCGCGACGGCCTCTGGAGCACGTATCCCGAGGATCACGTCGGCAGACTGGAGGGGACCGCGTCGGCGTTCCCGGACGGGACCCGCTCCGAGAACGAAGGGATCGAAATCCAGTCCGGACAGCCCTGGAAGGACGACGCGACCGTCCACGGCTCAAACGACTTCCGAAGCACGAAGCGAAACGTCAGGTCGGCAGCGCTCACCGACGAATCGGGCACCGGCGTCCGCGTCGATTCGGACGCCGACCAGCACGTCCGGGCGCAGGTCCGGTCGGATGGCGTCGACCTGATCGTCCTCGAACGATCGATCTCGGGGACGAACGCGGACGGCTGGCTCGACCGCCAGCCGCTTCTGGATCAGGATCCGACGCTCAAGGCGGGCGAGACCGTACGCGGAAGCGTCAGTCTCAGCGCCGCCGTCGATGGGACGGCGGTCGAGTTCGGCGAGCGCGCGGCGCCGGGCCGCCGTGCGGGTCGAGACCGCGATTCCGATAGATAGTTCTCCCGACTGCCCCGCTCTGCGGGCGGGTACGGCCGCTGGAGCCGTTCTCCGACCTTTCTGTCGCAGCGGTCGGCGTCCCAACTGTTCGCACGATCCGAAAGACAGTAGACCACCGCGGCGGACGTGCAGGTATGACCGCAGAACTCGTAGCCGACTACGCGTGCGAGATCGGGGAGGGACCTGTCTGGCATCCGGACGAGGAGCGACTCTACTGGGCCGACATTCCGAACGGGACGCTGTACCGCTACGATCCCGCGACCGACACCCACGGGACGGTTCTGAGCGATACCGTCGTGAGCGGCGGGACGATCCAGTCGGACGGCTCGCTGTTGCTGTTCGGCGCCGGCGGCGCGGTCTACCGGTGGGCCGGAGCCGAGACCGAGACGGTCGCGACGCTCGACACGGCCGCCCACACGCGGTTCAACGACGTCATTGCCGATCCCAGGGGCCGCGTCTTCTGCGGAACGATGCCGACGGACGATCAGCTCGGCACCCTTTTCCGGCTCGATCGCGACGGGACGTTCACGCGGATCCTCGACGAGGTCGACATTCCCAACGGGATGGCGTTCTCCGCGGACCGCGAGACGTTCTACTTCACGGCCTCGGACGAGAACGCGATCTACGCGTTCGACTATGACATCGAGTCCGGGTCGATATCGGATCGGTCAGTGCTCGTCGACACGAGCGACGAGGCCGGCGTCCCCGACGGGCTGGCGATCGACGAGCGCGGCGACCTCTGGTCGGCGCGCTGGGGCGGGAACGCGGTCGTTCGGTACTCCCCCGAGGGCGTCGAGCGGGAGCGGGTCGACGTTCCGGTCGAAAAGGTGTCGTGCGCGACGTTCGGCGGCCCGTCGTTCGACACCCTCTACGTCACGACGGCAGGCGGGGACGAGCGCCCGACCGGAGGCGAACTGGACGGCTCGCTCTTCCGGTACGAGCCCGACACCACGGGTGGAGCGCAGTTCTACTCGCGAGTACTCGTCGACGAGTGAGCGCCGCGCCCGGGCGCCGATCGGCGTCGCCGCTCCGTCGACTTTTGCTGCCGGGGTAATAACATAATAGAGCCAAGATTTTTAGAGAATTATATTTATCCAATCATTTAATGCAGACGGGACGGTAGCCTCCACTATTTCTACAACGTTGGGAACGACTAGATCCCGATAACGCGCCATCGTACGTAGTTTTCCGCTTTCTATCTGGTTCAGAACGCTCCCTAACCGAACGGGGCTCCGGACGGCCGGATAACACAGAAATATAACCTAAAATTCGATTTATGACCGCTGTAAATCCGGATTCCTGCACCCGCCGGAGAGGAAACGGCTGCGATCTCGCGCTCTTTCCGCACACCAGCAACATCACCTGGCGGTGAAACCTACCAACTTTACATTCATTATATTATACTGTTATATATGGCGGCTGTCCTGCGCTCACCGGCTCCAGCGATGTCGATTTCTCGGTCGTGTCTGCGCCCCATCACTGTACACACCCCGGACGTTCCACCGTGAATCCGCCCGCTCCCACCGCACTCCGACAGGACGGGTTAAACAAATCTTAACACAGGCGACTTCGACTGGTAGGTATGGCCCAGATCGTCGACTACGAACTATTCAAGGTTCCGCCGCGATGGCTCTTCCTGAAGATCGAGACGAGCGACGGGACGGTCGGCTGGGGCGAGCCGATTCTCGAGGGGCGTGCCAAGACCGTCCGGACGGCGGTCGAGGAACTGATGGACGGGTACCTGCTGGGCGAGGAATCGAATCGGATTGAGGACCACTGGCAGCGGATGTACCGCGGCGGGTTCTACCGCGGCGGCCCCGTCCTCATGAGTGCGATCGCCGGCATCGACCAGGCGCTGTGGGACATCAAAGGGAAGTACGCGGGCGAACCCGTGTACGACCTTCTCGGCGGTCAGACCCGCCACCGGGTGAAAGTGTACAAGAAGGTGGTGACCGACGAGCTCGACGAACTCGCGGACCTGGTAACGGACGCGGTCGACGATGGATACGGTACCGTCAAGCTCATCACCGCGTACCAGACGTCGGCGATCGAGTCGACCGCGGATCTGGACGCAATCTGCGAATACCTCGAGGTGGCGAGAGAGGCGGCCGGTCGAGAGGTCGATATCGCCGTCGACCTGCACGGACACATCTCCGCAGCCACGGCGCCGCGGCTATTCTCGCGCCTCGAGGAGTACGACCCGATGTTCGTCGAGGAACCGATCCGCCCCGAGCACCTCGATACGATCGATCCGTCGTCCCAGTACGCGTTCCCGATCGCGTTCGGCGAGCGGTTATATTCGCGGTGGGACTTCAAGCCATACCTCGAACGGGGACAACTGGACATCGCACAGCCCGACATCTCGCACGCCGGCGGGATCACCGAAATCAAAAACATCGCCACGCTAGCCGAGACGTACGGCGCGAAGCTGATGATGAACTACTCCGTCGGGCCGATCGCCTACGCTGCGGGCACGCAGCTCAGCCACCACCTCTCGAACGCCGTCCAGCAGCCGGCGGTGAGCGAGCGCTACATCGACGCGTACATCGACAACGTCAACGATCTCAGGAGCGAGAACGGCTACGTCTCCCTCCCCGACAAGCCCGGACTCGGGATCGACGTCAACGAGGAGGGAGTCAGGGACCACGCCGGACAGACGAGTGACTGGATGACGCCCAACCGGCGGCACGACGACGGGAGCCTCGTTGAGTGGTAGGCCCACAGCAAACGCCCGTGGATGTGCCAGTCGTCGAGTCCGCGTCTCCGTCACGACCGCGTGTGTACTAACAGTTCACTTATTGCGGTAGATCCCGTGACGGCGACGTGTGTCCCGGAAGAACCGCATTACGGCAACCGAGACCGCATTCGATATACTGGACGCTGTCAACGACGCCCAGGGCGCCACGGCGGCGGAACTAGTGGAGGAAGTCGACCTCTCCCGGGCAGGCGTTTACAAGCATCTCAGGACGCTGGTCGCCGTCGACGCCCTGATCAATCGCGACGGGATCTACGTTCTGGGACCGAAGCTCACCGAGTATGGTCTCGACACTGCGGACTCCGGGTTCGTCCCCGAGCAGACCGAGAAAATCGATCAGGTGGCGCAGTCCCTCGACGCGCCGGCAAACCTGTGGATCAACGACGATAACACGTGTCACTGCGTCTACACCGTGCTCTCGGAGGACCGAGAGAGGTACCCCAGGCACCGAGGAGAACAGGAACTGCTGACCGCGAGTCCACCCGGCAAGGCGATCCTGGCCCATCTCCCGCGGGAGCGGCGCAACGAACTAATCAACACTGAAGGACAGCCACTGCTGGATCAGTTAGAGGAACTTCGAGAGCGGAAGTTGCTCGAAGAGCAACTGTCAGATGCCTCCGAGTGGGTGTCGATCGCCACACCGGTGCTTGACCCCTCTGACCATCCCGTGGCGGCGATTGAGATCATCATCCCGTCCGAAAGAGCAGCCGGAATCGACGTCAAAAACAACATCCTCGGACTGTTGACTGAGACTGCGAACAAGATGCGCGTTGAGATGCTGTAATCCGGTTGCCGATCTTCCCGAGTCGTAGGGACAACCGGTATACGTAACGACGACGAACTGTTCGATGTGCCGTCGGGAACACCATTGAGCGAGTTATCGAGCAAAATAGCGGAAGGAAATATTAACGAGCCATCGAACACACTATCAGCAATTTGCAGTCGAATATCGAGAACGAAAGGCACTCATCAATTCCATCCTCCGAGATTGTGGCTTCTAGATTCGAATCTGCGGGAAACGAACAGTTGACAACGGATACGTCAATCTCAATCCTCGGAGTCAAATACGGTGTACCAGTCGCCACAGTGACTACACGTCCTCGCGCGTGAGCTCTCTCCTCGGCTAGGTGGATCAAGAAGTTCGTTCTCGTTACAGTGAGGACACGTGGACACAAATTTGGCTTCTCGCTTCTGAAGTCCATTTCCGTAGGCTGTTCGTAAATCGTTCCAGTAGGGTGAGTCCTCCCGATCTCGGCTGATCCAGGCCCCAAATGCCAGCCTGTGCGTCAGAGAATCATGCCTCTGTTCGATTGTATCGAGGTAATCGTGATCTCCGGGGAACCGTTCGTCCCATGCCGTTTCTCCCCAATATTCTTCCTGTTCAGGGACTACCCAGTCTTTCACCACCGTTGCCGGGACTTTAGTATAGCACCAGATGTTAGTATAGTCGTGCGCTTTCGACGTAGACTCCCACTCCCGCGAGGACGGTACAAAATCGGGCCACACGGCATCCCGAGCGAGAAGACGGATATCAACTTCTGAAAGTAGGCAACGATCTTCCCCAAAATCGGTGCTATCCAACCAAATGACGGGATATCCCTGGTCGATATAGTCAGCAGTCGTCCGTGGATATCTTTTGACTCATTTCGATGCTGAACCTCCGCGACGATACCCTTACCGAACTGTCGATCGGGCTCCTCAAAGCGGAGAACCACATCGCCCACTCGCTTGTCCTTCTCTGACTTCGGAGCGGCGAGTTCACGCTCCATGGAATATCTATGGTGGGGGTCCTCAAAGATGGTTTCAAGCTGATCAGCAGCCAGCGATTTCCATTTCAAGTGCTTATCGGATTCAGCAACAGATTCGCAATCTGTGCCGCCGCCTCCGCTACCACCATCTTGTCCCGTAGCACCGATATGGAAAAAGTGGCGGCCCTCCCGTCGCTTGATTTGCTCCGAATACGCATCCGGTGTCCACATGTGGGGCATTCGACGTCGGTCTGTTTCGGGACTTGTCGAGGGCTTTTCTTTTGGTCCTCATGTAGGCCGATCCAGGGCATCTGTTGGCATTATGACCTCACATAGGGCGGTTATATTGATTTGGGTTACTCCGGGGATAGATAAACATCGCTACTCTTGATCTTACCGAGAAGTCGCAACTTCGAACTGACCGAATAACGATTTGACTTGAGGAAAGAATTTACCGATCCTCTTTGACAGGATCGTATGAACCGTCGCTCAGTCCTCATCAGTGCTGGTCTTACTTGCTCAATGACTCTTGCAGGTTGCTCCTCTACTGACGATACTAACGAGTCTCCCCCTGTGTCGGACGGGAGCGGTAATGGATCGGACAGCAAGAACAATGAATCGGAAGATCTCGGTTGTCCACCAACTGGGCACTTGGGTGTCCGATTCGTCCCTGAGACTCCTGATGGGGAATCAATACTTGATGCAGAAGCAGAGGGATTCACCGATGTTGTATCCCTTGCTACGGCCCTTTCGAAAGCAAGTTCGGAGTATGACAAGCTGAATCAGTCGGAACGCAGCGAAAGAGTTTATCTCACGAATGTTACTGGCGAAGGTGTTGCTAATGAGAGTACAGAGATAACTGATAAAATCGGGTATGAGGAGGAAACGTATTAGAACACGAGGATGTCGTCTACTCAATGACGTATAACGAGGCAGTTTGCTGAGAGGTTGGACTCTCTGTGAAAGGTAACTCCTCTGTATCTAACAAACTGAAGGGCCAGTCCTGGTGGCTACTGAATATTTCAACAGATCCATAGCTGATGAATTTCAGTTGTATCTCCAGCACCGTGCTCAAGGATTGCAGGAGAGGCTGGTAACTGGAGGACAGGGTAAACGTCAACTGCAGGGTTTTCAGGAAAACGGCACGGCGCCGGATAACGGACCGTAGTGAACTTCCCAACCAAGACCGGGATAATCATGAGCTACGGCAGAGAGATAGCCTACGGCCCATGTTGCTATGCGACATCGGTCATACAGGAACTATGCCTCTGTGTGACCGGTCGAATCCCTAGCCCTGAGGAAGCCAGTCGCCGGTCCACGTCTTCGGCGAGAGGTGGACGCACTCGTACCCCGACTCGGATAGCTGGCGGGTCACCGTCTCGCCGTACCGCATCGCGAACTGCCGCGACGTTGCGCCGTGCTCTGCGGGCCGCAGCCCGGTCAACATGCTCGTCACGCTGGGCAACGTCCGGGGCGCAGCGCTGATCGCTCGCCGGAGTACGGTTCCCTCGTCGGCTAGCGATTCGATCGCCGGCGTGCGAGCGTCGGCAGTGCCAGCGACGATATTCGCGTACGGCGAGAGGTAGTCCGGGCGGCAGGCGTCGACGACCATCAGAAGCACGTTCGGCGGCATTGCCATGTGCCCGACGCCAACGGCCCGGTCCGTAACTGTAGGGGACGAAGTAGTCTGAAACACCGAGCGTTCGAAGGGCGTGCAAACGGGGCGCCGCAGAACTACTACTCGGACTCCGGAACGAATGGACCGAACGCCGCGGTTTGCCGCGCAATCGTCGCTACCCGGAGAATGTACGCACTGAGGATCGCGAGCGGGAGGAGCGTCGTCACGACGAGCAGCCCCGCCGCGACCACGAGCAAGGCGTAAGGGGCCGTCACGCCAGCGATATCGCGATACGTGAAAATACCGAGTAGGGCGACCGTCACGCTGAAGAGCCCGGTGTAGATCAGCAGGCGGGATAGCTGCGCCAGCTGCCGTTCGACGACCACCGTTTTGAGGTACTGTCTCGCGGCATCGATCTCCGACAGCAGCTCTTCGATCCGCTGTAACTGCTCTGCGACGTCCTCGTCGGTGTCTGATACTTCGTGGCGGAGTCGACGTACTTCATCGAAATCACGGGAATCGTCGTACTCTAGAACGATCAGCAGCGTCCGGAGCATGTTTGGGTCACCTCCCGTCAACTCGTCGTTCATACGGGTCGCCTCCTCGTGGATCGAGTGAGAGATCGAGTCAATCTCCTCGGTCAAGTGTTCGTCCAGCCCCTCAATCGGGCGTTCGTCTGCTTGCCCGGACGAGTCAGCGCACTCTCGATGAAGTCCGGCTGCGGTGTCCGACACGGCGGCGAGCAGCGTTGCAAAGAGGTCGGACGCGTGCGACGATGTCACAGGATCTTCAGTGTACTGTTCAACCCGCTCTCGGAACTCCGTGACGTCCGTGCGGCGCTGGTAGAGATCCTGGATCGAACCGAACTCGTGGGTGAGAACGATCTGGTTCACGCCCACCGCGATCGGCACGAGCGTCAACAACCCGTTGACGGTGCCATTGAGGTACCACATCACCCGCGACGGCGTAGTAACCGTCGCGAGACCGAGCACTGCCGTCGTGACGAACACTAAGCCGATCACGAGTAGGATGACAAGCGACACCAGCAGTCGGCTTCCGGTGAGGAGGACCCACCGCTCCGGCGCGCTACTATCGTGACGGTCGGCGGATCCTGCAGCGGTCTTGCTCATTGTTGCTCAGCTATCGTCGTGCTGCAAATGGCCCCTACGCCGTCCCGTCGGTTGCCGTTCTCAATCGATCGACGGCCCGTTTGACCGCAGTAGCGAGGCGGGCGGGTTCCGCGGAGATGTTGTCGCCGCCGGTCCCCTTGACGACGAGTGACTCGTCGAGGTACCGGAACTCGTAGTCGCGTACGAGGCGAAGACAGAGATCCCAGTCCTCGAAGCAGGGCAGCGCCTCGTCGAAGCCACCGACCGCCTCGAACGCCTCGCTGCGGACCGCCAGCGTCGACGTGTACGTCGGAACCACCATGCGACGAACGACCTCGGAGATCCGGCCCGACGCACCGCCGCGGGTCAGCGGTTCCCCGTAGTCCTTGGTCAGCCCGGTGTAGCAGACGCCGAGGTCGGGATCGCACTCGAACGCCTCGACTTGGCGTTCGAGCTTGTCGGGATGCCACCGGTCGTCTGAGTCGACGAACGCGACGATCCGCCCGTTGGCGGCCTCGATGCCGGCGTTCCGGGCGCTGCTCACACCGCCGGGTTCGTCCCTCGTGAGGAGTTCGATCCGTTCGTCGTCGAACGACCGGACGACTTCGACGGTACCGTCGCTCGACCCGCCGTCGACGACGATCAGCACCAATTTCTCGTACGTTTGGCTAAGGACGCTCTCGACGGCGTCGCCGACGACCGGCGCGCGCCCGTACACCGGGAGGACGACGCTGACGAGCACGGTGCTCAGGCGTCGTCGCGACTGACTAGCTTCGCGAATCGACTCTCCTCTCCGCCGCTGGTCACCTCCTGATAGACCATCGCGAGGTTGTTCTCCTCGAACGCCTCGAAGAACTCGTCCCAGGAGATTCCTTCCAGATCGTCGTCGCTCATACGGATTAATGAGCAACGATCGGCGTCTTATGCGTTGGCACCCGATAGCTACGTGCGGCGTCCTAAGGCGAGCTTATTAGCGGTTACCGGGTTCTCCTCCAGCGTAAGGCGACCAATCCAACGTGTACCGTGAGACGCCCCGTACGAACGATGAGCGTACTCCCCGATCAGCCTCCAGAATGATGTTTTCGTACGGATGACGCATAACTCTCACCGATAGTACCACTTCGGTCCAAGAGAGGATCTCCGCCGACGATTACCGGCGACGGCGGCGGGGTGACTAGTAACCGGAGCCAATCTTCCAATGACGAGGGAATGACGGTTACCGTCAAAAATGATTGAACATGTTACGGTGAACAGTCGTATTTGACGCTCCGTATCGGCTGTCTAGCCGAGGGAACGCTATGTCAGAGATCGCCGTAGTACACATGGACCTGATGTCGAAGGGTGGTGGGGAGGCGGTGGCGATGAACGTGCTCGAAGCACTCGAAGACGATCACGACGTGACGCTGCTGACGCTGACCGACCCTGACATCGATGAACTCAACGACTACTTCAACACCGACGTCACAGACGTGACGATCCGGCGAGCGGGCCACCTCGCGCCGAAACTCCACGAAACGTACGGATTGAAATACTATATCCTCCAGAACGCGCTGTTGGGGCGGTACGCCCGCAACCACGCCGACGAGTTCGACCTGCTCGTGAGCACGATCAACGAACTCGGCCTGGAGTCCAACTCCGTCCAGTATATCCACTTCCCGTTCGATTGGACCGTCAGTCTCGACAACCGCGAGCACATCTTCCATCCGACCGTGGAAGACGACTCGGCCTACGAGCGGCTGTGCACGCGCGTCGCGGGCGTGGATCTGGCGGACATCCGCTCGAACGCGCTGCTGGCGAACTCGGAGTGGACGGCCGACGTCGTCGAGGACGCCTACGGGACGCGCCCCCGCGTCGTGTACCCGCCCGTCGACACGAGCGAGTTCGATCCCGACACCTGGGACGAGCGCGAACGCGGGTTCGTGACGGTCGGGCGCATCGAGCGGAGCAAGCGCATCCGCGAACTGATCGAGATCGTCGACGGGGCCCGAGAGCGCGGCCACGGGGTCCATCTGCACGTGATCGGTCCGACGGTCGACGAGGAGTACCGCGCGGAAGTCGACGCGATGGCCGCCGACCGCCCGTACGTCGATATCGAGGGCGAGATCGACCGGTCGGAGCTCGTCGACCGGGTCTGCTCGCACCGGTATGGCATCCACGGCAAGGAGTACGAGCACTTCGGTATGGCGGTCGCAGAACTGGCCGCCGGCGGGGCGATCCCGTTCGTCCCGGCGAACGGCGGCCAGCACGTGATCGTCGACGATCGCGACGAACTCCAGTACGACTCAGTGGCGGACGCGGTAGAGAAGATCGACTGCGTGCTCTCTGAATCGTCCGCACGACAGCGGGATCTGCGCGTCCCCCCGGAGACGATCCGCCGGCAGTTCGGACGCGAGCGGTTCAAAGACGAGATCCGGACGGTCGTCGCCGAGCGATTGAACGGTCGGGAAACGGTAACACCGCCGACCGTCTGACCTCGTCGCAAGAACGCCGACTCGAAAAACCGGGAGACAGCAACTGTCTTCAGGGTCGTGTCTCTACAGAGACACAGATGGGCGTGGCTCGATCCGATCGAGGATACTCTCCGCGATCGGCCTGTCACGATCGGGCGTCCCTCAAGAGTCAACGTACTGACGCAACTCGTCCCGGATACACTGGCATTCGCGCTGTGAGAACCGATGCGTCCCGCGTTCGAGCTTTTCGAAGACCCGATATACCGCAAGGGCCGGTGAGTCGGTGCTTTCGGGCGCGCGCGATTCCATCTCGATACAGTCGAGTATCACGTGATGGAGAACCCACTGCTCTTCTCTGGACAGGTCGAGGAGGGACTCGCGCTGGGCGTTTTTAGGGGACATGGGCTGGCGTATCCTCACTAGAACCACGGACACTAGCACACGAAGAAGTGGCGCCAAAGCACGCTGGTGTTCGACCGCTCGACGTTAGATCGATGCGGGATGGTCCGTCGAGATCGCTGGTTCTCTCAAGCGCCGCGCTTTCGGAACACCGGGGTTCCGGGGTTGCCGACGTCCTCGTATCCCAGCGACCGTAACGCGTAGATCACGTCGACGAATGCGACGTTCTCGTACTCGGAGAGCGGGCGGCCGTTGGTGTACTCGGCGGTTCGAGCAAGTAGATCGTCGATCGCCACGTGATTGCTCACCTCGCCGACCTGTTCTATCGCGGCAGGACCGGACGTGTGGGTCGTACTATCGGACGATTCCTCGGCCACGTCGGCCGCGGCACGCTCGACGACGTCGGTCACTGCCGGCGCGTCGTAACGCTCGCGTTTGGTCCGGATGCGCCGCCGGAGGTCAGCGTACGTTCGCCGGCCACACGCCGTCGGCGCGCGAACGTTCCTGCAGTGCTCGACCATCCGCCGGTTCTCCGCGACCGCCTCGTCCCAGCGCTCGACGACGAGCGCGGCGAGCGCCGCGAGGTCGTCCGCGTCGACGGCCAGCGCGTAATCCATGGGGACACAGTCGTAGATCCACGGCTCGTCGCGTAACAGTAGCACCTGGCCGTTGGCCGCCTGCTCGAAGGGCGTGCGCGCCATCGTCTCGTACTCGCTCGCACAGATCGCCAGGTCGCCCTCGCCGAGCGCTCGCTCGTAGGTGTCCCGCGACGCCTCCGGGAACGCGTCGACCCACGCGCGGTCGCGGTACTCCGCCGGGATCTGCTCCATGCTCGTGAGGATCGTCCGAATACCGAACTCGTCGTGGAGTCGGCGACCGACGTCGAGCACGAGGTCGGCGTGTTTCTTCTCCCAGAGGGCGCCGGCGACGTGCAAGCGGCGGGGGACGTCGGCGTACCGCTCCTCGTAGCGACCGAACTCGATCGGGCTTCCTGCGATCACGCTCCCGGAGAACGCCCGCCGGACGACGTCGGGCTCGAACAGTCGATCGGCGGCCATCAGCGCCCCCGCGGCGTCGATCCCCGCGGTGTACCAGGCGCCGTCGGCGAACAGCGCGCCGCACAGCTCCGCGAGGAACTGGTAGCGGTTCCGGTACGAACACCACCGATACTTGAACGGGAACTGTATGTCGTGGACGTTGGCGATGACGTCGAACGGACGGACCCTCGCGGCCCACTGGTCGGCGTGTTCGAGGAGCCACTTGTACAGTTCCGTGCGGCCGGTGCGGCGCTGATCGACGACGACGTCGACGTAGCCGTTCCGGTCGAAGATCGCCTCGCGCAGCGCGCCGAGCTCCGCTTCGCTGTACCCACCCTCCGTGAACGGGTCGCTGTCCGGGTCGTCGGCCATGAACGGCCGCGCCTCGATCAGCGTGACCCGCTCGTTATCGGCGAGGACGTCCTCGTGGTCGTAGCGGGCGCGCTCTCGCGGCGGCAGCAGCCAGTAGACGTGCAGCGAGTCGTCGGCTGCGAGCCACGTCTCGACCCACGACGCCGCGTCCCGAACGGTGCCGCTGCTCGTCGCGTCTTCCGGTCGATACACTTCGGGTATCAGCAGTACTCGCACTGTCCTTGCACCTCCGCTCGGCGCGTTGCCGGGTGACGGTGTGCCCCAGTGGCGACGCCGCGGAGTTTATACGCTTGCCCCGCCGCGTCGGCCGTGGTGTGCTATCAGATACCAATCTGCCACCAACGGGCAGTTCGGGTTTTCTCTCTGCCCGGTGAAGCTGTCGTATGGGCTCCACTGATAGTTACTCGGACCGAGAGGTACGCGCGCGATTGGACGAAGTGAGTGACCAACTCGGAACTGCTCTGGAAGAAATCGAACAACTACGGAATACGATAGAGGCCGTCGCCGAGCAAGCGGGGGTTTCGATCGGCCCCGTTTGTGAATGTCACCGGAGCCGCCTCGTCGTCACGTCCGAAGCGGCGTACTGCCCGATGTGCGACCGACGCCGACTCGTCGACGAGCGATAGCACGGTCACCCGCCAGCGAGATAGTACGCCTCCAACCGTGTGACCGTCCGATCCCACGTGTACTGCTCTCGGGCGTAGCGTCGACAGGTCCGACCGAGCGACTGCAGTGCGGCGGCGTCGAGATCGGCGAGCACGCCCATCCCCCCGGCGAGTTCGGACGCGTCGACCGACGAAAGGAGCAGCTCGTCCGGTACGGACGGGCGATCGACGAGCGACCCGAGTACCTCCACGGTCCCGCCCACGGGCGTCCCGACGACCGGCGTCCCGGACGACAGCGCTTCGAGCGTCGCCAGACCGAACCCTTCGAGCTCCGTCGTCGGAAGCACGAACGCGTCCGCAGTCGCGTAGGCGGCGGGCAGCTCCTCGTCGGGAACGTACCCGAGAAACGTCGTTCTGTCGTCGACACCGAGCTCAACGGCTCGACGCTCCAGGTCGTCGCGGAGCGGACCGTCGCCCGCGACGAACAGGCGGGCGCCGGGATAGCGATCGAGTACCTTCGCGAACGCTGCCAACAGGAGGTCGTGACCCATTCGCTTGCTGAGCCGACGAACGGTGAGGAACGAGATACTATCGCCGCTCAACGTGCCGCCGTTCGCGCCAACCGTCGCGTCGGCGTCCGACGTATCGTCGGTGGCGCCGGCGATCGGCGCGTACGTTCCGACGTCCGGACGGAATCGCTCGACGTCGACGCCGCCGGGGATCACCGCGTGATCGGCGTCGGCCGGCAGGCCGTACACGCGGCGGCACTCCTCGCCCATGTACTCGCTGAGCGTGACGACGCGATCGCACCGCGAGAGGAGCCGCCGCTCGACCAGCAGGCGCAGTTCGACGTTGAGCGCGCGGCGCCACGGCGCAAGCTCCGATTCTCGGGTGCGGATTCGGTACTCAGTCGGCCACGGGCTGTGGAACGTCGCGACGCGAGGGACGTCGTTGTCGACCGCCCGATCGGCGAGCAGCCCCGTGACGTGGCCCTGGACGCTGAACAGGTCTGGACGGCCCCCGGTAAGATCGTCGATCGCCGTCGCGACTGCCCGCACCGCCCGGGGTAGCTGCCCGGCGATCGAACCAGCCCACTCTTCCGCGATCGAGCAGTCGTACCGTGCGACCCGAATCCCCTCGACGGTTCCGCGGCGTGGCACGTCGCCTCGCCGGCGCGTGACGACGGACACCCGGTGTCCGCGGTCGACGAGTCGGCGGGCGGTCTCGTAGACGTACCGGCCGGTCCCTCCGGCGCCCGGATCGGGGTAGAAGTCGTGGGCCGCGACGAGTACGTGCATCGGTCGGACCGTGTCGGAGAGACGACGAGCGACGGTATAGTCGGTCGGGAAACGACGGTTCGACGCGCCGAAACTATCCGCCGGCGGAGGGGATCGCGGCGGCGAGCCAGAAGGGATTTACCGGCTCCCCCTAAGTCGGCAGCGAATGCCACCCGCTATCGCGACCGTCGGCCTCGGCGGTCTCGGCCGCGTCCTCCTCCGATCGCTCTCCGACCTCGACGCCGACGTCGTCGCCGGCGTCGACGTCTCGCCCGACGCGCGAGCGTCGTTCGAGGAATCGTTCGACGCGCCCAGCTACGACGACATCGACTCGGTACTGTCCGCGTACGACGTCGACGCCGCGCTGATCGCGACGCCGCACGCGCTCCACCACGAGCAGGCGACGGCGTTCCTCGAAGCGGACGTCGACGTGTTCGTCGAGAAGCCGATGGTGACCGACGTCGGCGACGCCGTCGACCTGATCGATCGGGCCCGCGAGCGCGACCGCGTCCTCCAGGTGGGCTACCAGCGCCGCTTCCACCCCGCGTTCGCCGAGATCGAGCGGATCGTCGAGTCCGGGCGCATCGGCGAAGTCCACGCCGCCAACGCGGTCCTGTCGCAGGACTGGATCGACCTCCAGCGCGGCACGTGGCGCGCCGACCCGTCGCTGTCGGGCGGCGGTCAGCTCTACGACTCGGGGTCGCACCTGCTCGACGCCCTGCTGTGGACGACGGGCGCCGAACCCCAGTCCGTCTCGGCGCAGATGGAGTTCGACAGTCCGGGTGTCGATACCGACGCCGCCCTCGCGCTCTCGCTGGAGCGCGACGGCCGCCCCGTGACCGCCAGCGTCTCCGTCAGCGGCGCCGGCATCGACGGCGAACCGGCCGAGTCGTACGCGATCTGGGGCACCGAAGGTCGGATCACATTCGACGGCGAGCGCATCCGCGTCGCCGAGCAGGGGGCGACGACCTACGAGACCGAGATTACCGAGGGAACGGACTTCGAAACGCTGACCGACCGGAAACTCGAGAACTTCCTGGCGTCGGTCCGCGGCGACGACGAGCCGGCCGTCCCCGGCGAGGTCGGACTCGAGATCACCGCCCTGACGGAGGCCGCCTACCGCGCCGCCGAGGAGGGACGCCGGGTCGACGTGCAGGAACTGATCGAGAACGCCCGCGCGGCCCCGACGGCGGCGGCGGACGACTGAGGCGCCGCTTCGTGATGGTGGCCAGATACCATCGTCGTCATCCGCGTCGCGGCGTCGCGACGCCGTAGCTACCTGTTCCCCGGATCATCGGGCCGCCAGTCGACCATCCCTCGCTTGTTCTTGGCGAGACAGGACGGTCCCCGATAGCTTCCCGGCCGGCGGTGTCACGGTTTTGTGTTCGGCCGTGGACTTCTCACCCGAGAGAACATGGTAGAGTACGACTTCGACGGACAGGTTGCGTTCGTCACAGGGGCAGGGAGAGGGCAGGGACGATCACACGCCGTCACCTACGCCGAGAACGGCGCGGACGTGGTGGCGACCGACATCTGCGAGACGCCGGACGACGCCCAGTACGACATGTCCGGCGAGGACGATCTGGCCGAGACCGTCGCGATGGTCGAGGAGCGTGGCCAAGAGGCGCTTGGCGTCCAGATGGACGTCTCGAAGGAGGCCACCGTCGAGCGCGCGGTGGGGGAGGCGATCGACGAGTTCGGTCGGATCGACATTCTGGCGAACAACGCCGGCGTCGCGCCGCCGGGCGCGCTGATGGAGATCGACGAGGCGACGTGGGATCAGGCGCTCGACGTGAACCTCAAGGGGATGTGGCTGTGCGCCAAGCACGTCGGCAACCACATGATCGAGCGCGGCGAGGGCGGGCGGATCGTCAACACGTCTTCGACCGCCGGCTTCGTCGCCTCGCCAGGATTAGGTCACTACACGGCCGCTAAGCACGGCGTGATCGGCCTCACGCAGACGCTGGCGATGGAGCTGGCGCAGTACGACATCACCGTCAACGCTGTCTGTCCGTCCGCGGTCGACACGCCGATGACCGGCGGCATCGTCGAGTCGATCGGCGAGGAGATGGCCGAGGTCGCCGAACAGTCCGGGCCCGACAACGTGCTCGGCGAGATCGTCCAGCCAGAGGACGTCAGCGCAGCGTTCATGTGGCTCTCTAGCGACGACGCCCGGTTCGTCACCGGTATCGCACTGCCCGTCGCCGCCGGTGCGACAGCGATCTAGGTCGATCCATGACTCAACCTTCTATGGTACCCGACGCTAGGCAGCACGAGGTGTTACGTGACTTGTGAGATAGTGGTCTAGACAATTTTCAGAGTGGAGGTTGAGAACCACCAAGACGACTTGAAGCAGTCTCTCGGTCACGTATCGCTATTACTCGTCGCAGGCAGCGTGAACGAGAATGTCGTGCCTTCGCCTGGCTCTGATTCGACCCAGATCTCACCGCCGTGCCGTTCGACGATTCGACGACACAGTGACAGACCGATACCCGTCCCTGGATGCTCGTCATGAGAGTGAAGCCGCTGGAACACCTCGAAGATCCGCTTCTGATCTTCGGGATCAATTCCCACGCCCTCATCCTTGATCGAGATGACCCACTTGTCCTCGTCGCGTTCGGTAGTAATCTCAACTGACGGTGGTTGGTCACCACTGTACTCGATCGCATTACTGAGCAGGTTCTGGAAGACCTGCCGTAGTTGGCTTGGGTCACCGTCCACTCGCGGGAGTTCGTCGGCCATGATATCGGCGTTGCTCTCCTCGAGTTGTATCTGCAGATCCTCGCGCACGTCGTCCAGAACGTTGTCGAGATCGACTGGTTGGAGCGGATCGCCCTGTGATTCGACGCGCGAATACTCGAGCAATCCGTCGATCATCTCGCGCATGCGGTCGGCACCGTCCACGGCGAACTCGATGAACTCCTCGGCGTCCTCGTCGAGTTCGTCTCCGTATCGTCGTTCGATCAACTGGAGGTAACTCGTGATCATCCGGAGTGGTTCCTGGAGATCGTGACTGGCGGCATACGCAAACTGCTCCAGACGCTCGTTTGATTCTTCGAGTTGCTTCCGGTACTCCGTACGCTCAGTGATATCCTGAATCATCAGCATCCCGGCGTAAATCTCGTCGTCGGCATTGCGAACCGGGAGCGTGTGCGCCAACAGGTTCCGGCCGTGGTATTCCGCTTCAAAACTCGCCGATTCGCCGTCGAAAACTGCCTGAAAGTGTGGTTTGATCTGCTCGATGAGGTCCTCTGGATACCGTTCGTAGATCGAGGTGCCGAGAACATCGTCCGGGTCGATCCCGAGCTCGCCGAGCATCTCGCCGCCTGCGACGGTGTACGTCAACTCCTCGTCGAAGAGTCCGACCGCGCCGTTCGGGAAGTGATTGACGAGCGTTCGGTAGCGGCGTTCGCTCTCCTCCAGCGCCCGTTCGCGTTCCCTCCGTTCCGTGATGTCGCGGACGACGCCGATTCGTTCACGCCGTTCACCGGGCAACATCGAGAACGTCGCCTCCGCGGGTACACGATCATCGTTAGCGGTGCGTATCTCGGCATCGGCCATCGGTCTGTCGGCGGTCCCCGTGGTGATCTCCTGTTCCAGTTCCTTTGCCTGGTCGGCTGTCTCATCGTCGACGACCAGCGAGACGTGGGATCCGAGAAGTTCCTCCCGCGAGTAGCCGGTTAAATCGCAGTATGCGTCGTTGACCATCGTGAAACGGCCGTCCGCGTCGACCGTGTAGATCCCGTCGTTGACCGTCTCGATGATCGTTTCGTACTTCAGTAGTTCCTGCTTGCGCTCTCTACGCTCGGAGAGATCACGGAGGACGCCCGTACGACCGACCGATCCGTCTTCGAGAACGTACGGGCCGAACCGGCTTTCGACGGGAACCCGCTCGCCATCGGCCGTTTCGATCTCAAACTCGATTGAGGCGTATTCTTGCTCGTCGCCGAGCATCTCTGCGTGTAACTCCTTGGATCGCTCGTTGACCGATTCGTCGACGAGGAGCGTGACGTGCTCTCCGAGCAGTTCCTCTCGCTGGTAGCCGGTCATCTCGCAGAACGCCTCGTTGGTCATCACAAACCGGCCGTCGGCGTCGAGCGTCGCGACACCGTCCCAGATGGTTTCGACCGTCCGCTCGTAGCGCTCTAATTTCTTCTCGCGAGCCTTGCGCTCGGTGACGTCTCGAAAGTACACCGAGAGCCCAGTCTGGGAGGGGTAGAGATTCGCCTCGGCCCAGAATCCGAGCGTTTCGTCGTAGAACTCGATCGTCGTCGCCTCCTGAGAGGTCATCGCCGTCTGGAAGGCCTCTCGAACCGCGTCGTTCTCAGCAACACTGGAGAGGACCTCCCAGTGGTTCTCGCCGAGCAGTTCCGTTTCAGTGTATTGGATGAGCTCTTCTGCCCGTTCATTGACGTGCGTAAATCGGAACTCATCGTCGAGCGCGTAGAACGCGTCGGAAATCCGACCCAAGATACGCTGTTTCTTCTGCGAGATGTCTCGCGCGACGCCGATCGTCCCCTGAAACTTGCCCTCTTCGATGAGCAGGTTGAGCCGGAGTTCGCAGGGAACGGTGTCTCCGTCTGCAGTTTGGACGCCGAACTCGAACGTCGCGATATCCTGATCATCCGTTTCGAGTTGGCGCTTGATCTCGCGTTCGATACGTTCGACATCATCGTCGGCAAGCACGAGCGAAACGTGTTCGCCGAGGAGTTCCTCGCGCGAGTAGCCTGTCGTTTGGATGATCTGGGTATTCACGGCGACAAAGTACCCGTCCGGATCGAGTTGATACACCCCATCATCGATCGTGTTGACCAGCGACCGGAACCGTTGGAGTGCAACGTCGTCGTCAACATCCCCCCAGAAGTCGTCGGACGTGCTTGCACGCGAACTCATTATGCCTACCAACGCTCCGATCCAGTTAAACCTCGTCGGTCAGGAAGGATACACGACGGTCGGACTGGCACACGGAATGAGGCGGGATCGTATATGCTCTCCTACAATAACACTATAGAGGCTTCTCAACGGATTACGGGCGATGCCCGTTCGGAAACAGAGCCTTTCGGACTACGCCGGGAGGTGGATGTCAACTTGTTGTATGGCGGCTATCGGTTGCCTCACACTGACATCCGTTCCGAACTCTATCCGACCATTAGCAAGTGGTGTGTTCGCGGCATCGTCATCGGTCTCGCCATCATGATGCCGATCATCCTTGCCAGTGAGGATCCAAATATCGTCGGAAATACACTGTTGCTTACGGGGTTGGGCAGCCTCGCAGGCTTTGGTATAGGGACGTACGACGCACGGGCAAAAACACGCCACCTCGAACCCCAGGCCACAGTCGACCAGCTGGAGACTTCGAACGAGCGCCTCGAACGACACCAGCAGTACGCCGACGATATTCTGGATGCGATTAACGACGTGTTCGACGTATTATACGAGAACGGCGCACTTGAGCGGTGGAACCAGGGCCTTTCTGAGGTGTCCGGCTACACGGACGAGGAGACGCATCCATGCGTCCGTGGATAGAGGTTCAGGCGTCAGCGAATTCAGTGAGCGAGTAGTTTGGACTGTCGCGAGGCGGGCGCTGTCGCTGTGCGTTCGAAATGGAAACACCCCACGAGCGCGATGCTCGTGGGGGTGTTAGTATGAGTGGCAGGCGGCGAGGCAGTGTTCCCAGAGGCTCGCGCACTCCAGTACTTGCTGCCACGTGGG
>NZ_BAAADV010000009.1:0-883 GCF_039522665.1 Natronoarchaeum mannanilyticum
CGTCACCACGCGGTCCACACGAGCTCTCGCCCGTGCTTCCACCCACGTGGAGCGCCAACCTACTCGATCACCCTGTGACGGGTGCGGCCAGGTCTCGGTGATGGATTTGAGCCCCGATCATTTTGGGCGCCCCGAACCTCGGCCGGTAAGCTGTTACGCTTTTCTTAGAGGGTAGCTGCTTCTAAGCTCACCTCCCGGCTGTCTGGGGCTCGGGACCACCTTCAGAGGATTGCACTTAATCCATACTTGGGGACCTTAACCCGGCAGTGGGTTGTCTCCCTTCTGGTACACAGGCTTACCCCGTGCACCGGAATCCTTGGGTCAACAGCGTTCGTAGGTTCGGAGTTCGACAGGCGGGCCGACCCCTCTCGGGGGCGGGACCGCCAATCGGTGGCTCTACCCCACGAACTACCTCGCCAAAGGTCATGCTTCGACATGTTTCGGTTGGAACCAGCTGTTGCCGAGCTCGATGGGCCTTTCACCCCTATACGCGAGTCACGAGAGGGTATTGTAGGACACCAACTCTAACAGGCCTCCACGTGCCTTTCGGCACGCTTCACCTTGCTCGCGCATAGATCGCTCGGATTCGGGTCGGATCCATTTGACTCCCCGCGCTTGAACACGGCGGCCCTCGGGCAAAGCCCTGCGGCCATGTCGGTTTCCCTGCGCCTTCCCCGATACTCGGGTTAGACTCGTCAAACAGATCCACTCCCTGGCTCGTTTTTCAAAACGCACGACGGAACATCGGCTCCCCACGATTCCTACTAGAAGCTCGCGCTTCGGTCGTTTTTCGTGGGGCCTTGTATGCCCCGTCGCTCAGTGGCCGACTGAGTTCAGGCCCTATTGCACCTCCCTTCTCGGGGTGCTTTTCAGCGTTCGCTCA
>NZ_BAAADV010000009.1:955-2157 GCF_039522665.1 Natronoarchaeum mannanilyticum
GCTACTCTGGAGCTGACGCACACGCTACTGTTCTCCGATACGGGGCTGTCACCCTGTATCGCACTTCGTTCCAGAAGATTTCTCGGAGAAGGTCACGTGCTGCAAGTCAGTCCGGAACACCACATTGCCCGTGAGGGCTTCGGTTTGGACTGGATCGCGTTCACGCGCGGTTACTAACGACATCGCGGTTTTGCGTTCTATTCCTGTCGGTACTAAGATGTTTCAATTCCCGACGTTCCCCATTGCGCAAGGCAATTGCGAGGGGATTCCCATTCGGAGATCCCGAGTTCTTCGCCTCCGTGCGGCTCCCTCGGGCTTATCGCAGCTTGGCACGTCCGTCTTCAGCTCTCGAGCCGAGCCATTCACCAGCCGGCGTCGTAGCCACGTCAAATTTGGACCAGGTCGGAGACGACACGGTGTCGTCTTCGATGAATGAGTCCAGTGGACGTCTGGATCGCACGTACACGCGGTCTTCATCTACCGCCCGGTGGTCTGGGGCGGTATCGACCCTTCCCATCCGCGCTCGCACGGGATGGTGCATCAATTTGCTCGGATCCATTCGTCCGAGCCGTTCCCACTTAAGGGCAACGGTCCGTCCGAAGGACCCGAATACAGAGACCCACCTGGGAACCGAACCCAGGGACGCCCTCCGTTCGAGGGAGGCGCTCTACCACTGAGCTATGGGTCTACCCTCCATCACAGGAGGATGTTAGCCTTGGTAGTTCAAAGGTGCCCAACCGAACGACGGTGAGTGTTTCCGATTACGGACCATGACTGGTGCCTACTGTGGAAAGTAGGGCTTAGGGATTCTCGTCCCGTGTGGGACGAGTCCTACGAGTGGGCCAGGCCGTCGGCCTGGTCCCGGACTGTAGGAGGTGATCCAGCCGCAGATTCCCCTACGGCTACCTTGTTACGACTTAATCCCCCTTGCGGAACCCAGATTCGACTCGGGAACCGAGCCTCATCCGGATCCCACTCGGGTGATTTGACGGGCGGTGTGTGCAAGGAGCAGGGACGTATTCACCGCCACCTTCTGAGTGGCGATTACTACCGAATCCAGCTTCATGAGGGCGAGTTTCAGCCCTCAATCCGAACTACGACCGAGTTTCGGAGATTAGCGCCCCCTCTCGGGGTTGCGTCCCACTGTCTCGGCCATTGTAGCCCGCGTGTCGCCCAGCACATTCGGGGCATACTGACCTACC
>NZ_BAAADV010000010.1 GCF_039522665.1 Natronoarchaeum mannanilyticum
TCCGATACGGGGCTGTCACCCTGTATCGCACTTCGTTCCAGAAGATTTCTCGGAGAAGGTCACGTGCTGCATGTCAGTCCGGAACACCACATTGCCCGTGAGGGCTTCGGTTTGGACTGGATCGCGTTCACGCGCGGTTACTAACGACATCGCGGTTTTGCGTTCTATTCCTGTCGGTACTAAGATGTTTCAATTCCCGACGTTCCCCATTGCGCAAGGCAATTGCGAGGGGATTCCCATTCGGAGATCCTGTGTTCTTCGCCTCCGTGCGGCTCCCACAGGCTTATCGCAGCTTGGCACGTCCGTCTTCAGCTCTCGAGCCGAGCCATTCACCAGCCGGCGTCGTAGCCACGTCAAATTTGGACCAGGTCGGAGACGACGCGGTGTCGTCTTCGATGAATGAGTCCAGTGGACGTCTGGATCGCACGTACACGCGGTCTTCATCTACCGCCCGGTGGTCTGGGGCGGTATCGACCCTTCCCATCCGCGCTCGCACGGGATGGTGCATCGGTGTGCTCGTACCACAACTCATCCCCGTCTCCCACTTAAGGGGAACGGTTCGAGTCGGGCACGGGACATGGACCCACAGGGATTCGAACCCTGGGCATCCTCCTTGCAAAGGAGGCACTCTACCACTGAGCTATGGGCCCACTCCCGGCCGCCCCGATCGTCGAGGCGGCTGGGAGAGCGTATAGGTGTTAGCCTTGGTAGTTCGTTAGCGCCCGGCCGAACGGGCGAGTCGTCGAAGTCGGACCATGACTGGTTG